>NZ_JBQFUT010000002.1:0-524898 GCF_056539305.1 Ruegeria sp. BC1
GCATCATCGCCGAACCAATGATACCAAACGCATGTTCAATACCGTGCATCTGCAGAACCTTAACAAAGGCCTCTTCAGTCGTCATTTTCATAGTGGCGATTCCTTGTATACTAGCCGCTATAGCTTTGTTTAGTTAGAGTATTTCGTCTCTCAGGTAGTAGCCGACATAGGCCATACGCTGCCCCAATCTGCGGAACGGTGTCAGGATGCCGTGACTGGGCAGAGGTGAGGTGAAGATCGGCAGATCGAAGGCTTTGTCCTTTTGCCCTGCCACCAGTTGCGCCATGCGGCGCCCGGCCTGTGCCGAGTACATTACCCCATTGCCGCCATAGCCCATGGCGTAGAACACCTTTTGTTCCGGGTCAGGCTGGAAAATGCGCGGCATCATGTCATGACTGACATCCACCCACCCCCACCAGGAGTAGTCGAGATTAATATCTTCGAGCGCCGGGAATTTACGGGCGAGCCCCTTTTTTAGCAGCTCAAGGTGCTTGTCATTCTCGGCATCGCGCCCGGTTACTGCGCTGCGGCTGCCGATCTGCATCCGGTTGTCAGGCAGCAGACGATAGTAGTGGCGCAAGGTGCGGGTATCGGTCAGCGGAGATTTGGTCTGAATCCCGCACTCGTCCAACTCGGACTGCGTCAGCGGCCGCGTGACCAATGAATTCGACAGGATCGGCATCAGGCGATGTTTCGTGCGGCTGTTCAGCCCCGGAGGGGTATACCCTGCCGTAGCCAACGCCACGGTTTTTGCCCGAACGATGCCGCCCGGTGTGCGCAGATGGTGAATCCCGTTCTTGGTTTCCCACCCCATGACCGGGCTGCCGGTGTGGATTTTCGCACCCAGCCGCCGAGCCATATTGGCGTAACCAAAGGCCAGCTTACCGGCATGAATACAGGTTCCGTCTGGCTCCCACATGGCGCCAGCTGCCTCCATGTCGCGCACGTGGCTTTCGTGCAGCTCATCACGGTAAATGATACGTGAGCCATAGCCGAACACATCGTTCAGCAGTTTGCTCTCTTTCTTGAGCGACGGCATGACCTTTTCCCGGTGAGCAATATAGTAGTGCCCACCCGGCTGAGGATCACAGTCAATGTCATCCGACGCAATCAGGTCATTAAACAGCTCAAAGGCCTCGGTCACCTCAGAGTGCATCCCCTTAGCGACGTCAACGCCCCAGCGCTCAATCCACTGAGATCGCTTCAGCCGTCCGGATGAGATCTGGGCCTGCCCGCCATTACGGGTCGAGCAGCCCCAGGCCACGGTGTTTGCCTCAAGAACCACGGCCTGAATGCCGTGTTCCTTGGCCAGATGAATGGCAGTCGACATGCCGGTATAACCCGAACCAATAATGACTACGTCCGCATCCATGTCGGCGGACACGGGGCCGTCATCCACAGGCGGAGTGCCTGCGGTTCCAATCCAGTATGTTGGCGCATGGTCACGGTTGTGACCCGGACCCGCATCAATGATCGGGTCATATTTGGGATCGTAACTGGTCTTAGGCCAGTGACGCGGGATGCTGTTGTCCACCATTCTTGTTTTTCTCCAAAGGTGCGCGCAGGGCGGCGGATCAGGCTTTGAACATAGGGCGTGTCTTGCGAAGCGCCTGCTTTACGATGATTTTTCCGTCACGAACGGTGAACAGATCGGCGCCTTCGGCTTCGATCCGCATGCCGTTTGCATCAGTGCCGGAAAAGGTCCATTCGGACACGGCACGGTCACCATGCACAAAGTGGCTGTGGTGATCCCAGTGGGCATCTTTCATTCCAGCCCAAACGCCCGAGAACGCGGCAGCGATGGCTTCTGCGCCTTCGACCTTGTTGCCGTATTTCTCGTCGCCTGCGACAGTGTAGAACACGCAGTCATCAGCAAAGTGCGTCATGACACCGTCGATGTCATGGCGATTGAACGCGTCGAACGTGTCCGCCAGGTCCTGCGCGGTCAGAATTTTGGTCATTTTGTTAGTCCTTGTCTAAGTGAGGATCACGTCTCGCCCGGATTGGGAACGATAAGTGTCGGGATTTTGGACCGCCGCAGTACTCGTTTTGCGACAGTGCCAAGGAATGTGTGCGAAAAGCCGTGGTCATGAGCCCCCAGAACGATCAGGTCACAGCCCAGCTCGACCGAGCGTCGTAGGATCACCTCGGCCGGATGGCCATCGGTCACCTCGATCGAGGTAACCTGCTCACGAATCTTGGCGTCCTCGCCTTCGAAGCGAGCCCAGAACTTAGCCTGTCGTTCAGCCAGAACCTGACGCACCATTTCGTGGCGGCGCTGGATCGCTGTCTTCCGGGTTTCCTCGTTCAGGATGAACATCTCCATCGTGATCTTAGCGTCATCCGAAATCGGCTCATTGACGTGCAACACGTGAATCTGCGCCCCGGTGGCTTGCGCAATGCTGGCAGCATTGCGCAAGGCGTGACCCGAGTTTTCAGACAGGTCCGTCGCGAACAGGATGTTTGTCACCATTTGTTTCATGTCATCATCCTTTCAGGTCAGTAGCCCAGCAGTCTTGGCAGCCATAGCGACAGCTCTGGGAAGAACGCGATGATGAAAATCGCGATGGTATTGGCTGCAGCAAAGGGCAGTGCGCGCAACGAGATCTGTTCGATCGTGATGTTCGAGATACCCGAAGCGATGAACAGGTTCTCTCCCAGCGGCGGCGTTTGGAAACCGATACCCAGCGTACAAACCATCACCACACCAAAGTGGATCGGGTCGATGCCCACCGAATATGCCACTGGCAGCATCACCGGAACCAGGATCAGGATGGTGGCCAGCGTCTCCATGAACATGCCGACAAACAGCAGGAAAAAGATGATCAGCGCCCAGATCACATAAAGGTTGTCGGTAAAGCTGAGCATAGAGTCCGCGATGATCGCCGGGATCTGATTTTCAACCAGCAGACGTCCGAACACGGTTGCTGTGAACAGGATCAGCAGTACGCGGCCAGTCAGCCATGTAGTGGCCTCGAGTGACTGGAACAGCGACTGCCATGTCAGTTCGCGGTAAATCACCACGCCAACGACCAGAGTGTAGAAGATCGCGACAATTGCGGCCTCGGTCGGCGTGAAGAAGCCGGTGTAGATACCGCCCAGGATCACCAGCGGTGCCATCAGCGACCAGAAGCCACGGTACATTTCACACCCGACATGACGGAGCGACCAGCCCTCGGCCACGCCTTTATAGCCGCGCTTTTTCGACATGAAGAAGTTCAGGATCAGCAGGCTGGTGGCGATCAGGAAGGCAGGAACGAAACCTGCGATGAACAGTTTCGAGATCGAGACCGACTGGAAGGTACCGAATTTCTCGACCGCTTCGACCGGAGGCGCCATACCGAGCGCGGCAATGCCGAAGATCACCATCGGGATAGAGGGAGGAATAATAATCCCGAGACCACCAGAGGAGGCCGTGATTGCCGAGGCATAGCCGCGCTCATATCCGCGATCGATCATTGCGGGGATCATCAGCATCCCCACCGCCGCGGTTGTTGCCGGGCCCGAGCCCGAGATCGCGCCAAAGAACAAACAGGCCATGACCGTCGCAGCCGAAATACCGCCTGTAAACGGACCGGCCAGACTTTCAGCGACGTTAATAAGGCGCTTAGAGATGCCGGCCGCCTCCATCAGTGCCCCGGCAAGAATAAAGGCTGGCAGCGCCATCAGCGGGAACGCACCCACCGAGGTAAAGGCGATCTGCACGAATTTGATCGGGTTTTCGCCCAGATACAGGAACGAGAACAGCGAGGCCACGCCCAGCGCCACCGTGATCGGCGCGCCGATGAGCAGCAACAGTAGAAACGATCCAAACAGGATTGTGACGATTTCGGATTCCATGATTACCCCTCCCTACCTCAGTTGTCTTTTGCCGCTTCGGTGGCGGCTTTGATTTCGTCCAAATCAATTTGATCGGGATCGTGGATTTCCTCGCCTTTGACGAGGCGGCGATAGTTCACCTGAATGATGCGGAAGGTCATCAGTGCAAAAGCGATGGGCAGCACCATGTAGATGTACTTCATCTCGATGCCCAAAGTCTGGGATTTCCAGAACTTGTTCATCTTGTTGAAGACAAAATCCGTCGCCAGGTAGAGGAAATAGACGTTGAAAAAGAGCCAAAAGAGATCGGCAAAGGCCTCGATGTATTTGATCGCGCCATCGGGCAGGAATTTGAACTGGAATGTGACGCGGTTATGCGCACCTTTCAGGGCGGCGTAACTGGCACCGAAGTAAACGAACCAGACGAACATGTAGACCGAGAGTTCCTCGATCCAGCTGATCGAAAAGCCAAAGACTTCGCGCGCGACGATCTGTACGAACAAAAGGCAGACGAAACCGGATAGCAATATCCGGCATATTACACTTTCTATATTGTCCAGAAACTTCCAGAACATAAGGTTTCCCTCCTCCCTGAGATGAGAAGAGCGCCGAAGCGCTCTTCCCCGTATCGCTCTGTGGCGATTATTGCTGCACGGGTTCGCGGCCGATGGCCTCGAGAACAGTGTTCAGCTTTTCGACGCCACCGATCGACTCGTAGAACTGCGGCCATACGGCACCAGTTGCCAGTTCGATGAATTCGGCTTCGTCATTCTCGGGGTCGATGATCTCCATACCTTTGGCGGTCAGTTCTTCTTTGATCGCAGCCTCAGAGTCGCGCAGGAATTGGGCCGACGCCAGAGTGGCCTCTTGCCCTGCTTCCAAAATCATCTGCTGTTCTTCTGCGGACAGGTCCTGGAAAACAGCTTCCGAGATAATCAGGGGCTCGATCGAGAAGATGTAACGCAGGTTGGTTACGTGGTCCTGAACCTCGTAGAACTTCATTGCGTTGATTGTCAGGTACGGGTTGTCCTGACCGTCGACGACTTTGGTTTGAAGACCAGTGAAGGTTTCCGACCAGGCCATTGGGGTCGGGTTGATGCCCCACGCCTTGTAGGTTTCGATCATGATTTCGTTCTTGGGAACGCGGATAATCAGATCCTGCAGATCGGCTACCGAGCTGACAGGCTTTTTCGAGTTGGTAAGGCGACGGAAACCCGTATAGGTCCAGCCGATGATGCGAACACCAGCATCACGGATGGTGTTCTCCACCAGTTCCTGACCAATCGGGCCTTGGGTCAGTGTTTCGGCGTCTTCCAGGCTGAGGATAACATAGGGCAAGGTAAACACGCCAACGCTGGGCGAGAACGGCGTGATGTTGTTGATCGCCAAGAGAGACATGTCCAGAGTGCCGATTGCGGCCTCGTTGACAGTGTCCTGTTCAGAGCCCAACTGGCCATTCAGGAACAGGGTTGCAGTATGCTCACCGCCCGATTTTTCTTCGAGCGCTTTTACGAAAGCCAGACCCAGTGCTTCCTGCGCGCTTCCCGCACTGTCGCCTACCGCGATCTTGAAGTTTTTCGCATCTGCTGCGCCAGCTACCATCAGCGCGGCTACCGATACAGCAGCGGTAAAGGTGCCAAGCTTATTGAGAAATGACATGGATTTCCTCCCATTTGTCGTGGTTCGAGGTGCGCGCTGACCCGGGGAGATGGCCAGTCCGATTCTACCTCAGCGCGGTCAATCTAGCTTGTGAATAGTGTTTCGTTGTTGTTAAACTTTGCGCGAAAGGTTTCACAAATATCGAACTTGCGACATGAAGTTGGAAAAGCTGGCGACCCGCATCGGTGACACCGACATTCGGCTGTTACGAATCTTCAAAACCGTTGTTGAAAGCGGCGGTCTATCGGCAGCCGAGATTGAATTGAACATCGGCAAATCCACGATCTCAAAACACATCTCGGATTTGGAACTGCGCCTTGATCTGAAGCTCTGCAATCGGGGGCCCGCTGGCTTTTCGCTGACCGAGGATGGCGAAAAAGTGCTAAATGCGGCAGAAGATCTTTTGATTTCCGTTTCGCAGTTTCGAACTGAAGTTAATGAAATCAAACAGCAAATGGCCGGCAATATACGGGTGGCCCTGTTCGACCAGTGCACCACTAACCCCGAAGCCCGCTTGGCCCGCGCCATTCACAAATTCAACGAGGCCGCCCCCGCCGTTCAGATCGAACTGTCGCTCGAGCCGCCAAACGTGATTGAGACAATGGTTATTAGCGGCCAGTTGGACATTGGGATCATTGCCCTGCACAGGCCATCGGCTAGCCTTGAATACGCGCCCTTGTACGGTGAAAACATGTTTCTGTATTGCGGGCGCGAAAACCCCCTGTTCGAGCGTTCACGCGGCGATCTTGAGACTATCGATTTGCAAAAATACAATTATGCGGGCCTCAACCTGAACTCTCCCAACCTTATCGTGGGCCAACAACTGGGGTTTCGACGTGCCGCCAAGGTGCAAAGTGAACAAGCCCTGGCCATTCTGATCCTGTCTGGCCGCTATCTTGGCTTTCTTCCTGACCACCTGGCACAGGAATTTGTCCAGCAGGGCCTTATGAAAAAAGTCCTGCCCGAAAAGATACGGTACCGGACCAGATTTGCAGCAGTGTCCCGAAAACAGCCTGCGCCCACCCGCGTAGCCAAGTTGTTTCTTAACGTTCTGCGCGAAGTACACGGGGGCTCAACAGCTGCGAAATAAGCAGCGAAAAGGCGGGCGAATATTTGCCCTTGGTCAGGCCAAGGTTGCTGAAACGGCCTATCGCCGTCACAGTGCACTACAGGATTGCCAGTTTTAAGTAGCCCTGGGTGCACGCCGTTGAAACCAGCGATATCGCAAGAAACCCTCGCCAAATGGCAAAGGATTGTTGATCTGATTGCGCGCGTGGCCGACGTGCCGGCTAGCTTGGTTATGCGCACGCACCAGCCGCATCACTCGGTATATGTAACAAGCAAATCTGAAGGTAACCCATACGAAACCGGTCGCCGGTTCCGGTTAAACGAAAAGCTCTATTGTTACGGCGTCCTGCAACGCGACAGTGAATTGACCGTCGAGGATGCTACCTGTGAACCCGAGTGGCAGGACAATGACGATATGGAACACGGAATGCGTTTCTATATCGGCT
Source organism: Ruegeria sp. BC1 (assembly GCF_056539305.1). Classification (NCBI taxonomy): domain Bacteria; kingdom Pseudomonadati; phylum Pseudomonadota; class Alphaproteobacteria; order Rhodobacterales; family Roseobacteraceae; genus Ruegeria; species Ruegeria sp. BC1. The sequence goes on from NZ_JBQFUT010000002.1 coordinate 6,993, forward strand.
ACCCTCTGAAATGGCCCGATGGTTCGATATTCGGAACGATTTGCGTCCTCGACACGCGCCGCAACCGGCGCGCTCTGCTTTTTCGTGAAGGGTTGCAGGAATTCGCGCGAGTCATCGAAGCCGATCTGGAGTTGCTGATCGAAATCGAACGCCGCATTGCGCTGGAAACGGAATTGCAAGCCACATTGGACCAGTTAGAGCAACGTGTTGCAAACCGAACAGCAGATCTGGAAGAAGCGAACACAGCGCTGCGTGTCTTGCTCAATAACGTGGAAACCTCGCGCGAGGAGTATGACACCAGATTACTGCGCCAGATCAAAGCATTGGTTGTGCCCTATCTTGCAAAACTCCGCAGCAGGCTTGACAGTGATCCGACCGGGAAAGCCTATCTGGAACTGGCCGAGGAAAATCTGAAATCCATCACCTCGGAAATGAGCGGCCAGCTAACAACCGTATTTGAGGCGCTTACACCTGCGGAACAGGAAATCGCGCAAATGATCATGCGCGGCCAGACGACGAAGGATATCGCCCGCACACTGTCTCGCGAACCAAGTACGATCGAATTTCATCGCAACAACATCCGAACAAAGCTTGGCCTCAAGCGCAGTGGTCAGAACTTGCGCAGCCTCTTGCTGTCCATTCAGTAAAACATGGGGAATTTCCCCATGTTTCGCCCGTGTTTTTCCCATGCCGTGGTTTGCTGACCTGATTGCTACGCTCGTGGTGTCCGAGGCTGGCTCGGGCCATCAGACAGCAGGGAAAATATACAATGGAAAGAAAAGACCTGAATCTCAAACCAGCATTCGTGCGCGGGGATACAGACGATGACGCACCCGCCTTGTCACGCCGGTCATTTTTCATGGCCGCCGGTGCCGCCGGGTTGGGAAGTGCGACAACTCTTTTAAGCGGGACTTCAGCCCAAGCGCAGTCCACCGACTGGACACAGCCGGGCAACAACAATGGTGTGATCGAATTGCAGAAAACCACTGGCAATGCGGTCGAGGGCGCGGTTGGTGTCGACTACTACGGCCACTGCGCGATCAAGATAACATCGCCGGGTGGGGCAACGGTTCTGTTCGACCCCTGGCGGGATGACCCCTCGGGCGCATGGGGGCTGTGGTTCAAGAACGAGTTCCCCGAAACCCCGGTAGATATCTGCATGTCAACGCACACGCATTTCGACCACGACGCGATACACCGACCGGTGTCCACCATGGTTCTTGATCGCATGGTCGGCAATTTCGAGTTCGCAGATATCAAAATCACCGGGTTTGCCGACAAACATGTTTGCCGTGCTCCGGGCTGGTATGACTGGACCAACGCCCTTGCCGAATTCGGCGTACAAGCGTGTCCACCAGACAATGTCAGCCACATGGACATGGTCGTTTATCTGATCGAGACCGGAGGCATCAGGACGTTAATTTGGGGCGATAACCGCCACGACCCACCGCAGGAATTCTGGGATGCCATCGGCCAGGTGGATGTTCTGACCCTCCCCGTGGATGGGTCACAGCATATTCTGGACTACCAACAGGGCAACGACATCGTCGCCAAACTAAAGCCCAAGATCATCATCCCCACGCATTATCTGAATGAAACCACCAGCTATACACTGACAACGCTTCAGAATGCGGATGAATGGGTCAAATCTCAGAAAAGCTACAAGATGCTCGACAGTCCCAGCCTGTCACTGGAAGCCGGAGAAGTTGCGGGAATGAATCAGGAGTTCCTGTATTTCGGCCATAACGCCCATACAAGCTGATGACTTGTAAGGCGGGGCAATTGCAGCCCCGCCAATGCAAAGCAGGCCCAACGTCGGTCACATGTTCTTAGTTTCCTTTGGGCGGTGACCCGATTTAAGCGGGCGCCTCTGACGGGCGTGACGTATGTCCCCTTATCCAAGCAACATGACATTTCCCCGGACAAGTCGTCACTTACGCGGCTACGCAACTGATTTTGCAAAGAAACGGTAGGTCAGCGCAACAGCAGCCAATGCCAGTCCTGTGCCGTAACCAATCCAAACCCCATTTGGCCCAAATCCAAGTATAAAGCCCAAAGCATAACCAACAGGCAAGGCGACAACCCAGTAGGCAATCAGTGTAATGGCAACGGGGATATGATTATCCATCAAACCGCGAAACGCGCCCAGCATTGTCCCCTGCACCCCATCGGCGATCTGCATAGCCGCGATAACCAGGAACATTGATATTGCCAGCGACACAACCTCGGGGTCATCCGACAAACTGTTTGCCACTGCTCTCCGCCCCAACAGGATACCTGCGATTACGAGGGTCATCCAGCTGACGACGACCAGCAGCGATGCCAGCACAATCGATTTCAGCCGGTCACTTTCATCCGCTCCCATAGCCTGAGCCACACGTATTGAGATCGCAATCGAAACGCCCAATGGCACCATGTAAATAACGTCGCTAACCGACGAAACAATCTGATGAGCTGCAAGCGCAGCGGCGCTGAACCATCCCAGCATCAAGCCAGCGACCGCGTAAGCGGCCCCCTCGCCCAGATAACCGACCGAGATAATGAACCCTTCCCTGATCTGAACTTTCAGTTCTGACCAATCAAAACCAGTGCTTTGCGGAATGCTCCATTTCCGGCTCATGGCACCAAAAATAGCAAACGCAACGATCAGCGGCACCGTCTGGGACAGGAGGCTTGCAATTCCGGCCCCAACAAGGCCCAGCCCCGGCCAACCGGCGATGCCGTGAATCAGCACGTAATTCGCGGGGATGTTGAAACCCACGGCCAGAAACGCAAGACCAACCCCGATCCAGGGCCTGTTCATGGCGTCGAACAAGGCTTTCAACGTATAAAAAACTGTAAATGGAACCAAGAGAAGGCTCATCGCAATCCAGTAACCACCGAGCGACTTGATCACATCAGGCGGTTGGCCGATCCATGCCAGAGCAGGCTTCAGACTGACCATCAGTCCTGCACCGATAATCCCCGCGACCAGCGAAACCAACAGCCCGGCTCGCACGGCCATTAAAAGCCCTCCTTCACTCGCCTTGCCAAAGGCTTCAGCCATTCGCACACCGATTGCGGACACAAAGCCGTAAAGCGCAGAGTAAAAGATGATCAATACCGAGGCGGTTACTGAGACGGCCGCAAGCGGAAGCGTTCCCAACGGGGCCACCATCACCGTATCCACAACACCAATCAAAGCGGCCGCAGCCAATGAAATGACAATCGGGAGAGCAAGGCGCGCGAGATCACCGGCCTCGTGCATAACACTGATCCAAAGCGGGTGTGGCGGTCGCACCGTTTGAGCCTTCGTCATGCCGTGTGGCCCTTCAGCCAAAGATTTTCATTCCGTTTCGCCAGCGAATTTAGGCAGGCAGGCATCTGATGTCGTTGCCTTTGTCCTATTTCTGTTTGGGCTTTCCGTCGCTGGACGTCTGACACTATCAATACCCGTCCGTCAATGCATCCAGGTATATCGTGCTGAATAGCTTGAAAGATGCCATTCAATGGCAGTTCATATACCAAGCTCGGGTCGGACAGAACCAGTGCAAGAACCAACCTTGAACGAAGGGGACTTTGTTGGAATCCAAATAGTTCGCAGGTGCAAACTTGCTCTGGTGCGCCTTGTTCTTTTGGCGGCATTTCCGGCAACAATGCAACGACGCAGCCATTCCAGCAAACTACGGACCTGCCTTTCGTGCACCAGAATATCTACGCTGGTTGGCTGGTTAACAGCGGCGCTAAGGCAGCGCGTCGCCAGAACAATAAATTAGCTACGATCCTGGGTTGCCAAGTGCCGGGTCTGCATGCAATTTGCACCACCGAGAATCTCAGTTGACAGATTGTTCACATGGTCGAAAAAGTAATTCTTCATATTGGCACACAAAAGACCGGCAGCACCTCTATTCAGCATAGCTTGGCCAGTTATGATGATGGAAAGATTTTTATGGCCCGTTTTCCGGCCAAAAATCACGGTTTCCCACTCCACACCGCTTTTTCCGGGAATTATCAGGATTTCTACCAGTGGAAGCGCCAAGGCCTTAGCCAAAAACAGATCAAGGCCAAAAGAGACAAGTTCAGAGCCCAGTTCGACGAAGATCTAAGAAGACCAGACCGCAATGTATTAGTGGCCTCTGGGGAAAATATTGGGCTTATTGACGACGAAGGGAAAGAAGACCTCATTAGGTTCATTCAAGAACGCAATGTCAAAGTTGAGATTTTGTGCTATGTCCGCCCACCTATTCCATATGCTGCTTCGATCTTTCAGCAGTATATTCAAGGGGGTAGAGATACGGTTCCAGGCGCGATTGATCCCCAGTATCGGCGGTATTTAGATCAATTCAGCAGCCTTGTTGGTGTAGAAAACGTCCATGTAAGATCGTTTGAGCGAGCATCATTGGTCAATGGGGATGTCATTGACGATTTTTGCGCCTTTGTTGGAATAGACATCGCTAACGTCAACAAGCAGCGTGTGAATGAAGCGTTAAGCGTGTCGGCTCTTAAGTTACTATATGCATTTAATCGAATTTTCCCCTGCCAATCCTTCGACAACCCGCTTTGGCACGCCAGAGCAAAAACCATCGAAGAGCTGCGCAATCTATATCAGTCGGATAAAAAAGTTCCTTCGAACTACTTTGAGGAACTGGCCGACCTTTCCGAGTTGCAATTTCTTAAAGAAAGCTTCGGCATTGATTTTGAAGACAGCGCAACTCAAGAAACTCCTGCGGCACCACTAAATGAATGGCTTCAGGACTTTAGCGACGTCGATCTTTCCCTATTGGCCGAGAGGGTTTCTGCACCGGAGTCCAGATGCGAGGATGTGGAATGGTTGATATCGCGTTTGTTTTCAAAGATAATTTTTGACGCCAATCGGCTTTCCCAAGAACTTGAAGCAGTATCAAAAGAACGCGATTCACTTTTGCAGGATATCAATGCCAGAAAATCAAAGTTGGCAGATCATATCGACTATATTGATTTCAAAATACATGACCTATTGAGCCGAGCCCCGTTGACCACCGACAAATTCAAAAGACGGTTTAAACGAGGGGCAGAACTGCGATTTCGTAAATCGTACGGCCAAGTGGACTCTGATTAAGTTCATCCGGCCGTGCCTTTTGAACGCGGAACTACGACACAACCGCCAAAAACTCCGTGCCAAAGAAAAATTGATTGCACCCAAGGTCATCTCGGCTGAGCTGCGCTCTTCCCGATTCAGTCTTCCCCTAACCCACAAGGCGAGGCTTCGAGTGCTTCGTGTCTGCTTCAGCTCATTAATCTCTGTTGATCCGGCCGCCAACTTACGGGCGCGCATAAAACTGTTGTCGATTACACCCTGAACAAAATAACCTATGCCTAGATGGTAGTGGTTTGTTTTAGGAGGTTTCATTGCAGTTACGATGGTGGATAACTGGTGAAAGCCGAGCATTACGCCATCTGTTGCCACTGTGTGCAATGATCTTCATTTCCGGCTGCTACGAAAAAAAAGCGGACGAAACAGTTACCACCGCACCAAAGGTTGTCGTAGCCCAGGCAACGACAGGCGAGGTACCGCTTTTTCTTGAGTTGACCGGACGAACAGAGTCACCCAACACAGTGTCCGTTCGGTCGCGTGTCGATGGCCACGTTGAAGATCGCACATTCTCTGAGGGTACGGATATCGTCAAAGGCGATACCCTTTTCGTTATCGATAAACGTCCCTATGCAAGCGAACTTAGGCGCCTCGAAGGCGAGCGAGATAAAAACCAGGCCGGGTTTGAGTTCGCAACCAGAGAGAAAGAGCGTTTTTCCGCCCTGGCAAGTGACGGAACGGTCGCGCAGGAGCAGCTCGACAAATCAACCACCAACGCGGCGCAGGCCAAAGGCGATCTCGACAGCAGTCAGGGTGCTGTGGATTCGGCCCAAGTGAATCTGGATTATGCGACGGTCTCTGCCCCGATTGATGGGCGTATTGGGCGCGTCTATCAGGATGTCGGCAACGTGGTCTCGGCTAATGACACCGTCTTGGCAGAGCTGGTCCAAATGGACCCGCTGTACGTCTATGTTAGCCCAAGCGAAACGCAATTTCTGGAACTGGAAAAATACAAAACGGCGAACCCTGACCTGCCGGTGGCCATAACATTGGTTGATGGGAGCGAGCATCCACATTCGGGGGCGCTCGACTTTTCCGATCCGGGCATTGACCCAACGACCGGCACAATTGCCGTGCGCGCCGTTTTTCCCAACCCCGAAAAAACGCTGCGACCTGGTCAATATGCCAAAGTGAGTATCCAGCTTGCCGAGCAATCAGGTCAGATCACTGTACCTTCTGAAGCTATTACACAGGATCAAGCCGGTTTTTTTGTTTTTGTCGTCGACCAGAACGACAAGGCCGAAAGCCGCCGTGTATCTGTTGGCCGCAACTATGAGGGGCGCCGCATCGTAATGTCGGGGCTCAAAGACGGTGAGAAAGTGATCGTACAAGGGCAACAGCGCGTCCGATCCGGCATGGCCGTCGAGGTCAAGACGCCATCCACCGCTTCGGATGCTGGCAAGGCTGATGGCTGAATGCTGAGCCGGTTTTTCATCCTAAGGCCCGTCTTCGCTTCGGTTATCGCACTGGTCATCGTAATCGCAGGATTGATTTCGATCCCGTTGCTACCCGTTGGCGAATTCCCGGAAGTCGTCCCTCCAACAGTTGTGGTCAGCGCCACCTATACCGGCGGCAGCGCCGAAGTAGTCGAAGAGGCGGTGACCATCCCCCTAGAAGAGCAGATAAACGGCGTCCAGGGTATGGTTTACATGGCGTCGACCAGCTCCAACGACGGTACTTCGAATATAACTGTCACTTTCGAAGAAGGATACGACCTAAGCATTGCAGCCGTAGACACGCAAAATAGGGTATCCACGGCGATGGCACAGCTCCCGGATGAAGTTGTAGCTTCTGGCGTGACCGTCACAAAGGAGTCGGTTGACCTGACCATGGGCGTCAACCTTATTTCGCCAAACGGCGAGTTCGACGAAATTTTCATCTCAAACTATGCAGACATCCACATCACCGACCGCCTAAAGCGTATCCCAGGCGTTGGAACGGTGATGGTGTGGGGTGAAAGGGTCTACGCGATGCGGATCTGGCTTGATCCCGAAAAGATGGCAAGCCTGGGTCTGACCACGTCTGACGTATATGACGCGGTCACTGTGCAAAACCAGCAGGTTGCAGCCGGTGCTTTGGGAGCGCCGCCGATCGGCGACAGCCAGAAATTCCAACTGACCCTGACAGCAAAGGGTAGGCTGCAAAGCAAGGAAGAGTTTGAAGATATCGTTCTAGGCATTGGCGATGACAGTGCAGTCATCAGGCTGAAGGACGTGGCGCGCGTTGAACTGGGTGCCGAGGATTATTCTTTCAGTTCAACTCTGGACAGCAGTCCGACAGTGGGCCTTGGTGTCATGCAGCTGCCGGGTGCGAACGCCCTGCAACTGGCATCGCAAGTTCGCGAAACCATGGAGGAATTGTCCCAGGAATTCCCCGAGGGCCTTGAATACACAGTCATCTACGACACGACAAATTTCGATCGCGAAGCCATTCGGGATGTTCTTTTCACACTGGGGCAAGCAATCCTGCTTGTTGTTTTTGTCATTGTCATCTTCCTGCCCAACCTGCGCGCAGCGCTTATTCCGGTGATAACAATCCCAGTCTGTCTAATCGGCACCTTCGCGTTGATGTTGGCTCTGGGCTTTTCCATCAATCTCCTGACTTTGTTCGGCCTCGTACTGGCGGTCGGGCTGGTTGTTGATGACGCGATCGTCGTGGTCGAGAATGTGTCGAGGCACATTGAGAACGGTGAGACGGATGCAAAGGTCGCGGCCCGCCGTGCGATGGAAGAAGTCACCAGCCCGATTGTCGCCACCTCGCTGGTTCTCATGGCGGTTTTCATACCGGTTGCTTTGATGCCAGGGTTGACGGGAAAGCTATACCAGCAGTTCGCTCTGACGATTGCGTCAGCCGTTGCTATCTCAGCTATCAACGCCCTGACGCTCAGCCCGGCCCTGTGCGGTCTACTGCTGGGTGGAGCGCGTCCAAAAGCCAAAATAATCCAGAAATTCGACACTGGGTTCGCTTGGTTCACCAAGCGTTACGAGGCTGTTGTTGGCTGGTGCATTCGGGTTTGGCAACCAGTGGCACTGGGCTTCGCAGCATTGTTGGCGGGAACGGTCTACATGTTCACCGTCGTGCCCGCAGGGTTCATCCCAAACGAGGATCAGGGCTATTTCATCATCAGTTTGGAAACGCCGGAAGGCACGGCGCTAGGACAGACCCAGAAGGTTGTCGATGAGGCCTATGAAATTCTGCATGAACTGCCCGGCATCAAAGGCGTAATCACTTTCTCCGGCTTCAGCGTTTTGACCAACACGTCTGCCCCGAACCAGGGCAACCTGTTCGCAATTCTCGATCCTTGGGACAAGAGGAAGGGTTCCGGTGAAAGCGTAACTGAGATTATGGCCAAAGCGCAGGCGCAGTTTGACGAACTTCCTGGCGGCATACTTACCGCATTCAACCCACCTCCCATTTTCGGCCTTTCGCCGACCGGAGGGTTCCAATTCGAACTGCAGGACACCACCGGCGGTTCTCTACAGGATCTGGAACTGCTGACGCAGGAAATGGTGACGGCCGGAAACGCCCAACCTGCGTTGTCTGGCCTGTATAGCCCATTTTCGGCAAGCACACCGCAACTGCATATCGAACTTGACCGCACCAAGGCACTGACCGAGGGGATTTCAATCGGCGATGTATTTGATGCACTACAGACGTTTTTAGGCGGCGTTTACGTCAACGATTTCAACGTCTACGGCAGGGTGTACAAAGTCTATCTACAGGCCGATGTGGATGCCCGGAAAGCCGAAGAGGATATTGGCCGGCTTTACGTGCGCAACGACAAAGGCAGTATGGTGCCGTTGAGCGCCTTGGTGACGCTAAAGCCCCAAATCGGCGCGCGCACCATCAATCACTATAACCTGTTCCGCTCGACCAGCATCAGCGGCACCGCAGGAGATGGCCATAGTTCAAGCCAGGCGATTGCAGCCATGGACGCCCTGGCCAAACAAACGCTTCCCAGAGGTTATACCTTTGAGTGGACCGGGAACGCGTATCAGGAGATCAAAGCGGGGAACGTAGCTCCGATCCTGTTCGGGTTGGCGGTCATCTTTGCCTTTCTGTTTCTGGCCGCCCAGTATGAAAGCTTCGTTATGCCGCTGATGGTCCTATTTTCGGTTCCACTCGCGATTTTCGGAGCTTTAACGGCACAATGGTTTCGCGGTTATGACAACAACATCTATTGTCAGATTGGGCTCGTCATGCTGATCGGTCTTGCCAGCAAAGGAGCCATTCTGATCGTCGAGTTCGCCCGCCGCCGACGTCAAGACGGCCTTTCGATTGAGGAAGCGGCAATGGAAGCCGCGCGTATTAGAATAAGGCCATTGTTGATGACGGCTTTCGCCTTCATCCTTGGTGTTTTGCCGCTGGTAATTGCCAGCGGTGCCGGGTCCGCAGCACGACGTTCGCTTGGAACTGCCGTTTTTGGCGGTATGCTTGTGGCTACGGTTCTAAGCCTCGTGCTGGTTCCGGTTCTGTATGTTGTCATGGAACGGTTGCGAGAACGCGCTTCTGGCAAAAAACCGACCACCAGCTAAATTCCCAGCGCAAGGTCACATGATCAAGCGATAACGCTGGTCGGTCCATATAATGGCTGAAGTGGTGCTGCCAGACGAATTCTAACCAGTCTCCACAAGGACAGGATGGCTGCCCCTTTTGCCTCGCAGAGACCACGCCACTCAGAGAGAGCAGCAGCACGGTTCATCTTGAAGTTGGATCTGGAGGAGAGGCTGCGTTCCGAATTGAAAAGGTTGTAGATCGAGGCGTGGACTGCGGCGAATTTCTATAAACTTCGCATGGGCCTAAAACGGAGCATGGCCCGTTCTCGTCGTCGGAAAGGCAAGTGTGAATTATCTGCGCGGTTGTTCAGCCAGCGGCCTGTTTCCTGGCGATGGGCAGCGCCGATTTCTTTCATCGCAGCCCCGTACGACCTCAACATGTCCGTCACGATTATTTCCGGTCGCCCATGCTTGCGCATTGCTTTTCTTAGGAATTTCAGCGCAGCCTTCTTGTCCCGCGCCTTCGTGACATAGCTTTCGAACACCTCGCCTTCGTGGTCAACGGCACGCCAGAGATAGTGCCGTTCACCGTTGATCCTCACAAAAACCTCATCCAGGTGCCAACGCCCATGGCTAGACTTCATGCCCGCGATGCGTCGCTTTCTTACTTCGGATGCGAACATCGGGCCGAACCGATGCCACCTGTATCGAACGGCTTCATGGCTCACATCAACTCCGCGTTCGTGCAGCAAATCTTCCACATTTCGAAGCGATAGCGGGAACCGAACATACAACATCACAGACAGGCGGATGAACTCCGGGCTGGTCTTGAAGTATCGAAACGGGGATTTCTTTTTCATGTCCGGGCGCTAGATCGACGCCGTGCCCACCTCAAGCTGGTTTTGTCTGACAGTGCCCTTCGGTTTGATGGGTTGGGCTGGTGCTCTTTTCCTATTCTTGCGTGCCGTGGCCCGCCTTGTCGGAGGTTACTGCGGAGCAAAACTGGGCGGCCTGCCTCGCCGTCAGACCCGCTGGTACGGTCCCGCTTTGTTGCCACAGGCTGGTGTCGCGGTAGGTATGGCCCTTGTAGCTGGAGAACAATTTCCGCATTGGGCCGCGTCGATCATGGCCTTTACTCTAGCCAGTACTGTGGTCTTCGAGGTGTTAGGGCCGCCACTGACTCTCATGTCAATCAGACGCACGGCTGACACGGACTAGCAGATTGGTCAGTGACTATTCAGACTGGATCGATTCAAGAAAGGCGAGCAAATTTGCCAACGGCAGGCCTACCATCATCGGTTGCCCATTAGGTAGAGCCACTGCGATTTGTTGGTCTGTCTCAAACACCGCGCCAAAGATTGGCATTTCGCCCCCATGGGCGAGCAATTGTGAACGACCATCAATCTGCTCAGCTATGCGAATTATCGGAAACACACCGTCGTTTTCGCCTGCCAATTTGGTAAGGTCGGGTGTTCGAATAGCAAGCATCTCCGCCATTGGTCCGTCTCCGGTCGCTTCGAAACCGTGACACTGCCAACAATACGTCCGATACAAATCACTTCCCTCATCGACGCTGACGTCCTGAGCCAGAGCGGATCCCGTGACGAATAGTGCCAGTAAAATCCCGCGAAAAATCTGCATATGCTCCTCCAATTTGCAGCCCCGGAAGAAGATCTATTATAAGGCATCCTTAAGAAAGCACTTTGACCTTGCTCATTTCGGACGCTCCTGTACGAAGATTGGCGTTTCAGTCGAATAGCGTTGGTGTACGCGCCTAATTTATTCCGGCCGGCCTACAACTACGCCACCTCATCGTTGACCTCACCACCCTTGCGCGCAGACGGTGCTCCTTCCAATATGTTCATATGCCTGAGAATTCGCCAGAGGTGATAAGGCACGCGATGCAACCATCTGAGCGCATCCATCCGAGCCCAAGACTGGTAACAGGTTCCAAAGCGCCGCGAATTGCTTTCCACCCTAATTCTGAAACCGTCGAACATGTTTGCTTTGCCTTTAAGTCCGACGACAAACGACAGTTGGGTTGCGTACAGCCTCGCAGACCCGACGCCGCGAGTTGATTGACATGGATCAAAGCACCAACATAAATAACATAGTGAAATTCGAATGTTTCAACATATTCTACGTTCACCGTCCTGTCCCCAAGTAAACACAAAGGTGAACGGAATTTTGAAGGCGTGGAAGTTCCACTCACGGGGGCTCGGCAGGAGTGATGGCGAGCCCCCAGTTAGTTGATTGGCGCCCAATGCGCCCAGACGTTGAGACACAAGGCATTCGGTGCAGCTTAGACCAAAGGATTTAGCCGCTGCGCCAATCTAGAAAAAAGAGAAGGACGCCACTGACGACGTTCGGAATGGGCAGTTGGCGGAAATCACTTATGAACTCTGTTGATCCAAACGAACAGAAACTCAGACGGGCCCTTACTACCCCGTTGCTCGCGCTTTATGGCCTTGGGGTAACGGTCGGAGCGGGCATATACGTTTTAGTCGGTGCAACAGCAGACATTGCCGGACCGTTTGCGGCGTTGTCGTTCGTTGTAGCTGCGCTCGTCGTATCACTCACCGCGCTTTCGTATGCAGAACTCGCAACTCGATTTCCTGTCAGCGCAGGTGAAGCAGCCTATGTTGAGGCGGGATTTCGGAAAAACTGGATGGCGGTTTTCGTTGGGCTTGCGGTGGCTGCCTCGGGCGTTATCTCCGCTTCTGCCGTTGCAATTGGCGCAGCATCATACCTTCACGCTTTGACTGGTTTTGCGATCCCTATTTTGACTATCAGTGTTGTTTTGATCATGGGTCTAATCGCGCTTTGGGGGATCACTGAGTCGGTCTTTGTTGCGGCTGTCATCACTATCATCGAGATCGCAGGTCTTCTCTTTGTGATTGGCTGGGGCATGTCGATCCAAGATCCGCAGGGGTACGGGATCAGTTCGATGCTTCCCCAGCTTGAACTCGACGCGTGGAAAGGCATTTTCGCTGCATCACTTCTCGCCTTCTTTGCATTTGTTGGCTTCGAGGACATGGCCAATGTCGCGGAAGAGGTTAAAGACCCTGTGCGCACCATTCCAAAAGCGATTTTGCTAACGCTCGTTCTGGCGACCATGTTGTATCTAGGAACCTCAATGACGGTTCTATTTGTTGTTCCGATCGATGTTCTTTCGACGTCCGCAGCACCCCTCGCGCTTGTGTTTTCAAACGCCCCTGAGGTGATTAAACAGGGCTTTTCCGCGGTCGCGATTGTGGCGACGGTCAATGGAGTACTGATCCAGATGATTATGGCCTCGCGGGTGATCTACGGACTAGCTGACCGTGACCATTTGCCGAAGGTTCTGGCGATAGTCCCTAAAGCAACGCAGACACCAGTAGTTGCTACTTTGCTGGTCGTGGCGATCATCGTACTGCTGACTCAAACTATACCGATTGGTACTCTGGCAGAGCGCACATCCCAGATCGTTTTGGGCGTCTTTGTGCTTGTCAACATTTCGCTGATCCTGCTGAAGATGCAGCCGGACGAGGCCGCCAAGCACTTCCGCGTTCCTATTGTGGTACCGATCCTTGGGGTGATCACCAGTGCATTGCTTTTCGGATCTGGATTTCTCTAACTAGACAAAACGACCCAAAGGCTTCCACGAGCTACCACGGCATATGACGACTGACCAAACTTCCATAGGATCAAAACTCTCGGCCTGGTGGCATAGAACGTTTGTGGATCTGGTTCAGCAGCTGCATTGGTCCTATCTGCCGCCATTGATGGTCTATTTTGCGGCCGGCGTGTCCGGCCTGACCTCGGTCGTCGGCGCTTTTTTCCTGAAAGATTACCTCGATTTATCCGCCTCTTTCGTTGCAGGACTGGCATTTTGGGCCGGTATCCCTTGGATCCTAAAAATGCCGCTTGGTCATGTCGTGGACCTGTTCTGGCGCTGGAAGTCCCTGCTGATCCTGTTTGGCGCATCCCTGATCACATTGTCTTTGCTCACAATGTATGGGCTTGTGACCGCTCCCGTGCAAATGGCGTCCATTATGCCACTGGAAGACTGGTATGTCGTCGCTCTGCTGTTGGCGCCTTCGGGCTATGCCATTCAAGACGTAGTTGCCGACGCCATGACGGTCGAGGCGGTTCCAAAGGTCGATCAACACGGCCGCCCGTTTACACCCGAAGAAACCCGTGCACAGCACACAACAATGCAAACCTTGGGAAGAGTCGCGATCATTTCCGGGTTTGCGGCGGTTGCGGCTTTGAACATCTGGATTTTCTCTGGAGCCGAAGATCTGCAAAAATCCGAACGCCTCGCGCTCTATGGCCAAGTGTACTTGATAGCACTGGCCATCCCGGTGTTGTCCGTTAGTGGAGTCGTTCTTCACAGCTTGATCCAGCGTCAACGTGTCCAGCGGGGCCACCCCCCCCACACACCGGACGCAGTCACCGAAGTCAAATGGTCCATATTGCTCGGCGGCGTCGCATTCGTGGTGCTCAGCATCGTGCTGGGAACCGCTGATTTCGAATTTGCGCAGGAAACAGTTTTTGCGGTTTCCCTGACAGTAATCCTGTACCTCATGTCACGCCTGCTCAAAGAGCTGGAACCAGCCCAAGCCAAAGCCTTGATCGGGACAGCGACAATCATTTTTGTATTTCGTGCCGTTCCTCTGCCGGGACCAGGCCTGACTTGGTTTGAAATCGATGAACTGGAGTTCGATGAACAGTTCCTGGCAATTCTGGCTCTGTTAACTTCGCTGCTGGCGTTGCTGGGGTTAATCGTTCTTCGGCCGTTTATGGTCAATCGCTCTATTGCGCATGTGGTGGTATTGCTAACGATCGCCACGGGCGTTCTCGCACTGCCCAACCTTGCCCTCTACTACGGTGTGCATGAATGGACGGCGGCGCATACCGGCGGAGTTGTCGACGCAAGGTTCATTGCCATTCTTGATACAGCTGTTGAATCGCCGCTTGGGCAGATTGCCATGGTCCCGATGTTGGCTTGGATCGCACGCAATGCCCCAGTTCAGTTGAAAGCGACCTTTTTTGCGGTGATGGCATCGTTCACAAACATGGCATTGTCGGCCAGCAGCCTCAGCACCAAGTACCTCAACCAGACATACGTCGTCACACGCGCTGTCACCAACCCAGAGACCGGTGAGGTCACGTCGACTGCGGACTACAGTCAACTTGGATACCTGCTGATCTCCGTGGCCCTGATCTCAGTGATCGTTCCACTCGCTACAGTGTTCTTCGTTCAAAACTCGCGCTTCCGAACGAGCGAATGATCACTGGCTTTCCATTTCTCCCAGCAGAGCTCTGAGCTGCGAGACCGGAACGCCGATGTTTGAACCACCAAACTCGGGCAGGATCGCAGCATTGATGGCAACGACCTCACCCCTCCGATTCAATACTGGCCCCCCGCTCCCACCGGTCGTGGTCTCAGCGTCATAAACGATGGCGCTCTCACTTGTCCGCGCAACGATCCCCCGGCTTGCTAGCGGGTGAATCTTGCTTTGAACGGAAAGCCGGGACGCAATCGACCAAAAGTTCAACGTTCCTTCAGCTTCCAGTTCCTCTAGAAAGCCCGGACCAGCCTGCGCGATCAATGCTTTCAAACCCGTTGGATACCCCAACAGATAAAGCTCTTCACCTACGCGCGACGTGGCATCCGCCAACGGAATTCCGAGGTCCTGAACGAGGCTTGGCTCTACTGCCAAAATCGCCAAGTCTGCCGCTTCGCTGAACCGGACCAAACGCGCCTCTATTGGTTCCGTCTGATCAGGCAAATAGGCCAGCAGCCTCAACATTTCAGGCTTGAGACCCGCGTCGTTCAGCGCTTTTTCTCGTTTCCCCGAGGTCCAGGGCAAAGCGACATGGCGGTTGGTGGCCATCAACGGTGCCCCAGCAATCAAAAACCCGGTTCCGGTGAACTGAAATTCTGCGGGTTCGCCGGTTCCGTCCGGTTCGATCCAAGGCTGGCCAAACGGGGTTTTCAGGTTTTCCCCGTTCGGTCCCAAAACGTGCCGCAAAATCTTCCCGCTTTCTACGTGGCGCAGCCCGTAAGCCCCCTGAAGGAAAGCGACAGATCGAGTGGAGGCAGCTATCACCCGCGTGGGTGCCCCCGCCCGTTGTTCCAAAGTTCCAAGACGTTGTTCGGTCGACAAGACCTGGTTCTCAAAGGCGTCACGCAACGAAGCCAAATCATCAGGCGTAAGTGCGTCTTCTCGCGTTTGAGCGAGCATAACCGCAACCGCTTCGATCTTGCGGGACTCCTGTTCGATACTATCCGCCAAGCGCCGGTCGTTTTGGTAAAGTAGGTAACCAAACCCCGCGATCAAAAGAAGCGTTGCAAATACTGTGATCCTGAAAAGTATCGTGGTCTGAGACGCAAGCCGCCGCCCACTATCGCGCAGGGCACCAGACATCTTTTTGGCGAAGGGTCGACGGCTCGTTCGGGTGTAAGCATATGCGTCACTGAGAATATCTTCGACTGTGTGGTGTGCGGGAAATGAGTGATCGCACAACCTGTATCGAGACATAGGGCCCTTTTCGCCGAACTCGATCATGTCGCCGTGCCTCAGAGACACCGATGAAGCATTTTGCCCGTTTACCCATACATTGCGCCCTGCTGACGCAGTTACCGTGTAACCTTCGTCAGCCCATTGTAGGGTGGCTACATCGTTATCATGGGGAGGCAGGTCATCCCTAGGACGAAGGCTTAGCACCCTTTCATCGTCAACTGAAACAGTTAGGGTTTTATCGACAAGCCAGTTCACGTTTCCGCGCGATGGACCTGTCAGGCTCTCCAGAAATGCCCGCACCTCACCTTCACCACCATTCCGGGAGGATGTAATGCTACTCGCTTCTGGATTTCGCATTATGACCCCCTTTTCCAAACGCGTGAGGGCATTCTAACACGCTGCAACACCAAACCCATGGCCTGGTGCGAATGTACAAAAAAAAGCGCATTTATATAAACACTTGCGATGTCTGCCCGGATTCAACCAAAAAACATCTATCAGGCCGCAACTCAAAGAAGGCCGATCCATGATCGGCCCTCTACTTTGGCATTTTCAAGCCCCGTATCGAGCCAACAGACCGTCTATTTCGACGAAACCTTGATCTTACGGCTTGGATCCTGAGGCTCAGTCTTCGGCATTTCGATATGCAGAACGCCTTTGTCGAATGTTGCTGAAATCTTGTCGATTTCCACAGTGTCTGGCAGCGACATGGCTCTGGAAAAGCTGCCATAGCTTCTTTCGCTGACACGCAGGTCGCCCGTTTCATCATGCGCAATCTTCTTCTGACCGCGCAGGATTAGCCTGCGATCCTTGATTTCAATTTCCACGTCATCCTCTTCCAGCCCTGGCAATTCAGCCGTCAGGACAATCGCAGAATCCGTTTCTTGGACATCGATTGCCGGTGAAATCGCCCCCGTCATATCGAGAGACGGAAAACCCGTGCGTTGCGCAGCCGTTTCCATCGGTAGGAAGGGTGATCCTCCCCCCAAAAAACGCGACATCAACGTTTCCATTTCACGCCGAAAGTTGTCGGAGAGCGGATGCGTTCCAGTGAAAAGTTGCGGGGACTTTTTGTCTTCTAGCATTTTTTGAGCCTCCTCCTTTGGTCTGATTTCGCGCGCGCAACATTATGACAGAAAACGCGGTCAAAGACCTTGATCTTGCGCAAGCATGCAGCCTCAACTTTGGCCAGATCGCACGCACTGGCTGCACGAATGGAAACGGGAACCGTCGCCCAACAAACTTACAACGTCGTGCTGAAATTCAGACCAATCTCAGTACTAATGATCGGAGCCCCAGGTCAGCTTAGCGTTTATTCTGAATGAGCCCGAGTTGCCTACCTTTAGCACAGTGGAGCAAAACCGTATGAAATGGCCTTATCTGGCGCTGATTTACGTTTTGCTGATCTTGGCTCCGTTGGGTTGTTCTTGGTCTCTGGGATGGCCACCGCGATCGTTTCATCAAGAGCTCGCATCCGGGCTTGGAATGTTTGCGGTTTCAATAATCTTAGTCGAGTTCCTGCTGTCTGGGCGGTTCAGGTTCATCTCCTCCGGCTTAGGTATGGATGTGACCATGCTGGTGCATCAGTTGATGACGCGTACAGCACTCGGCTTTGCGCTGATACACACGCTTCTGTATCAGGGTACGCCTTCTGGCGGACGCCGACTGTGGGATGAAACAAACCAAATTACGATTTCGACCGACTGTTCAGCGCTGGTATCGGGCATCGGCGCTTAATTTTTTTTGTTCACTCTGGTCGCCTCGGCAATTGCGCGTAAATCCCTTGATTACAAGTACGAGACATGGCGCCTCTTACACGGGCTGGGAGCCTTGGTGATTGCGTGCCTGCTGTTGCACCACTCGGTCTATGCTGGGCGCTACGGTGGGCATCCGCTTGACGTGTCTCTGGCTTGCCCTGACCAGTGTTGCAGTTGGAACTTTGCTTTATGTCTATCTCGTTCGCCCTTTGTGTCACAGGAAAAGGCCGTGGCGCGTCACGTCTGTGTCTCGACTAACACCGAAACAATGGGAGTTGCGCCTCAAGCCCCATGGTCACAATGGTCTAACCTTCGAAGCAGGGCAGTTTGCCTGGCTAAACGTCGACCACAGTGCTTTCTCGCTGCACGAGAACCCATTCTCGATTAGTTCGGCACCAGCCGAAGGCCCCGAAATTTCATTTGTGATAAAGGAGCTTGGGGATTTCATATGCGGTCTCGGACAGATCGCTCCGCAAACCGCGGTCTATTTGGATGCCCCACACGGAAATCTGTCGATCAGCCACCGCCCTGAGAAATGCATCGTTCTGATCGCAGGTGGTGTGGGTATCGAGCCGATATTGAGCATTATGCGTCAAGTAAGGTTGAGCGGAACACAGCGCGATCTCAAGCTTATCTATGGCAACCGGGTGGAGAAGCAGATTGATTATCCCCGAGAGTTGTCCCAAAAAAAACCGTATTTTTTCTATCCGAACCGCCAAAGGATTGGCGCGGCGAAACAGGTTAGGCCGACGGTCCCCCGTTGGGCTGCAATTTATCTTCTAAGCAATTTGAGAGCTGGCTTTTTGTTCTCTGTGGCCCCTGCCATGATGGACGCCGTCGAAGATCATCTGATCGCTCAGGGCACCGCGTCACACCGGATTTTGTCTGAAAGGTTTGACTATGATCATATTGCTCAGAAACCTGCCCGCACGCCAACAAGTAAAGGTCACGGTGTAGTGCATCAGTTCTATAATCCTCGTCGCTGTCTTGGCCTTTTCTTTAAGGTAGCGAAACAAGCCATTTGGCCATGGCCAGTTTCAAAAATTGTCCGCCAAAAAGGCCGATTTGCATTGAGATGAAGGTCGTCGCGAACTTCCTAAAAATATATGCTCTGCGTGGACGGCAATAGCGTACCACAACTCTCCCGATACGCTCCCAAGTAACGACTTTGATGGAGATCAAGGGCAACGCAAGCCACTTATTCATAATCAGCAATCTATTCAGACCGATTTATGGGAGGGTCGGAATGACCGTACTCATCGCCTTCGCTACAGTAGAAGGCCAGACAGCAAAGATTGCGCGCTTCATCAGCAGTGTCGCGAAGAATGCCGGTTTTAACGCAAAGCTGATCAATACCGATGAAATGTCCAGCCACGTATCATTTGACGATGTGGTCAGGGTTGTTCTTCTGGCCCCTGTCCACGAGCGTAGGCATCCCGAGTCATTCGAGGCTTTTGTCGCTTCAAATAGAGATGCCCTAAGGAAACGAAAGTCTCTCGTGCTTTCCATCGGTCTAAAAGCTGCTTTCGCGTCAGGTCGAGAAGAAGCACGCGACTATCTCAACGAAATGCTAATGCGAACAGGTTTTGAACCAAATGCGACGGCGTTGGTCGCAGGCGCGGTGAGGCCGGAAAACTACGGATATTTTGAGAGGGAGATCCTTGAGCACGTTGTCTTGCTCGGTCGAAAAATCGATCCACGAGATGGGGCGCAGGAGTTCACTAACTGGGATGAACTGACGTCAATTATGATAGATTTTCTTGGCGGAACCGGTCCGGCAAATCAGCTTTAACCTCAAGCGAGCACCCATTAACAACTGGCTGCTCCCGTATTAACCGATGAACGTATAGTGCTACCTATCCCAACAAATCACTGTCGCCGGTTCTCTTCATCAGTGTCCGAACAGCACTGGCAACCTTGTCTGCTCCAACATTGCTTGCGTCGTTCCCCCAAATACCGACTGACGCAAATGGGAATGCCCGTAAGCGCCCATAACAACGAGGTCGGCCCCCAGTTCTCGTGCGCGTTCCTGAATGCAGTGTTCAATTGAATTCCCGCCGCACGGAAACTGCGACACGGTCACGGTGCAACCGTGATGGCTGAGCCATCCAGCTAGGTCAGTTCCGGGCACTTGGCCTTCTACGTCATCAGGCGACGGCAAATCAAAACACCCAATCACGACTTCGTTGGCCGCCAGAAGAATGGGTAAAGCTAAATGCGCAGCCCTAGACGCAGGCAGGCTATCATTCCATGCCATGAAAATGCAGTCGCGTTGGGCAAACGGATCTCCATTTATCATCAGGGCGACCGGTGAATGGAACAATACTCCGTACGCGATCTTCTGAAACAAATCGGGGTCTTTTCGCAACTCAGCGTCTAGAAAGGCGATATCAGTGCTATTGGCTTGACCAGCCACAAGATGCTGTAGCTCTGTTCCAGACCCCATAAAAGTAATTACATTTGCAGATACTCCCTGCCCGACCAGAAGCGCTTCAACTTCTGTGGCGCGGGACTTCAAGGCGGCATTTTTTCCGTCAAGAACATCCAACCAGTTTGAAGGAAGACCCGCCTCAACAAACCTGTTTGATCCATACTTTAGGTAAGGCAGGCTGGGTAAGTCCGCGATCAACACGCAATTCAAGTGACTGTTCTGGTTACGGGAAGTTTCAGCGCATTCCAAAATCGAAGCGTCGTCAGTATCGATTCCTACGTAATACGCCACTGATCTGTGTTGCATTCCCGACCTCCGTCCGGAATTTCAATTCGCTCAAGAGCTGTGCTAACGGATTAAACCAACGAAGAGACAATGTTGTTGGTCGCTTTTCTTACTTCGGCAGCATGAAGAACTCTTCCAGCACAATCTTGCCGTCCGCCACCGAATACACTGCGATCTCGCGCAGGGTCATACGCTCACCCGTGGCCTTCTGAATCACTTCAGCTCTGAAGCGCACTCCAAAGCGGTTGGGTGGGTGGACATAGGGGCCATCCACATCGAGTTCTTGGATTTCATGCGACGCCAACCAATCCTCTCTCTTTCCCTTGATGGCTTCTCGCCCCTTTGAAACTCGGAATTGTCGAACCGGAGGCACGACTGCTTCTATCGACTGTGCGTTTTCGGCATACATTTCATCAACACTTGCAAGGCCCCTGCGCTCACGCATGGTCTGGACGAAGGATCTACCGATTTCAATTAACTCTTCCATGAATCCCCCCTGAGTTACCATTGAGTGTACCACTTCTTGCCCACAAAAATTTGACAAGGATCAAAAAGCATATTGATGGATGCTGTGCGGCCGATTCGAACCAGTCCCAGTTAAGCCAGTGTAGCTGCCCTCTGTGCCGCACCAAGATCGCGCCACTCGGCGAGGGTGGCATTGCGAGTCAACTTGAAAGTGTCTCGACTGGGAAGAGATCGCCCCTGGTTGAAGTGATTGGAGACGGAGGAGTGAACGGCGGCGAGCTTCTGCAAACTTCGCATCCACCTTAACCGCTGCATCGTATGTCGCGAACGGCTGTTTTGTCCGCATTGCGGAACTACAGATAGTTTTCTTGAATGTCCATTTTCGGCAGGAAGCAGACGTTCGAGCCGACGAAATCGGGGCGATGCTGAGCGATGACTGCTGTCACCAGAACCGGACGTTCAGCAAAATCGTGTCTCTGTCAGAGTTGCGGGACAAATTGGTCGTTGGTTCAATGGTTGCTGAGGACTTGTCTCAGCACTAAGCAGACATGTCACTTCAACACGCGGGGCGGAAACCCACACCACGCGCAAAGGCCGACGGTTGCGCTATTATGTCTCCAATCGACTAATTTCGGGCGGCAAGGATACCTCCGGCTGGCGACTGCCCGGCCCGGCGCTGGAAAACGCAGTCATTGATGTCATCGTCAGACATCCGCAAGACGCCGCAATCACGCATTGAGCTCTGGCGCAGCCGGAGGCCGGGTCAGCGGAGGCGGTTCAGACTTCGGTTGCGGATTTGGTAACCCGGTTTCAACGCCAAGCCGGTCAGGTCGGCGCTGCTCTTCTGGCCAAAGGCAAAATTGCACGAGGACAGATCGACCTCGAATTTAACCCCAAAACTCTGGCAAGCGCACTTAGCATTGCTGCGGACCATCTGCACCCGAATCTCACCCACGTCACCGCATCTTTCGATCTGCGCCGCCGCGGCGTTGAGGCCAAGGTCATCGCTGGAGACATGGCACCCCATCCTGATCCCCACCTCCGGTCCATGCTGATCGGCGCCCGTGGCTGGGCCCGTGATCTGAAGGCCGGAGTTCAACTGATGGAAATTGCGCGCCGCGAAAACGTCCCTGGCGCTTTCATCCGCACCCGCGCCCAGCTCGCCTTTCTCTCACCGAAGATTCAGGCAGCGATTCTCGACGGCACCCAGCCGCCCGAACTCACACTCAAGCGTCTGGTCAGCGTGACCCACCCACTTGAATGGTCCGAACAGGAACGCCTGTTCGGCTTCTGATAGCTCCAGATCCTGCGTCTCTGATACAGGGTCGCCCTCCCTGATCCGATTAATCAATTCCCTGTTCCCACAAGACAATTCCCTGTTCCACCTTTTAGGGAATTTGCAACATAAGCCTCTGAAAAACATACAGTTCCGACAGGTGAAATGACGGAACTCAGACCTGTTTTGCAGAAATTCCCTGTAAATTGCCGCTTATCAGGGAAATCCAATCCAAAGCGACCCCGCCAAAATGCGGCACTGAGACTGGGGATTGTATTCTACTCAGAGCGTGCGGTTTGCTCCGTCTCCGATCGACAGCGCATGCGCCAACGAGCGGTAATTGCGACACAATTCTGGGCCAGAAAACACAACTGAAGTGAGACAAGTATGAGTGGCGGGGAGACAGGGATTCGAACCCTGGGAACGCTCTCACGTTCAACGGTTTTCAAGACCGCCGCATTCGACCACTCTGCCACCTCCCCGCGTAAAGGGGGGTCTACGGTGAACTTTAAACGGTGGCAAGAGCCAAATAGGGAAAACTTGCCGAAGCACGCGCAGCGGTCTTTCCATGCCCCCCCGCCCGCGTTATGCTTTTACAGGAAAGACCGTGAAAGTCCGGCAATACAGAACCGGTGATCGGCGGCGGGGCGGAAAATACGCCTCTACAGGCAAGGGATGACAAAATGATGCGAGCGACTGAGACCCGCGTAAAGCCGCGATCATTGGCGGTGCTGGCTTTGACGCTAACCTTAATGGCCGGGTGCGAAGAGGCGTTGTCACCGGACGGAGCCTCTGAAGAGGCCACAGATAACTCTGCTCAGAATGATGGCCCGACTGAACTGTTCCCCAATGTTCCGACAAACAAACGAGACGCGGTTGAAGCGCCCGAAGTTTTTGAGGTGACAGAGGCCGGTCTTTGGGACGGTCGTCCCTCTTTGGGCGGTATCTGGGTCGCACATCCCGATGTCACCCAGCCTGAACGCGTGGTGATCAAGAATCCGGGCAATAACAAAACCATTACTGGCGCCTTGTTCCGTCGCGAGAAAAACCTGCCGGGACCAGCGTTGCAGCTCTCGTCTGAAGCGGCACAGGAGCTTGGCATTCTGGCAGGTGCCCCGACCAAGGTTCAAGTCATCGCATTGCGGCGCAAACCGGTAGAAGAACCGAAGGCCGAGCCCGAAGAGACTCCCGCGACGGAAACGGCGAAAGACGACAAGACACCCGCCGCGCAAGAGACCAAGCCGCAGGACGATTCAACGGAAACAGCGGCAACCGAGACCGAAAAGCCTGCAAAGCGGAAGTGGTGGCAAAAGAAAGAACCCGCGGCAGCAGCGGGTGCAGCCGCTGCGGCGACAGCCGCCGCAACTGACGAGGCCGCCGAGGCAACCACCGAAGCGGCAGAGCAAGCCGTTGAAGCTGCGCCTCAGGCCGCGCCAACCGCGACGCTGTCCGATCCGACAGTCACACCCCCCGAGGAAAAACCGGCCAAACGCAAGTGGTGGCAAAAGAAGGATAAAAACGAAATCACAGAAACGCCGCTTGATCCCATCGCCGGTGCCGCCGCAGCTATTGAATCCGCTGACCCCACGCCTGTCAGCGCACCTGAGACTCCTGAAAAATCAACCTCGCGATCTTTGACCAAGCCCTATATTCAGGTCGGAACCTTCAATGTGGAAGCCAACGCCAAAAGTGCGGTCTCAAAAATTGAACGGAACGGGCTGACCGCCGACATACGCGAGTTGAAATCAGGTGAAAACACCGTCTGGCGTGTTCTGGTTGGCCCCGCTGCGACCCGCTCCGAACGAAATGCAATGCAGAGCGACGTTAAAGACCTTGGTTTTACCGACGCATTTACAGTCAAGAACTGAAACAAAGGAGGCCCCCGTGCTGTCCTCACTGCGATCATCTGTTTTGACCCTCGGGCTGGCGCTGTTTGCCCTGCCCGCCCATGCCTTTGATACAACCGCCCGTGCAGCGTATGTCATAGATCAGACCACGGGTACGGTGCTTCTGTCAAAAGAGGCTGATCAACCCCTGCCGCCTGCGTCCATGTCCAAGCTGATGACGCTCTACGTTGCGTTCGAAGCGCTGCGCGATGGCCGCCTTACATTGGATGAAACACTACCTGTTTCTGAACATGCCATGAGCTACGGCGGCTCGACCATGTTTCTGAATACCCAGGACCGTGTGCGGGTCGAAGACCTTTTGCGCGGCATCATTGTCCTGTCCGGCAATGATGCCTGCGTGGTTCTGGCCGAGGCGCTTAGCCCCGATGGGACCGAGGCCGGGTTTGCCCGCTACATGACCCAGCGCGCCAAACAGATGGGTATGGACAACTCGAACTTTGCCAATTCCAATGGCTGGCCCGCAGCTGGTCATATGATGTCGGTCCATGACCTTGCCGTTCTGGCCAATCGGCTGATTACGGATTTCCCGGAATACTACCCCCTATTTGCCGAGGAAGAGTTCGAATTTGACGGCCGTGCACCGTCAAACAAGCGCAATCGCAATCCGTTGCTGAAACTTGGGATCGGTGCCGACGGCCTGAAAACCGGCCACACGCAAGAGGCCGGGTATGGCCTTGTAGGGTCGGCCAAGCAAGGCGACCGTCGCGTTATCTTTGTGCTTACCGGCCTCGACAGCACCGGCAAACGGGCAGAGGAGGCTGAGGCCGTGGTTAACTGGTCGTTTCGAAATTTTGTCGAGAGGACAGTTGCCAACGCAGACACGCCAATAGCCGAAGCCAAAATCTGGATGGGTGCACAAAAGACCGTAGGTCTAGTCCCCGAAGAGGACCTGTCGCTGTTGTTCCCGGTATTGGGCGACAAGAATATCGAGGCCGAAGTGGTCTATGATGGCCCTGTCGACGCTCCGGTTGAAAAAGGCCAGCAATTGGCCGAGCTGGTCATCAAACCCGAGGGCTTACCAGAAATCCGGCGTCCGCTGGTTGCTTCGGAAAGCGTCCCGACCGGCGGCTTTGTCGTACGTATGATGACAGTGGGCGGCATTATACTGACCGAAGTCATCGGCAACCCACTGGACGCATTGTGACGGAATCCGGGTTGTTTCTGACCTTCGAAGGCATTGACGGATCAGGTAAATCCTCGCAAGCGCGCATGCTGGCCGAGCGTTTGCGCGACCTTGGTCACGAGGTCGTTCTGACACGCGAACCCGGCGGCTCTGCCGGGGCCGAAGAAATCCGCAGGTTGGTTCTTGAGGGCGATCCCGACCGCTGGTCGGCCGAAACGGAACTGCTGTTATTCACCGCAGCCCGCCGCGATCATCTGGAACGCACCATCGAACCGGCATTGGCCGAAGGCAAAGTGGTGATCTGCGACCGGTTTGCCGACAGCACCCGCATGTATCAGGGCCTGTCGCGCGGCGATCTGCGCGGAGTGGTCGATCAATTGCATAACCTAATGATCGGGCGTGAACCCGACCTGACCCTGCTGATCGATATGGACCCGCAAATCGGGCTGTCCCGTGCCAAGGGTCGTCAGGGCACCGAGGAACGGTTCGAGGATTTTGGCATCGACCTGCAACAAAAAATGCGCGATGGCTTTCTTGAGCTTGCAGATGAGTTTTCCGACCGGTTTCGCGTTATCAATGGTGACCGGGACATGGACAGTGTTGCCCGGGATGTGACAGAAATCGTCCTGCAAACCTTGCGATAGATGAGTGATGAGCGACGATACCCCGACCCCGGATCAGGCCCCCGGTGCCCCTCACCCGCGCGAAACCCAACAGCTGTTCGGGCAAAGCGCCGCTGAACAGGCATTTCTAGATGCCTATAACTTGGACCGCCTTCACCATGGCTGGCTTTTGACCGGCCCGCGTGGGGTGGGTAAGGCCACGCTGGCTTGGCGGATCGCACGGTTTCTGCTGGCAACTCCACCTGCGGATGACGGTGGTTTATTCGGGGCACCTCCGCCACCCGATACGCTGGAAATTGACGCGGATCATCCCGTCGCCCACCGCGTTCTGGCCGGCGCCGAACCGGGCCTAGCTGCGATTACCCGATCTGTGAACGACCAAGGGCGGCTGCGGAATGAAATCGTGGTGGATGACATTCGCAAGCTCGGCAAGTTTTTTGGCCTGTCTTCCGCCGATGGCGGACGGCGGGTCGTCATAGTGGACTCGGCGGACGAGATGAATGTCAGCGCGGCAAATGCGCTGCTGAAGATGCTTGAGGAACCCCCGGCGCGAACCACTTTGCTGCTGGTATCTCATCAACCTTCTCGGCTGCTGCCAACCATCCGATCCCGTTGCCGGACCCTGCGCCTATCGCCCTTGGGAGCCGAGGATATGCAGACGGCGCTGATACAGACCGGAGCGGAACTGCTCGGACAAACGGACCATTTGGCCGCGTTGGCAGCCGGATCAGTCGGAGATGCGGTGCGCCTTATCAATTTGGGTGGGCTTGAGATTTATGCCGAATTGATCGCCATCCTCGGCACCCTTCCCAGAATGGACCGTCAACGCGCGCTGGCTTTGGCCGAGGCCGCTGCACAGCGTGGTGCTGCCGAGCGGTTCGAGCTGTTGCTGACACTGATCGATGTTGCCCTATCCCGCCTCGCCCTGACCGGTGCAACGGGTGCGCCTCCCGCACCTGAAGCCGCACCAAACGAGGCCGAGATTCTGACCCGGCTGTCAGCCTCTCCGCAACAGGCGCGCCGCTGGGCTGAGGTTGCTGCAACCATCACGGTCCGCGCGCGTCACGGGCAGGCGGTGAACCTTGACCCCGCCGCTCTGGTCCTAGATACGGTGTTCAAGATACAGGAAACCGCCGGTCAGAGCAGATGAGCGATACCCCCCAGATTACCGATAGTCATTGCCATCTGGACTTCCCCGATTTCGATTGGCAGCTGGACCAGATCATAGCCAATGCCGCCGAGGCGGGCGTGACCCGCATGGTCACGATCTGCACGCGCCTGCGCAACGAACCCAACGTCCGCGCCATTGCCGAAGCCCACGCGCCCGTCTTCTATGCCGCCGGAACCCATCCCATGAGTGCCGCGGATGAGCCGATGGCAACAGTCGATGATTTAGTCGCCTTGTCCCGTCACCCTAAGTTTGTCGGCATCGGTGAAACCGGGTTGGATTATCATTACACCGCCGAGAGCGCCGAGGTGCAAAAGCAATCCCTGCGTGTGCATATCGAAGCCGCACAGCGCACCGGACTACCCCTCATCATACACGCGCGCGCCGCAGATGACGACATGGCCCGCATTCTGGCGGAAGAGCACCGCAACGCGCCGTTTAGCTGCGTGATGCACTGTTTCTCGTCTTCGGCAGAATTGGCTAAGGCCGCTCTTAATCTGGGGTTCTATCTATCCATGTCTGGCATCGCTGCCTTCCCCAAAAGCCAGGAATTGCGCGACATCTTTGCCAGCGCCCCGGTTGACCGAATTCTTGTCGAAACCGACGCCCCCTACCTAGCCCCGCCGCCCTATCGCGGCAAGCGCAACGAGCCTGCATATACCGCCCACACTGCCCGCAAAGGAGCTGAAGTGTTCGGGATGGATTACGCTGAATTCGCCGCGCAAACGCAGACCAACTTTGACCGGCTGTTCAGCAAAGCCGCAACTTATAAGGCCGCTGCATGACGGAATTGCGCTGTACGATCCTTGGCTGCGGCTCCTCCGGTGGCGTGCCCCGTTTGGGCGGACATTGGGGGGATTGCGATCCGCAAAACCCGAAAAATACCCGACGCCGCTGTTCAATGCTGGTAGAGCGCGACGGGCCGGACGGCACAACTTCGGTTCTGATCGACACGACACCTGACATGCGCAGCCAGCTGCTGGATAGCGGGACCGGGCGGCTGGATGGAGTGGTCTATACCCATTCGCACGCAGACCACGTCCATGGCATCGACGACTTGCGCATGATCGTGTTCAATATGCGCGAACGGATCCCTGTTTGGGCCGACGGCGATACACAGAACGCACTGCTGGGTCGGTTCGGATATGCCTTCATCCAGCCCGAAGGTTCACCCTATCCACCGATCCTGGACCTGAAGACCATAGATGGGCCGTTTGAAGTCAACGGCCCCGGCGGCCCGATCCCATTCCATCCGTTCAAGGTCAATCACGGTTCAATCGACTCGTTGGGATTCAAGATTGGCAATCTGGTCTACTTGCCGGATGTCGCCGAAATCTATGACGATGCCTGGGCCATGATGGAAGGTGCGGATTGCCTGATCATCGACGCATTGCGCCGCTCACCACATCCGACCCATGCCCACCTGGAAAAGACCCTGGGCTGGATCGAGCAGTTGCAACCTAAACGCGCAGTTCTGACCAACATGCACATCGACCTGGATTATGTGACAGTGGAGGCTGAGACCGCCGACCATATCACACCAGCGTTTGATGGCATGGTGATTCATCAGGCCCTATAAGGCGCTGCTTGTTCTGAGCGCGATATCACCGCCTGCGTAGGCAAGACCAACGGGGCGGTATAGTGCTTCAAAGCCTGATCAACGTCATTCTCCCAGTTTTCCTTGTGATCGGAGCAGGCTACGCCTCGACGCGGTTGGGGTATTTCAAGGAAATCCACATCGACGGGTTGATGAAGTTCACCCAGGGTTTTGCGATCCCTTGCCTGCTGTTTCTGGCGATCTCACATCTCGATTTGAGCGCCAGCTTCGACCTCCGTCTGCTGGCGAGCTTCTATTCAGCCGCAGCGCTGTGCTTTACAGCCGGTCTATTCGGTGCGCGCCTGATCTTTCGCCGCGACTGGGAAGATTGCGTTGCCATCGGGTTCTGTTGCCTCTTTTCCAACTCGGTTCTGCTGGGCTTGCCGATAACCGAACGCGCATATGGCCCCGAAAACCTCACCGGCAACTATGCGATCATCGCCTTTCACTCTCCGTTTTGCTACGCCGTTGGCATAACAGTCATGGAAGTTATCCGGAACCGAGGTCATGGCAGAAAGCGCATGGTCAGATCGGTACTGGTCGCCATGTTCCGCAATGCGTTGATCCTTGGCATCGCTCTGGGATTCGTTGTCAATCTGTCGGGTATCGCAATGCCCGCAATTGTGGACGAAGCGCTGGGACTGGTTACCGGCGCTGCCCTACCCGGCGGCCTGTTTGCGTTGGGCGGAGTGCTGGTCAAATACAGACCCGAGGGTGACCTGCGCACGATTGCTTACGTTTGCACCATCTCACTGATGCTGCACCCTGGCCTCATGTGGCTGTTCGGCACCTCGGCCGGATTGCCGACAGACCTGTTTCGTTCAGGTGTTCTGAACGCGGCCATGGCACCCGGTTTCAACGCCTATATATTCGCCAATATGTATGGTCGGGCCAAACGGGTCGCTGCCTCTTCGGTTTTAATCGGGACGGCGGCATCGATCCTGACTGTCTGGTTCTGGTTGACCCTACTAGGCTGACGCGTGCGCGGTAGGGATTGACATTAAAGCACCGCGCGACACCTATCGGAATATCACACAGGACCACTCACATGCCCCATGCTCTCATCGTTGCACATGGCCAGCCGTCAGATCCAGACCCGGCTGAGCATGCACTGGCCGCCTTCTCAGCCGAGGTGAGTGCATTTTGCTCTGGTGTTGAAGTTCGTTCCGCAACTTTGGCCGCCCCCGGAGCGTTCGAAAACTGCGTTTCGAAAATGCCCGATGATGCAGTGATTTACCCACTTTTCATGGCCAAGGGCTGGTTTGTCACAAGCGCCCTGCCCAAGCGTCTTGCCGGTCGAGACATACGCATTCTCAACCCGCTGGGTGTTGATCCCGAACTACCCGCTCTGGTCGCCGAAGCGTTGCGGGATAAGTTGAACAAAGACGATTGGAAATCACATGACACGGATTTGATTTTGGCGGCTCATGGGTCTGGCCGCAGCCGCAATCCGTCTTCGGTTGCCCGAAATTTCTCGGTAGAATTGGAACAGCGCATAACTTTTAAATCGGTTCGACTGGGATTTGTCGAAGAACTTCCTTCCATAGCTGATGCCGCGATGGGTGCGTCAGATCAGGCTCTTTGTCTGCCTTACTTTGCCTGTACCGGTGGACATGTTCTTGATGATGTTCCGCAAGAGTTGGAAAAGGCTGCCTTCACAGGTCAGGTCATGCCTGTGGTTGGTGAGCTTCCACGGATAAAGCGCCACATCGCGACCACGCTGACACAGGTGTTCGAATAAACTAATCAAAGGTGCGACGCGCTGGCGAAACCACGTCATAGGCTCACTTTGTCAACTACTCAACAATCCGATCATACCATCACCTAACCCGCTTTACCGTCAATTCGGCGCTGCACCAGATGCTGTACGTCCTTGCGGCAGGCTCACAAGAGCTGAATAGAGGCGATGACGGGATCTGCCCTTCCTCTTAGCCTCATATAATGCCTGATCCGCGGCATGCAGAACCTCGGCTGCTTTTGGTGACGAAAATTGCGACGACAACGCTGTTCCGATGCTTGCCGAAATCTGACAATTGTTGCCTTCAAATACCATCGGCTCCTGTAACCTGTTGATCAGGCGCGCCGCGGTTGATGATAGAGTGTCTTCATCTGAAAGGTTTTTGAAAATAATAACGAACTCATCACCGCCTATGCGAATCACTGTGTCGTCACTGCGGGTTTCCTCGATCATTATCCGGGCTGCTTGTTGCAATACGTAATCGCCCGCCGCATGCCCGTACCGATCGTTGACGGATTTGAAGAAGTCCAAATCCAGATGCATAAGCGCAAACTGCGAATTACCGGATATCAAGTGCCCTAGAACAACTTCCATAGCCCGGCGGTTCTTTAATCCGGTCAGCATATCGGTAAAGGCTTGCTCTTCCGCTGCCAACATTGCCCCCTGAAGGCGTAGGTTCAATGATCTTGAGGCCTCCATCGCGGCGGATTTGGCTTCGACCAGATACAGCAGTTCAATCGCCAGATCGGTGCCCGAGAAATCAGCGCTAGTCAGTGCGTAATCGCGCACAGCATCCAGAATGGAAATCCCGAAAGACAGGTTGATAACCGCACCCTTTCCTTTCGGCAGAGGCGCGATCAATCCTTTGAGTGCTGTGCGCGGCGTATCAAGGAGTTTCAGATGCAGTTTTGCTCCGGCCAGGGGTAAGATTCCCGATATAGTCTTCACAGCGCGCGGGCGCACCAGTTCAAATACGTCGAGAAACGCTTTTCCTGCCATTGGCTGATCAGGGCGCAGTTTCTGCAATGTTGGACCAACCCGTACGATCCGCCCATCTGCATCCACCAGAACGAACATCGGACAAAGCGTTTCCAGCAGAGCCCCTAATTCACTGGTTCCCATCATGACTTGCGCGCCCCCAGATCAAAATGCCGTCCCTCTGAAAATGCGCTTTCGACAAGGACAATCGAAATGACTTCCGCCTGGCCCTCATCCCCGTCATGCGACAACATCGCCAGGGCACCGTAATCGTCAGCCATTGCGCGCAGAACTCCGACCATGACGCTTGAAAAGCCGGGCAGCCCCGGATGACAGATTAGCTGATACTCCGTGGGCGATGACTCTCGCAGTTCCAGCGTTGGAAGATCAAGGTCAGATACTGCCAACCGGACCCGGTCGGACAAGTCGTCCAAAGAGTGCAGAAATTCTACATAGGTGGCGCCGCCAAACCGCAACAGTCGGCGCAAATCCTCCATTTTGGGGTGCGAGACCAGATAGGTCCCCAAATCCTCAAGAATTTCAGCGTGAGGCCGGTTCAACTGGGTGCACAGGGCGTCCAGAACCCGGTTGGTCATATCATCATCATAGACAAGCATGGCCTCGAACTCGACAAAGCCCAGATCGGCCACTTCGGTTACGCGCAGCCAGCAGGATTGTCCGTAGGTCGCACATACAAACGACTGTACCGCCCGATTGATCAGACCATGCATGAAATGCCCCAGATTGATTTCATCCTCAATCTGGACTGAAAATCCTTAACAAACTCCCAAAAACTCCGAAATACGCGAACAATACAGGAAAGGCGCGCGGTGGAACCCCTTGCGAATAAATTAGAAATCCGTAGGAGCCCCGCCCTCAGATTTGCGGCGAGCCACAAAGTCGGCAAGCTCGTCGCGAACCCCATCATCCATCGCCGGAGGTTCAAAGCTGGTGATGACCTCTTTGAACATGTGATGGGCGCGTTCCGCCGTCCAGATACCGCCTGCCACGCTCCAACCTTCGAAGTTTTTCCAATCGCTCAGAAAAGGTTGATAGAACGCGGTCGTATAGCGATCCTGTGTGTGCTGAATGCCAAAGAAATGGCCCTCGTTTCCTACCGAACGGATTGCATCCAGCGCGATTTCATCAGGCCCAGTTTCCGTTATCTCAGGCTGCATATAGCGCTGAATCTGCTGTAGGATTTCGCAATCCATGATGAATTTTTCGGGGCTTGCGATCAGCCCACCTTCAAGCCATCCGGCGGCGTGATAGACCATGTTCGTACCCGACTGAACGGATGCCCACAGAGAGTTCGATGTCTCCCACACTGACTGCCCATCCGGAACATTGGCAGCGCAAACCCCTGACGACCGCATCGGCAACCCGTAGAACCGCGCCATCTGCCCGGTCATCTGGGTCGAGCGCATATATTCGGGCGTCCCAAACGCCGGAGCACCAGATTTCATGTCCACGTTTGATGTAAACGTCCCGATCACGCAGGGTATCCCTGGGCGCACATATTGAAACAACGCAATCGCACAAAGCGCTTCGGCCAACGATTGCGCCACCGCACCGGCCATTGTCACCGGTGCCATTGCACCGGCCAGCGTGAATGGCGTCACCACGATCGCCTGTCCGCGCCGTGCCAACCGTAAACAGCCGTCGATCATCGGGTGGTCATGTTTCAGCGGCGAGGTCGAATTGATGTTGGAATACATCCGAGGCGTCGCCTCGAATTCCTCATGGGTCAGGCCGCCGGCAATGCGGACCATCTCCATGACGTCTTCGACCCTTTCCTTGCCAAGGCAATAGGCGTGCATCGCCTTGTCGGTTAGGGTCAACTTGTCATAAAGCACGTCCAGATGCCGAATGCTGGCATGGATATCGACCGGCTCGACCGGATAACCTCCGGCAAAGTGGATACAGTTGAAATATTGGGTGAGTTTCAACAGGTTCCGGCACATCTCACGATTTCCGGGAACCTTGGTACCTATTTCCATGTCCCAGTAATTCGGCGGAGACGACACATTGCCGAACACCATGTTCTTTCCGCCGATCTCGATCGTACGGTCTGTGTTGCGTGGGGTAAGCGTGAACTTTGACGGTGCTTTGCCAACCATCTCCATGACAAAGTCCCGGCCCATGCGAACATTGTCACCCTCTACCGTGCAACCTGCCTCGCGTAGAATGCCTTTGGCTTCTTCGTTGTAGAACTCGATCCCGATCTCTTCGAGGATACGCATGGCCCCCTCGTGGATTGCCTCGATGCCGGCCTGATCCAGCGGTTCGGTCGGATGATCGATGTTGACCGGAGGGTCCCAGGGCATTTGGTCGATGACTGCACTGCCCCGTCGCTCGGCTGCACCTGCACGTCCACCCCCACGACGCCTGCGCGTTTTAGTCTCTGCCATTTGATCCTCCGGAGCTTGCCTTTCCTCATGCAAGCCCCGAAGCGAGGTGTCTGGCCGCTCTGTCTGCGACAGTCTATGTCGGTTTTTTATTCCGAACCGCCGAAATCGGTGCCTTTTAGGTCAGGCCTTCGCCAACCAGTCCGGGATATGGCCGATATCCGGTAATACAACATCTGCAAAAGGCGCAAGGGCCTCGGCCGGGGCCGGCCCGGTCAATACGGCAATCGTGGTCATCCCTGCCGCACGCCCGGCTTGCAGATCGTGCAAGCTGTCACCGACCATCGCCACTTGTTCTGGCGGCACACCGACATGTGCCGCAAATGCAAGCAACTGGCCCGGGCCTGGCTTGAAGCCGTGTCCGCTGTCATAGCCTGCGACAAAGTCGAAATGATCGCGGATTCCCACCGAGGCGAGATGTTTATTAGCGGGCATTTCACCATCATTTGTCGCCACGCCCAACTTTAACCCGGCCTGCCGCAATCCATCCAGAAATGGCACCAACGGCACAGCTTGCGCCTGCGGAGCGGCCGCTGATTCAGCGTTCAGCACGTCGATCAGTTCATTCTGCGACATATCCGGAAGGTGATCGTCCAGAACTTGCGCGATTTCCTCAACGGTTCCAGCAATAACAACACTGTCCTCGGCATAGGTGACTTGGTCCAGATCAAAGCCAATGACGCGCCCCAGTTCATGCGCACGCGCGTAGTCTCCGCCAGCCAGGCGCATCACCATATTGCGCCCGAATGCACCCCAGGTATTGGCAAAGTCAAACAAGGTACCATCCTTGTCGAACAGGATCGCGTCGATAGGCATTTTATGCTCCTGCAGGTTTGTCAGATCAGGTCCAGTGGACGTCGGCACCACCGGACAAAATCGCGCGGGCCTGAACGGGCAGTTCATATGGCACGGAATTCGCATCACAGAAGGCGACCACCCACGAATCGTCAAGCAAAAGAAACTCCAGCACCGAACCCAGAAACTCCGGCTCAGCCGCCCTGTTCCGCAAATCCTGAGCCGATGCCCCGGTAGAGCCCAGAAAAACGGGTAAAAGTTCGTCGTTTCCGGCAAGCCAGCCCAAAACGTTAAGCGCCAGCGTTTCAGCGGATTGGGTAGAGATCGGCATAATCAGGGTCAGGAACAGTTCTTGGAAAGGGTTTGTTAACCAGACTCATAAAGACTTTGGCAACACATGCAATCAATGGTGATTCAAATGTCCGTGCAGGGAACCATCCTTGTCCTCGACGGGACCTCTACCAATCGCATCATGCTGAAGGTTCAGCTGACCGCGGCATGGTATCACGTCGTTCAGGGCGAAAGGCTTCAGGGCCTCGCCGGTCTATTGCAGCGTGCCAGGCCAGATTTGGTGCTGACCTCTCAGACCTTACCGGATGGTACGGCAGCAGATGTGAAAAAGCTGATTATGACACTTCCTGATCTGGCAGACGTTCCAGTGATTGCGATTTCCGCGCAAAACGACAAGGCTGCCCGATTAAAGGCGCTGGAAGACGGGTTGGACGACGTCTTGGCTCATCCATTTAAGGACACATTCCTAATGGCCCGGGTGCGCAGCCTGTTGCGTGCACGGGCCGAGACGCAGGACTTGCGGGTCGAAACCAGTTCACACCCGATTGGGTTTGCCGAACCCGAAGCCACGCTGATCACAGACCCCCCAAACGCGCGGGTGGCCGTTCTGGCCCAATCGTCGCGCACCAGTGCGTTGTGGCAAAAAACCTTGTCACTTCACACACGGCATACGCTGTCCGCGCATACATCATCCAATCTCCAAGGAATCTTATACGGGCCAGTCCCGGATGCCGTCATCTTTGAGATAAGCCCAGACTCGTCAGATCTGAATCTGCTGGCTGACCTGAAGTCACGCGGGACCACGCGCCACACCGTGCTGATCGGTATTCAGCAGAATGAGGATGCCGGACTGGCCGCAGAAGCGCTCGACCGAGGGGCCGATGCGGTTTGTATGGGTCGTTTCTGCCCCAAGGAGACCTTGTTGCGTCTGGAAAGCCAGATCGCCCGAAAGGTCCGACTGGATCATATGCGCGCTTCATTGCGGCGAGGGGTGGTCGACTCGTGGATCGACCCTCTGACGGGACTACACAATCGTCGCTTTGCAATGCGCGCGATGGACCGGATTGCACAAAACTCTGCCAAGACGGCACAGGGCTTTGCGGTAATGTTGGCCGATTTGGATCACTTCAAGGCCATCAACGACAAGTTCGGTCACGCCAGTGGCGATAAAGTGCTATCCGAAGCAGCGACCCGAATGGAACGAACCGTCGGATCGGCGGGATTTACCGCCCGCATCGGAGGAGAAGAGTTCATGATCGGCCTCTCGGGCACCACGCAGGCCGAAGCCCTGGAATTGGCCCGCAGATTATGCCACTGCATCCGAGAGAAACCCTTCGACCTGCCAGACGCCCCAACTGCAATTTCGGTCACGATCAGCATCGGGTTGATCACCATTCAGCCCGATACCTTGTCGCCCTTTAACCTGTCTTCCAGGGTCGACGGGTTAATCAAGTTAGCCGACACAGCGTTGTACGCCGCAAAAACAGCAGGGCGCAATCAGGTTCGCGTGCGTCAGAGCGCGGCCTGAAACATCAGTCTTTGTGCTTATGCCGACTAGGTTTGCGCTTTATCACCTCTTGTAACCGATCCGCGTATGCCTGACGCTCTGCATCCGTCATTGCGGTGATGCGGACAAGCCATTCCTCCTGCAACGCGCCTTGCATTGCGGCCATAGCCTGTGCCTGCTGTTGCAGCAGGACCTGAACCGCCTCGGGATCGAAAGGTTCCGCACGCAGTGCTTCATCCAACGCTGCAAAATCCTGTGACCGAAGCTTTGATCCCTTCAGGTGCCGTTCGGATAACTCACCGCGCAGTGCTTTCCGGTCCTCTTTCGGCAAAGCGCGATACAGCGCTGGCCCAAAACCGGGGGGCGCTTTCCCATGATCACCGCCCTTGATCCGGTAAAACGTACCTAGCGCAACGCCGGCAACCAACAGGTTCAACGCCAGCGATATGGTCAGCAGAACCGACACCCACCGTCTTTTGGGCTTGGCATTATCGCTCATTCGGCGTCCTCCAGAAATGATGTATCCAGACCAAGATCGGCAACCACAAAACTGGTATCTTGCGAATAGAAATACGTTGCCGGGTCGGGCAGAAAGTCAGGTGCCGTCAAGCCGACCCATATCCCCGCCGCACTGGCCGCGACCAGCCCACCCATACTCTGCCATCCTCCGATACCCTCCAGCATTCGGGTCCAGAGAGACCGGCGCGGTGCCGCAGGTTTAACCCGGTCAAGGCGAACCGCCTCGGCATCCGCCAGAATTCGCACAGCCAGATCGTCCGGCAATTCGGGCCGTTCTTGCCGCGCCTGGGCAAACAACTGATCCAGTTCCATATCGTCTTCAGCCATCATCGTACCCCAGTTCATCCTGCCGGCCGGCCAGTGTCGCCGCCAAGGCTCGCTTTCCACGAGCGGTCAGGCTTTCCACCGCTTCGGTTGAAACGCCCATGATCCCGGCAATCTCGGGATTGGGCAATTCTTCGAGATGTCGCAAGATCACAGCCTGCCGTTGGCGCTCGGGCAATTGTGAAAGCGCCGCCTGCAATGCGTCCTTGCGCGCTGCGTCTTGTAAATGTTCTGCCGCGCTACGCTGTTCATCTTCGGGCTCTGGCACGTCCTCCAGCCGGTCCGGTCGTTTCCTGCGCCGCAAGTCCACGCACAGATTCAGCGTCACCCGGTACAGCCAGGTCGACACCTTGGCCTGCCCGGCCACCCAGTTTGGGGCCATCTGCCACAAGCGCATCATGGCCTCCTGCGTTACGTCCTCGGCCTCGGCCCGGTTGCCTAGCATCCGCAAGGCGACCGAAAAACTGCGTGGCCCCAGCCTATCAGTCAACACGCGGGCTGCCACTGTGCTCCCTTCGGCAAATTGCCGTAACAACGCATCGTCGCCCGATGCGTCCGCGGCGTCCGGAACGCCGCGAGCTTCGTGCAGAGGGGAGGTCAGATCCTCCATCCTTCATCAGCTGTCGTCAGAGACCGCCTTGCCGTGCTTTCTATGCTTCCGGCCCATCCGCTCTTTCGCATCGGCAAATTCCTGTTCCGAGATCGTTCCGCTGTTATCCGCGTCGATACGGTCAAACATCTTGCCAGCACGACCCGGCTTGGGCAACTCATCCTCGCTCAGAAAACCGTCCTGATTGGCGTCGTACTTTTCAAACATCTTTGAAACACGGTCACTAGAGCGTTTTTGGGCCGCAGCCTGCATTTCCTCAACACTCAGCTGACCATCGCCATCGGTATCGGCTTTGGTGAATCGCTCGGCCCGATGAGCCTGCATCTCTTCCTTCGTCAGTTGACCGTCACCGTTGGCGTCCAGTTCCTGAAAGCTAACCGGATCACGATCATTCGGTCCTGCTGCCAGAACCGATGTGCCTGTGATTGCAATGGCCGAGATTACGATGGCCGGAATGAATTTGGCGCTTTTCATGTCGATTTCCCTTTGTTTTGCGGCCCCATCGCCGCTGCTCACATAAGTTCAAACGGGCTGGCCAGCCGGTTCCGTCGCAAAAATTCAACTTTTTTGACTCAGCCAAGGAACCGCCCAAAGACACAAAGCGACGCACCCCCCTTTCCTGAACGTCAAAACAAGCGCATATTCCGCACATTCGAACGCGCGAGTTTCAAAATGACAGATCAGACGATCGACACCACACCCGAGAATGACCGGCCGACCTGGCCTGCCCTGATCAAAGGGTTCCGTTGCCGCTGCCCCAAATGCGGGGAAGGGAAGCTGCTGCATGGCTACCTGAAGGTCAACGACAGCTGCAGCAAATGCGGTCAGGAGCTGTTTCATCATCGAGCGGATGATGGCCCGGCCTATCTGACCATCCTGTTGGTCGGCCACCTGCTGGCCCCCGCCTTGCATGTGACTTATGTAGAGTGGCGCCCCGAACCGCTGACGATGTTCCTGATCTTTGCAATCGGCTGTACTGCCTTGTCGCTGTTTCTGCTGCCCCGGCTGAAAGGAGCGGTGGTCGCCTATCAATGGGCGCGACGCATGCACGGGTTCGAAAAAACTTGATGGTCCTACAATCGGGCTAGATCACGCGTGACAACAGACAAATCAGCGATACGGGATGCGGCAACAGTCATCGTTCTACGCAACCGCTTTACCGCCCCATCTATCCTGATGGGTCAGCGCGGTGCAAAAGCAGTTTTTTTGCCGAACAAGTTTGTGTTTCCCGGAGGCGCAGTCGATCCGGCGGATAGTGAAGTGCCGCTGGCCACTGACCTGCCGCCCCTCTGCCACGAGCGTTTGGCGGAAAAATCCGCAACTGGGCTGCAAGACGCTTTGGCCGCAGCCGCAATCCGCGAGTTGTGGGAAGAAACCGGACTGATCCTTGGGGAACCGGGCGTCTGGAATGACACTGTTCCCGAGGATTGGCGCAGCTTTGCAGAAATGGGGTTTCGGCCCTCAGCCGGGGCGCTTCAGTTTGTGTTTCGCGCTGTCACACCTCCGGGTCGACCCCGCCGGTTCGACGCGCGGTTCTTTTTGGTGGACGCCGAGGCCATACAGGGCGATCCGGACGACTTCAGCTGTGCGTCAGATGAGCTGTCCCATCTGCAATGGGTACCCCTGCACCGGGCGCGCGATCTGGATTTGCCGTTTATTACAGAGGTGGTGCTGGCCGAAATAACGGCCCGGGCTTCAAATCCCGAGCCGCCAACCGCCGTGCCAATGTACCTGCATTCCGAGGAACAAAGCCTGTTCCTGCAACTCAAAGGCTATCCGATGCCCGAGGAGGACTGAGGGTTACCTCATTCGGCTGATCACCGCAGTCACTTCGGGCTTTTTGCCAATTTCCGCCTTTGCGGTCTGACGTACGATACGACGGAGGGCCTCCTCCAGTTTGTCATCATCGCGAAGGGTCTTGGCCTCTGCCCGCATGAGGAACTGGTTCAGGTCCTCTTCCAGAACTTCAATCAACCCTGCACGGGACGTTCCGATCTCGGGCAGG
Organism: Ruegeria sp. BC1; assembly: GCF_056539305.1. Classification (NCBI taxonomy): domain Bacteria; kingdom Pseudomonadati; phylum Pseudomonadota; class Alphaproteobacteria; order Rhodobacterales; family Roseobacteraceae; genus Ruegeria; species Ruegeria sp. BC1. Next base: position 46,918 of record NZ_JBQFUT010000002.1, read on the forward strand.
CCCATCGTGTCACACCAGGGTTCGCCCAGCGGCTCGTCTTCTTCATCGAGAATGACCGTCACCGTTACATGCCCGTTCAAGGCCATGCGGATACGGTCGCGTACAACGCCGTCCAGTGCACCTACCTTGACGGTGCCGTCCAGGTAAGTGCGGCCAGTTTCGACATAGTCCACGACTTTCGGCGCGTTTCCTGTCAGATCCAGCATCGTACCATTGACGGCCAAAATTCCGCTGCGCCCACCGGCCTCGGCCAGTTTAACGTGCTCCCGCAAATGACGATGCTCCCCATGCATAGGAATGACCATCTGCGGGTCGATCAGCCCGTGCACCTTTTCAAGGTCCGGGCGATTGGCGTGGCCGGAAACGTGATACAGCCCCGAGCTGTCATCCACCACGTCCACGCCCTTTTCGCTGAGCTGGTTAATGATGAAGATCACCCCGCGTTCATTGCCGGGAATGGTTTTGGATGAGAACAGGAACAGATCGCCCTCTTTCAACTCGATCCCCCGGTACTTGCCACGGGCCAATTGAGCGCTGGCGGCGCGGCGTTCGCCCTGACTTCCGGTGACAATCAACATCAGGTTCTGGCGCGGCAGGTCCACGGCCTCTTCGGCGCTGACAACTTTAGGGAAATCCGACAGGATGCCCGTTTCCGTTGCCGCTTCGATCATCCGACGCATCGCACGACCCAGCAGAACGACGGACCGCCCTGCCTTCTGGCCCGCTTCGGCCAGAGTTTTAACCCGCGCGACATTCGACGCAAAGGTTGTGGCGACCACCATGCCTTCGGCGCTCTCGACCAGTTTGGTAATCTCAGGCCCGACCTCCGATTCCGAGCGTCCAGGGTGAGGCGAAAACACATTGGTGCTGTCACAGACCAGCGCCTTGACACCCTGGCCCGCCACTTCGGCCCAAAGCTCCGGGTTGAACGGCTCACCCACAACCGGGTTTGCGTCCAGTTTGAAATCGCCCGAATGCACGATCCGTCCGGCGGGAGTGTCTATCACCAGCGCTGCACTTTCCGGGATCGAGTGTGACACCGGCAGGAATCCAACGGTGAATGGCCCCACTGATATCTGTTCAGGCCAAGCAGAAACTGTCTGTACCGCGTCCTCGGGGTGGCCATGTTCTTCCATCTTTCGGCGCGCAATATTTGCTGTGAATGCCCGCGCGTAGATGGGCGCACCCAGCGCGTCATAGCAATGTGCCACAGCGCCCACGTGATCTTCGTGCGCGTGCGTCACAAAAACGGCATCCAGCCGGTCGGCGCGCTCTTGCAACCACGAAATATCTGCGTGGATCAGATCGACACCAGGCGTCGTGTCCATGTCGGGGAAGGTCACCCCCAGATCCACGAGGATCAGCCGCTCTTGCCCTGGCTTGCCATAGCCATACACATAGGCGTTCATTCCAATTTCGCCTGCACCGCCCAGCGGCAGATAAATCAGTCGTTCACTGCTCATGTTGAGCCATTATCCTTGTTATAGCGATGTATCACGGTCAGACCGTGCATCGTCAAATCGTCTTCGATCGCGTCAAACCCGACATCTGCCTGATCGAACAGAGGCGCAAGCCCCCCAGTCCCGACAACTTTCATCGGCATTCCATATTCCGCTTTGATCCGGGAAATCAGCCCCTCGATCAACCCGGAATAGCCCCAATATACGCCCGATTGAATACAGCCAACCGTATTCGTACCAATCACTTTTTCCGGTCGGGTAATATCGATGTGCGGCAACGCAGCCGCACCCTGATGCAGCGCCTCAAGGCTGAGGTTCACCCCCGGAGCGATGATGCCGCCAACGTAAGCCCCGTCCGATGCCACGACATCGAAATTCGTTGCCGTTCCAAAGTCCACAACCACCACGTCGCCCCCATGGCGATCAAACGCCCCAACGGCATTTGCCAGACGATCCGGGCCGGGAATAGTCCCTTCATCGATGCGCGGCGCGACCGGCAGCAGGCATTCCGGCTTGCCAACAACCAGCGGTCGACAACCAAAGAAACGGTCGGCGAAGATGCGCAGGTTGAACACCACGCGCGGTACCGTCGAAGCGATAACCACATCGGTGATGTCTGCTTCGATTCCGTAATGCTTCACCAGCGTCGAATACCAGGTGAAATACGCGTCCGCCGTACGGGAATGGTGGGTCGAGGTGCGCAGGGTGCACAGAAACTGCTCGCCGTCCCAGATCGAGAAAACGGTGTTTGTGTTTCCGCAGTCGATTGCAAGAAGCATCTAAGACTCCTTCAGAAATACACATCCGCCGCAGGAATACTGACGCGGCCTTTAGCGGTCTTTAGGACAAGGTTGCCGTTCACGTCCACGGTTTCAAACGTGCCCACTGTCTCAGAGGTTGAGGTCCGCGCCGTGATGACTTCTCCTAACCTGGCGGCACGCGACAACCATGCTGTCCGTATCGGTTCGAACCCATAGGTTACAAACTGAAGCTCGTATCGTGCATACGCTGCAGCAAGTTCAGTCAGAAAGTCCTCAGGGATCACCGCTGCGCCTGTTTCTGACAACAGCGAGACTGGGCGCACGGCGCTTTGTTCCACGGCATAAGCTGGTGGCGCTTCGGACAGGTTTACGCCGATCCCAATGGCCAGATGAGACAATCCCCGCCCTTGCCCGGTGCTTTCCAACAATATACCTGCCAGTTTACCGCCATTCAGCAACACGTCGTTGGGCCATTTCAAAGACAACCCGTCCGCACGACCCGTCACGGCGACGCATGCGTCAAACAAGGCCAGCGCGGCCACAAAACTGCGTAGGGCGGCCTGTTCAGGGTTGCCTTGCGGTCGAAGCAACAGGGTCGCTGCGAGGTTTCCCTTGGGGTTTGCCCATACCCTGCCACGACGCCCCCGTGCAGCCGTCTGATGGTGCGCCATAATCCAAACCGGACCCTGCGCCGTTGAGGCCAGCCGAGCAGCTTCGTTGAGGGTGCTGTCGACCTCCTGCACGATGTGCAGCCCATATCCCTGCGGCCAATCGGTCATGTCAAAAAGGCCCGGTCTGCCGACCGAGCCCCCTGTAACTGGATGTTATGCATGTCAGTTAACAAGCGTCGCTGCCGCAGCTGCCGCTGCGCCTTCGACACCGAACTGATAGAACACACCAACCAACATCAACGCAGCCGATCCCATAAGAGCGACCCACAATACCGGAGAAGAGTGCGTTTCAATGGGGTCTTCGTTCTCCTCGCCGAAATACATGTAGAACACGATCCGCAGATAATAGAACGCACCGATTACAGACGAGATGGCAGAAACAATTACCAGACCGGTCAGGCCCGCGCCAACACCGGCCTGCCAGACACCGAACTTGGCAAAGAAACCCAGCATCGGTGGCACGCCCGCAAGCGAGAACATCAGGATCAGAACAGCCAGGGCCTTACCCGGGTCGCGCTTGGAATACTGACGAAGTGCATCGATATCGGTGACGGGTTTGCCGTCACGCTCCATCATCAGGATGAATGCGAAGGTGCCGATATTCATGGTCACATAAATCGCCAGATACATCAGCATCGCCTTGATGCCCATCTCTGTCCCCGCAGCCAGACCGATAAGCGCATACCCCATATGGGCAATCGAAGAAAACGCCATCAGTCGTTTGATGTCGCGCTGGCCAATGGCGGCCACAGCCCCCAGCAGCATCGACAGCACCGAGAGCAGAACGATCACCTGCTGCCAGTCTTTGACTACTCCGCCGAACGCGTCATGCAGCAACCGCGCGAACAAAGCCATGGCCGCCACTTTCGGCGCGGTGGCAAAGAAGGCGGTGATAGGCGTAGGCGATCCTTCGTACACATCCGGCGTCCACATGTGGAACGGAACCGCCGAGACCTTGAACGCCAGACCCGAGATCAGGAAGATCAGGCCGAACAGCAACCCGACCGAGACATCGCCGTGATGCACCGTCTGGATAATGCCCGAGAACAGCGTGGTACCAGTAAATCCATAAACCAGAGATGCACCATACAGCAGAAGGCCCGAGCTAAGCGCGCCCAACACGAAGTACTTCAGACCCGCTTCGGTCGATTTCGCACTGTCCCGGCGCAGCGCGGCGACGACGTATAGGGACAGCGACTGAAGCTCCAGCCCCATATACAAAGACATCAGGTCTCCGGCGCTGACCATCATCATCATGCCCACGGCGGCCAGAGCCACCAGCAATGGATACTCAAACCGCAACAGGCCTCGACGCGTCATGTATTCCTGGCTCATCACCAGCACCGCAGCCGCCGACAGCAGGATCGCGACCTTGGCAAAGCGCGAGAAACCGTCATCCACGAACATACCGTTGAACGCGATGTTGGTGCCGTCGCCATTGGTGGCGATCCAGAAGGACAACAGCGCCATCAGGCCCGCCGTCGTCCAGACCAGAACCGGCGCTAGTCCGTCTTTCGTCGTGTAGACAGCCCCGATCAAAGCGGCCATCGCATATACAGCCAGAACGATCTCCGGCAAGATGATTGTCAGATCAGCCTGGATCATGTCTCCAAAGCCTCCTTAATGCGATGCAGCCGTCTGGGTCGCAGCCTGAGCTGCGGCCAGAGCCGTGTCATAGTTCGAAATCAGCGCCGCAGTCGAGTTTCCGATCACATCGGTCACCAGCGACGGGTAAACGCCCAGCAGGATGGTCATCACGATCAGCGGCGCAAAGATCAACCGCTCGCGCGAGCTCATGTCAGTCATAGCCTTCAGGCTTTCCTTGATCAGGTCGCCAAACACCACGCGACGATACAGCCATAACGCATAAGCGGCCGAGAAGATCACGCCGGTCGCGGCCACAGCCGTCACCCAGGTATTGACTTGGAATGCCCCCATCAGCGTCAGGAATTCCCCGATGAACCCGCTGGTCCCCGGCAGACCGACATTGGCCATTGTGAACAGCATGAAGACCAGCGCGTAAGCAGGCATACGGATCACCAGACCGCCATAGGCTTCGATATCGCGCGTATGCATCCGGTCATAAATCACACCAACACACAGGAAGAGCGCAGCCGAGATAAACCCGTGGCTGAGCATCTGGAAAATCGCGCCATCAACGCCTTGCTGGTTCGCCGCGAAAATCCCCATGGTCACAAAACCCATATGCGCGACCGAGGAATAAGCGATCAGCTTTTTCATATCTTCTTGCACCAGCGCCACCAGCGAGGTGTAGACAACCGCGATGGCCGACATCCATAGAACCAGATCGGTCATCACCGCAGAACCCACCGGGAACATCGGCAAGCTGAACCGCAGGAAGCCATAGCCACCCATCTTCAGCAAAATCGCCGCCAGCACCACCGACCCGGCGGTCGGAGCTTGCACGTGTGCATCCGGCAACCAGGTGTGAACCGGCCACATCGGCATCTTCACCGCGAAAGACGCAAAGAACGCTAAGAACAACAGCGTCTGCATGCCACCAACGATGTGAACGCCTGCAATGCTAAAGGATTCATAGCTGAACTGGTGGGTCAGCAGGCTGTTGTCACATGCTCCGATACACGTGGTCTGCGCGTCCACATACATCGCCACCATGGCCACCAGCATCAGGACTGAGCCGAGGAAGGTATAAAGGAAGAATTTGAAGCTGGCGTAAATCCGGTCTTTGCCGCCCCAGATACCAATGATCAGGAACATTGGGATCAGACCGGCCTCGAAGAACAGGTAGAACAGCACCAAATCCAGCGCCATGAACACGCCCAGCATCAGCGTTTCCAGCAGCAAGAAGGCGATCATATATTCCTTGACCCGGTCCGTGACCTGCCAGCTGGCTAGAATGGTCAACGGCATGATGAACGTGGTCAGCAGAACGAACAGAACGCTGATCCCGTCCACACCCATACGGTAGTTCAGTCCCATCAGCCACTCGCTCTCTTCCACCATCTGGAAGCCGGTGTTTGACGGGTCGAAACCTGTGTAAATGCCGATCGAGACAAGGAACGTCACCGTGGTCGCAACCAACGCAACCCACTTGGCGTTACGCTGTGCCGCCGCGTCCTCACCATGCAGGAACAGGGCCAGAATGCCTGCCGCCACAGCGGGGATGAAGGTGACGATGGAGAGGATATTATCCATTAGTGTGCGCCTCCGCCGATCGACATCCAGGTGACCAGGGCCGCGATACCCAGGACCATCCAGAAGGCGTAAGTAAAGATGTAGCCCGTCTGCGCCTTGCCTGCGAGGCGGGTGAAGAACGGAACAACGCCCATGGCAACACCGTTCAGGAAGCCGTCGATGGTGTTACCATCGCCCCGCTTCCACAGGAACCGGCCAATTGCGATCGTGGGTTTGACGAAGACAGCATCGTAGATCTCGTCAAAGTACCACTTGTTCAGCAGGAACAGATACAGCGGCCGCTGGTTTGCAGCCAGACGCGCCGGCAGCGAAGTGTTCACGATGTAGAACCAGTAGGCCACGATAAAACCAAGGACCATCGCGACGAACGGCGACACCTTGACCCATTTCGGGGCCGCATGCGCATCGTCCAGAACATGATTGTCCGGTGCGATAAAGATGGCGCCCTCACCCGGCTTGCCAGCAAAGGCATAGTGATGGTCACCACCATGAGCATCCTTGTCGCCATGAGCAGCCTCTTCGCCGTGGCCTTCTTCCGCATGGCTGTCTGCCGCATGGCCATCATCTGCATGGGAGGTATCCGCATGAGCTTCCTCGCCATGCGCATCGGTCTGATCGTGATCATCCGCCTCTGCATGTTCCGAGGCTTCCGCGACAGGAATGCCATAGAATTTCCCGACCTTGTCCGCGTGGCCAAAGAAGTTGCTGTACCAAATCATCCCAGCAAAGACGGCGCCCAGCGACAACACGCCCAGCGGCACCAGCATGACCATGGGGCTTTCATGCGCATGATCATGCGTATGCTTGTCGCCGCGCGGTTCGCCATAGAAGGTCAGGAAGATCAGGCGCCAGCTATAGAACGAGGTGAACGCAGCCGCGATGACCAACAACCAGAAACCATAGCCCGAACCGCCGGCGTAAGCGCTCTCGATAATGGCATCTTTCGACAGGAACCCGGCAAACCCGATTGTAGTCAGCGGAATGCCCACACCGGTAATAGCCAGCGTACCGATCATCATCGCCCAGAACGTATAAGGGATTTTCTTCCGCAGGCCGCCGTATTCAGTCATTTCCTGCTCGTGATGCATGGCGTGAATTACGGAACCCGCGCCAAGGAATAGCAGCGCTTTGAAGAATGCGTGCGTGAACAGGTGGAACATCGCGGCGGAATACATGCCGACGCCGGCGGCAACAAACATATAGCCCAGCTGCGAACAGGTCGAATACGCGATAACGCGTTTAATATCCGTCTGCACCAGACCAACAGTCGCAGCAAAGAACGCGGTCGAGGCACCCAGCACGGTGATGAACCCAGTCGCGCCCGGCGCGAACTCCATCAGCGGTGACATGCGGCAGACCAGGAAAACACCCGCCGTCACCATGGTCGCGGCGTGGATCAGCGCCGACACAGGCGTCGGGCCTTCCATCGCGTCCGGCAACCAGGTGTGCAGGATTAACTGCGCCGATTTACCCATCGCGCCGATGAACAGAAGCACGCAGATCACTTCGATGGCGTTCCACTCACCCCAAAGGAAATGCAGCTGGGTTTCCGCCAGTTCGGGGGCCGAAGCGAATACGTCCGAAAAGTTGATGCTGTCGGTCAGGAAGAACAGCGCGAAGATCCCCAGCGCAAAACCAAAGTCGCCTACCCGGTTGACCACAAAGGCCTTGATTGCAGCAGCATTTGCGGACGGTTTGCGATAGTAGAACCCGATCAGCAGGTATGAGGCTACGCCCACGCCTTCCCAGCCAAAGAACATCTGCACGAGGTTATCCGCTGTCACCAGCGCCAACATGGCGAAGGTGAAGAACGACAGATAGGCAAAGAAGCGCGGCTTATAGCTTTCGCCCTCACGCCATTGAGGGTCGTGATCCATGTAGCCAAAGGAATACAGGTGCACGAGCGCCGAAACGGTCGTTACCACAATCAGCATGATTGCGGTCAGCCGGTCCAGCCGGATCGCCCATTCGGTCGATAACGACCCGCTTTCGATGAAGCGCAGAACCGGCACCGAATAGGACCCGCCAGGATAAGCCGAGGGATCAAAGCTGAAGAAGACCAGCCACGACAGAACACAGGCCAGAAACAGCAGGCCCGTGGCTGTCCACATGGCGGCTTTCTCACCAATGAACTTCCAGCCGAACCCGCAAAGGATAGCGCCCACCAGCGGGGCAAAGAGGATGGTGGTTTCCATGTTCTCTTACCCCTTCATCATATTGACGTCTTCAACCGCGATGGTGCCACGGTTGCGGAAGAAGCAGACCAGAATGGCCAGACCAATCGCCGCCTCAGCCGCCGCCACGGTCAGAACGAACAGCGTAAACACCTGCCCGACCAGATCGCCGAGGAAACTGGAAAACGCCACGAGGTTGATATTCACCGCCAACAGCATCAGTTCGATGCTCATCAGCAGGATGATGACGTTCTTGCGGTTCAGGAAGAGACCGAAGATGCCGATGACGAACAGCGTCGCCGCGACCGTAAGATAGTGTTCAAGTCCGATCATAGCTTCGCTCCTGGCGAGTCGGGGTAGTAGAGTTTGCAGCCGCAGGCGTAGTCGATGCGCTTGTGGTTTTTGGTTCGGGCAAAGAACTTCTTGATATCCGCCGTGAACGAATAGCGGTTTTCGGATGCAATCTGCTTCAGTTCGGCTACGGTTGTCTCTGTAGTCAGCCCGATTGGGCCTTTCGGTTTCTGTATCAGATCAATGGAACTAGGCACGTAACCGGCGATGTTGGTCGGCCAATGCTCTCCATCGATAACGATACCTTCTCCGCTAGTGCAGTTTTGAAAGAACAGGCTTTGTTTCGGGCTACAGCCGTCTCCGGTGTTCACACGCTGTCCGATACGACCATTGCCAATATCAACCACGGCTTCCCCAGAGAACGTTTCGAACTGCCCCCTGCCACCATTTGCAAAGCTGCAATCTGAATTCACCCGTTTCAGCTTATAGCCTTCATTTTGCGTTGCGCTTTCACAGGCCAACAGCGCCGCCGGAACCAGCGTGAGACAAGCCGTTACGGCTAAAGTTTTTGAAGTTCTGCCTCTCACAACCCCTGCCCCGGTTTCACGTCCTTCAGCTCCATCGCCTTGGCCGGGTCGCGCATCATCTGGCCGACGATGTCCTGACGCTTGATGTCCTTGCGGTGGCGCAACGTCAGCACGATAGCGCCAATCATCGCCACCAGCAGGATCAGGCCCGCCAGTTGGAACAGAAGGAAGTATTGATCATAAAGGATGACACCTAGCGCCTCGGTGTTGTGACGGTCTGCCGGAACCGGCTGCGCCAGATTGGCCTCAACGCCCTGCGCGCTGTCCCATGCCCCGAAAGCCATCACGAACTGCATCAGGATGACCAGACCGATCAACAAGGCCAGCGGCATATAGCGCGCCATCTCGGCCTTCAGCTCGGCAAAGTCCACATCCAGCATCATCACCACGAACAGGAACAGCACCGCGACCGCGCCCACATAGACGATGATCAGCAGCATCGCCACGAACTCAGCCCCCAGAAGAACGAAAAGCCCCGCCGCCGACAGGAAGGACAGGATCAGCCACAGCACCGAGTGCACGGGCTGGCGGCTGATCACCGTGAACAGCCCTCCGGTGATGGCGCTGATGGCAAACAGATAGAAGGCAAAGACGGTCATTGATCCTCATCCTCGTTATCGCCCATGACCTCTTGCGCCAGATCCAGAGCGCGGGTCATGGCCGGGATGCCGGCAAAGACCGACATCTGACCGATCGTTTCCACGATCTCTTGTTTTTTGGCGCCAGCCTCCAGTGCGTGACGCACAGTCTGGCGCACCGCCGCATCCGCCTGAGCACCCTGACAGGTCAGCCCCGCCAGCGTCAGCAGAAGGCGCGTCTTGGCATCCAGCCCGTCCTTGTTGACGGTGTTGCCGAACATCATCTCCATGACCTCTTTGGGCATGGTCGGCCACAATGCCTCGAACCCCTTGGGCGAGAAGTTTTCCATCGCCGGGTTCATCGCCTTGGCCATGTCCTGAGCCTGCTTCATCATCAGCTCAAACGGATTTTGGGGCGTGTCGTTCATCGGTACGGCGCGTCCATTTCCAGATTGCGGGCGATTTCGGCTTCCCAGCGTTCACCGTTATCCAGCAGTTTTTGCTTGTCGTAGAACAGCTCTTCACGGGTTTCCGTGGCGAATTCAAAGTTCGGGCCTTCGACAATGGCATCAACCGGGCAGGCTTCCTGACAGAAACCGCAATAGATGCACTTGGTCATGTCGATGTCATAACGCGTGGTGCGGCGGCTTCCGTCCTCACGCGGTTCGGCGTCGATGGTGATGGCCTGCGCCGGGCAAATCGCTTCGCACAATTTGCAGGCGATGCAGCGTTCCTCGCCATTCGGGTAACGACGCAGGGCGTGTTCCCCCCGGAACCGCGGGGACAGAGGGCCCTTTTCGTGCGGATAATTCACGGTAGCCTTGGGGGCGAAGAAATACTTCAGCCCCAGCTTCATGCCGACCCAGAAGTCCTGCAGAAGGAAATACTTGGCCGCGCGGGTATAGTCGATGTTTGCCATATCAGCCTCCTACGCTCCAACGGGCGAACGCGCCCCAGAACCAGTCGAATTTTGCCGCAAAGGCCACGAACACCACCCAGGCCAGCGAGAACGGCAGGAAGACTTTCCAGCCCAGACGCATCAACTGGTCATAGCGGTAGCGGGGCGTGATTGCCTTGACCATCGCGAATAGGAAGAAGAAGAACGCCATCTTGGCGACCATCCACAGCACGCCGTCGGGCAGACCCGGGATCGGTGATAGCCAGCCACCGAAGAACAGCAGCGTGGTCAGCGCGCACATTAGGAAGATAGCGATGTATTCGCCCGCCATGAACAGCAGGAAGGGCGTGGCCGAGTATTCCACCTGATAACCGGCAACCAGTTCGGATTCCGCTTCGGGCAGGTCAAACGGTGGGCGGTTGGTCTCGGCCAATGCCGAGATAAAGAACAAGAAGACCATCGGGAAATGCGGCAGCCAGTACCAGTTGAACAAGCCCAGATTGCCGTCTTGTGCGTGCACGATGGCCCCGAAATTCATTGATCCGGTCGAAATGATCACCCCGATGATGATCAGGCCGATGGACACTTCGTAGGAAATCATCTGCGCGGCAGACCGCAGCGAGCCTAGGAACGGGTACTTTGAGTTCGACGCCCAACCGCCCATGATCACGCCATAAACTTCAAGCGAGGAGACCGCGAAAACATAGAGGATGGCGACGTTGATATCCGATAGAACCCAGCCATCATTGAATGGAATGACCGCCCAGGCGATCATTGCCAGAACAAAGGACGTTAACGGTGCCAGGATGAACACAGTCCGATCCGCCCCGGCGGGAATGACCACTTCCTTAACCACATATTTCAGCGCGTCGGCTACCGATTGCAGCAGGCCATAAACGCCAACCACGTTGGGACCGCGGCGCATCTGGACCGCCGCCCAGATCTTGCGGTCGCCATAGACAAGGAACAACAGCGAGATCATCACAAACGCAACAACAGCAAGCACTTGCGCCAGAATGATGATGGCTATTCCGCCTGGGGTGTTAAAGAAATCAGCCATTGGTCCTCACACCGTGGGTATTCCGTTTTCCGCGAGCGCTGCAAAGGCCATGTGCCTGCGCAAACTGCGGCTGGGTCGGCGCGTTGCTGTAAACAGCATACGCTGCCAAAGCGCCACCCTTATTGTTGAGTTTCACGCGCTTTTCCGTGGCGTGCGCGCCACTTGGTGCAATGCGTGCATCACAGAGCGATATGAAACAAGTCTGGTTCATTCGGCCGCAATCTTCTCGGCCTTGCGCGCCTGCGCCTGAGCGGACAGTTCCGCCATCAATTGCGAAGCGCGTGCGATCGGGTTCGTCAGGTAGAAATCCTTAACCGCGTTGCGGAACGTGGCCTGCCCCAGCGCGCCGGCGTCCAGCGGTTGAACCTCGTTCTCGACCACTTCGTCAATACGGGCCAGATGCGGCACCGCCTCGATCAGCGCGGAGCGCAGTTGCGCCAGCGAGTCAAAGGGCAGCGTGGCCCCCAATTCGGCAGACAAAGCGCGCAGGATTGCCCAGTTTTCCTTGGCCTCACCCGGGGCAAACCCGGCACGCATGGCCAGCTGCGGACGGCCTTCGGTATTCACAAACAGACCGTTTTCTTCGGTATAGGCCGCACCCGGCAGGATCACGTCGGCACGATGCGCGCCCCGGTCACCGTGGCTGCCCTGATAGATCACAAAGGCACCTTCACCGATCTCGACCTCATCCCCGCCCAGGTTGTAGATCACGTCAGCGTCGCTGACAGCGTCCATTCCACGGTCATTTGTCGCGTCCACATCCATCGCACCGACGCGCGACGCGGCGGTATGCAAGACAATCAGCCCACTTTCGGTATTGGCAGCAACGGTTTGCGCAGCAGCCAATACCGCAGCGCCATCCGCCTCCTGCAATGCGCCCTGTCCCACAATGACCAGCGAGCGCTTGCCCTTAATCTCATCATCGCCGCCCATGTCCACGACTTTTTGCAGCGCCGAACGGTCGTCGCCCACGTGGTGATAGTCATAGGTCAGATCGATAGCCGGTCCGACCAAAGCCACCTCTGCCCCGTGTGCCCACGCCTTGCGGATACGCGCGTTCAGAACCGGAGCCTCATCACGCGGGTTGGTCCCGATCAGCAGGATGCGCTCGGCAGTGTCGATGTCTTCGACGGGGGCAGTCCCGGCATAGGCACCACGGTTGCCCGCAGGCAGTTTGGCCCCATCGGTTCGGCACTCAACAACGCCGCCCTGCCCTTCGATCATCTGCTTCAGCGCAAAGATCGCTTCGACGGGAGCCAGCTCACCGGCGATACCAGCAGGTTTCTCGGCACCTTTCAGCGCTTCGGCGGCTTTCGTCAGCGCCTCGGGCCAAGTGGCCGGGCGCAGTTTGCCGTTTTCGCGGATGTAAGGCTTGTCCAGACGCTGACGGCGCAGGCCGTCCCAGACAAAGCGGGTCTTGTCGCTGATCCACTCTTCATTCACCCCGTCATGGTTGCGCGGCAGGAAGCGCATCACTTCACGGCCCTTGGTATCCACGCGAATGTTCGAACCCAGAGCGTCCATCACGTCGATGCTCTCGGTCTTGGTCAACTCCCACGGACGGGCGGTAAAGGCATAGGGTTTCGACGTCAGCGCTCCAACCGGGCACAGGTCAATGATATTGCCTTGCATGTTGGAATCGAGCGTCTGGTTCAGGTACGAAGTGATTTCCGCATCCTCACCGCGCCCGGTCTGCCCCATCTGGGCAATTCCGGCCACCTCGGTGGTGAACCGCACACAACGAGTGCAGCTGATGCATCGGGTCATCGCGGTGCCGACCAGCGGGCCAAGATCCAGATCGTCAACCGCGCGTTTGGCTTCCTTAAAACGCGAGCCCGACATGCCATAGGCCATCGCCTGATCCTGCAGGTCGCATTCGCCGCCCTGATCGCAGATCGGGCAGTCCAGCGGGTGATTGATCAGCAGGAACTCCATCACCCCTTCGCGGGCCTTCTTGACCATGGGCGAATTTGTCTTAACCACCGGCGGCTGACCTTCAGGTCCGGGACGCAAATCACGCACCTGCATCGCGCAGGAGGCCGCAGGTTTCGGCGGACCGCCGACAACCTCAACCAGACACATCCGGCAGTTCCCGGCGATCGACAAACGCTCGTGATAACAGAAGCGCGGCACCTCGACCCCGGCTTGCTCACAAGCCTGAATCAGGGTCATCGCGCCATCGACTTCGATTTCCTGCCCGTCGATATTGATCTTGCGGAGGTCAGACATGGTCTAGTTCGCCCTCAAATACACGCCGATGGCGCTGTTTCTTTCGATCTCTGCCCGCCCAAGCGTGCAGAAGGAATTGGGATTTTCGTAAGAGACACCATGCTGGGACAGATATGCCTCGCCCTTGGCGCGCATCCGGTCCTTTTCGGCATCAGATTCCACGTACGAGCGGATTTCACTGTCCGAATACCCCAGTTTATTCGCTTTGGACCGCAGCCCCCACATCACACCGATCGCCTTCATTCGCCGCCCGCTGATCGACGGGCAATATTCCGAAATCTCGTTTGCGATGGCGATGTAGTAGAGTTCGTTGTCGATCTCTTTGACATCCCTCAAGGGTGGTTTCGCCTCAGCAACCGCAGGGACTGTCAGCACCGACAACAAAGCAAGCGTTTTCACACCAGACATCATCATTCCTTTCGTCTTGGGAAACCCAAGACGAGCGGCGGTCGGGGCGTTATGCAATAACATCCCGATTGCCCTGCCGTGATATGCGAAAACCCGCGTCATGGTCTCTGGCAGGTTCCGGCAAAAGTCAGTTTATCATCGCTGATGCGCAGATTCTGCGGCTCAGTATCTGGGCCAACCTTCCAGGCAATTTTCGACGAGCCGAAATTTGAGATGCAAAACTTAGTTCCCTCGTATCGCCCGGCTTCGCGCGCCCCGTCCAGAGAAGCGGACACCCCGTTCACAACCACGGTAAACTCGGCCGGGGCCTTTTTCTTGTCGACAGGCTTTGCCTTGGCGCGGAAGTACTGACCATCAAAAACCACGCGGTCAGCCGAAGGCTGTACGATGCCGCAGGCCGAGACAAAAACGGCTGCAGCCAACGCGCCCAAAAATGCGCTGCGCGTGCCCGCACGACGGAAACCGACGCTGAAGTTCTCTATGCGCAGTAACATTAGAAAGCTGCCACCAGCGCCATAAGGCCCATCACGAACATGCAGGCCCAACCGGCAACATAAAGAACCGATCGTAAACCGCTGTGGGGCTTGCCAATTCCACGAATATGGACAAGCAGCATCGCCAGTCGCGAGACCAACACAACCGATGCAAGCAGGTTCACCCAGAACGGACTGACACCCATCAGGATCGCGGCGATAACGACCGCAGCAAAGGCCGGCAACGTCTCGGTCCCATTCAGATAGGCCCGGTTCAGCCGATACGCCTTGTCGGAATAGTCCTGCTCGGGCGTCGCGCCCGGAGCCAACCCCTTACCTGCCTTAGCAAGTGCCGAAAATGGTGCCAGGAACAGGATAATCAGTGTGAAAACCATCAACGAGGCTATTGCGTGACCGTATTCTGCAAACACATCCATCAGATTTACTCCGCTGCCATCGCACCCATACGGCCCGATTTCTGAGCCTTGATGCGGTCTTCGATCTCTTCCCGGAAGTTGCGGATAAGGCCCTGGATCGGCCAGGCCGCAGCATCGCCAAGCGCGCAGATTGTGTGGCCTTCGACCTGCTTGGTCACATCGAACAGCATGTCGATCTCTTCCAATTCGGCCTCGCCCCGCACCAGCCGGTCCATCACACGCATCATCCATCCCGTGCCTTCGCGGCAGGGCGTGCACTGACCGCAGCTTTCATGCTTGTAGAACTTCGACAGGCGCCAGATGGCTTTGATGATGTCCGTGGACTTGTCCATCACGATCACAGCCGCCGTCCCCAGACCCGAGCCCAGATCGTTGCGCAGATGATCAAAGTCCATGATAGCATCGCGCATGTGCTCGCCCCGCACACACGGTACAGATGAGCCGCCGGGGATAACTGCCAACAGATTGTCCCAACCGCCGCGAATGCCGCCGCAATGGGTTTCAATGAGTTCCTCGAACCCGATCGACATCGCCTCTTCGACGACGCAGGGGTTGTTCACATGACCCGAAATCGCAAACAGTTTGGTACCAGCGTTGTTTTGGCGGCCAAAGCCCGCAAACCAATCCGCGCCACGGCGCAGGATGGTCGGTACAACTGCAATGGATTCTACGTTGTTCACCGTGGTCGGGCAGCCATAAAGACCCGCACCCGCCGGGAAAGGTGGCTTCATCCGCGGCATGCCCTTCTTGCCCTCAAGGCTTTCGATCAGAGCGGTTTCTTCCCCGCAGATATAGGCCCCTGCCCCATGATGCAGGAACAAATCAAAATCCCAACCCGACCCGGCTGCGTTCTTGCCCAGAAGGCCCGCTTCATACGCCTCGTCAATTGCGGCCTGCAGCGCTTCACGCTCGCGGATGTACTCACCGCGCAGGTAGATATAGCAGGTATGTGCGTTCATCGCGAAAGACGCGATCAGGCAGCCTTCGATCAGCGTATGCGGATCATGGCGCATGATCTCACGGTCCTTACAGGTGCCGGGTTCGGATTCATCCGCGTTTACCACCAAATAGGCCGGGCGACCATCGCTTTCCTTTGGCATGAACGACCATTTTAAACCGGTCGGGAACCCCGCGCCACCACGGCCACGCAGTCCCGAGTCCTTCATGGTTTGGATGATCCAGTCACGCCCCTTTTCGATCAGGCCAGCTGTGCCGTCCCAATGCCCGCGGGCTTGTGCGCCTTTCAGCGTACGCTCATGCATCCCGTAGATGTTGGTAAAGATCCGGTCCTGATCCTTCAGCATCGTGTGTTACCTTCAGCTGTCCTGACGCATGCGCCAGAGTTGAAAAATGTTGACGCCCGCATAGATGAACCCTGCCAAAGCGGCAAAATCAAACAGCAGCGCATAGCGCCCCGGCAATCCCAGCGCGGGGCCGATAAACAGTGTCATGGCAAGCCAAATCACCATCGTCACAGCGATGACGATGCCGATATGTCGGCCCTTGCGGGCTATGGCCTGTTCCTTGTCCTTATCCATCTCACCCAGATGCCCCGGACGGGCACCTTCAATTAATCTTCGTAAGTTCCGTCTTCCTTGGCACGTTTGGCGAATTCGGTTTCCTCACCCGCCGCGAGTTTGGACGCCTGTTCGATCCAGCCATCACGCTCGATCCGGCCTTTGAACTTCAGCCGGGCATCCACCCAAGCCACCTGCTCAGGCGTCCACTTTGCGATCTGGTCGTAGTGATAGAAGCCAAGCTCATTCAACGTCTGTTCCAGCTTTGGGCCGACGCCTTTCAGCATCTTCAGGTCATCCGCTTTGCCATCCCGAGCTGCGGTCAGCGTTTCAGGTTGATCTTCCTTGGCGGCCTTCGCCTCCGCGGCCTGCTTCACAGCCGGTTTGGCCGGTGCCGGAGCTTTCGGAGGTTTCGGAGCCGCCTTTGTCGCCGCCGCCTTGCCATCCTTACCCAGCCAAGGGGTCAGGATCGGAACTTCGGTGCCGTCGATCCGCTTGACCGTGTCGCCAATATCCTTCGCCAACTCGACGCTGGCATTGTACTGCGGCTTGCCTGCCTCATGCTCTGTCAGGCTGCTGAGCCCTTTCAACGGCTCAGCGGCATAGCGCCCGTTCTGCGGACCCGGAGTCGGCACTTTGCCAGCGGCCAGATCGTCGATGATCTTCCCAAAACTCGCGGCGGTCAGATCCTCATAGTAGTCCTTGCCGATCTGAGCCATCGGCGCGTTGGTGCAGGATCCCAGGCATTCGACCTCTTCCCAGCTCAACTTGCCGTCAACCGACAGTTCATGCGGTTTCGTCGCGATCTTTTCCTTGCAGACCGCGATCAGATCCTCAGCCCCACAAATCATACAAGAGGTCGTGCCGCAGACCTGAATGTGCGCCACCGAGCCAACCGGTTGCAGCTGGAACATGAAGTAAAAGGACGCAACCTCGAGCACGCGGATATAGGCCATACCTAGCATATCGGCGACAGATTCAATCGCCGGGCGGCTCAACCAGCCCTCTTGTTCTTGCGCACGCCATAGCAGCGGGATTACCGCGCTGGCCTGACGGCCTTCGGGATATTTGGTGATCTGCGCTTCGGCCCATTGCTGGTTGGCAGCGGTGAAGGCAAAGCTTTCGGGTTGTTCGGGGTGGAGGCGGCGGAGCATTAGCGGTCAATCTCTCCAAATACGACATCCATGGTGCCGATGATGGCCGCAACATCGGCCAGTTGGTGGCCTCCGGCGACGTGGTCCATGGCTTGTAGGTGCAGGAACCCGGGCGCGCGCAGTTTGGCGCGGTAGGGTTTGTTGGTGCCGTCGGCGACGAGATAGACACCGAATTCACCCTTGGGGGCCTCGACGGCGGCATAAACCTCGCCTGCTGGCACGTGGAACCCTTCGGTGTACAGCTTGAAGTGATGAATCAGGCTTTCCATCGAGGTCTTCATGTCCGACCGCTTCGGCGGGGTGATCTTGCCCCGCGCCAGAACGTCCCCGGGACACTCGCGGATTTTTTCGATCGCCTGACGGATGATCAGCAGCGACTGGCGCATCTCTTCCATGCGGACGAGGTAGCGGTCATAGCAGTCGCCGTTCTTACCAACGGGGATCTGGAATTCGAACTCGTCATAGCATTCATAGGGCTGCGCGCGGCGTAGATCCCATGCAAGGCCAGAGCCGCGCACCATCACGCCCGAAAAGCCGTATTTCTGAATGTCTTCTTCGGTCACAACACCGATGTCGGCATTACGCTGTTTGAAGATGCGGTTTTCGGTCAGCAGCCCGTCAATGTCGTCCAGAACGGCGGGGAACTCGTGGCTCCACGCCTCGATATCGTCCAGCAGTTCCGGCGGCAGGTCCTGATGGACACCACCAGGGCGGAAATAGGCAGCGTGCAGGCGCGCACCGCAGGCACGCTCATAGAACACCATCAGCTTTTCGCGTTCCTCGAACCCCCACAGAGGCGGCGTCAGCGCACCGACGTCCATCGCCTGCGTGGTCACGTTCAGCAAGTGGTTCAGGATGCGCCCGATCTCGGAATACAGCACACGGATCAAAGAGCCGCGGCGCGGCACTTCAACACCGGTCAGTTTTTCGATGGCCAGACACCAGGCATGTTCCTGATTCATCGGCGCCACGTAATCCAGGCGGTCGAAATACGGCAGGTTTTGCAGATACGTCCGGCTTTCCATCAGCTTTTCGGTGCCACGGTGCAGCAGGCCGATATGCGGGTCGCAGCGCTCGACGATCTCGCCATCGAGCTCAAGCACCAGACGCAAAACCCCGTGCGCCGCAGGGTGTTGCGGGCCGAAGTTAATGTTAAAGTTGCGGATCTTCTGTTCTCCGCTCAGCGCGTCCGTGCTGCCGTCATCGTATCTTGAGCCGTCCATCAACGCCCTCGTTTCTTCTTCGCTTCGGCCCGAACCCGGACCTTTTCCGCCTCAGCCGCTTTGGCCGCGGCCCCTGCCAGCAGGACCCCCAGCACACCAAGTGCGATCAGTTCCCCCAGCATCATCATCTCAGCGGCGCTCCAGTTCCTGTAACTTGAGGCCAACCCACCACAGCAACGCGATCGTGCCAAAGGGGACCAAGCAGAGAAGGCACCAATATTTGTTAATCCCGAAAAACGGCAGAATCTTCACCATCGGTATGATGGTCAGCGCAGACAGGATCAGCCACCAGATGCCTCCCATTATTCAGCCTCCTGTTTCTCATCCCCCGGCAGAATGTAATTCGCGCCTTCCCACGGGGACATGAAATCAAACTGACGGTATTCCTGCACCAAACTGACGGGTTCGTAGACCACGCGCTTTTGCGCTTCGTCATAACGGACTTCGGTGTAGCCCGTGGTTGGGAAATCCTTGCGCAACGGGTGCCCACGGAATCCATAATCCGTCAGAATACGCCGCAGGTCCGGGTGGCCCGAGAACAGGATGCCGAACATGTCGAACACCTCACGCTCGAACCAGTTGGCCGACGGGTGGACGTCAACAATCGATGGGACCATGTCCTCCTCGCGGACCGAAACCCGCAGACGAATGCGGTGGTTCTGGTACATCGACAGGAAGTGATAAACCACGTCGAACCGCTTGGCGCGTTCAGGGTAGTCAACGCCGGTGATATCCACCAATGTCGAGAATTTGCAATTTTGGTCGGACTTCAGGAATTCGACAAATTCCACCAGGTTCGACGGCGCCACATCGACATTCAGCTCACCGTGGGTGACGTCCCAGGACAGAACGCAATCCGCCCGTTTCAGTTCCAACTGGGCGCCGAGTTCCTTGAGTGTTTCGCTCATCAGATCTTTCCTCAGCGTACGATGGTGCCGGTGCGGCGGATTTTACGTTGCAGCTGCATCAGACCGTACAGCAGCGCCTCTGCCGTTGGCGGACAGCCGGGAACATAGATGTCCACGGGAACGATCCGGTCGCATCCGCGCACGACGGAATAGGAATAGTGATAATAACCGCCGCCATTCGCACAAGAACCCATCGAGATCACATAGCGCGGCTCGGGCATCTGGTCGTAAACCTTGCGCAATGCCGGGGCCATCTTGTTGGTCAGCGTACCGGCCACGATCATCACGTCGGATTGGCGCGGGGACGCACGGGGCGCAATGCCGAACCGTTCGGCATCGTAACGCGGCATTGAGGTGTGCATCATCTCAACCGCGCAGCAAGCCAGACCAAAGGTCATCCAGTGCAGCGAACCGGTGCGAGCCCAGTTGATGATGTCTTCGGTCGAGGTCAGCAGGAAACCCTTGTCCTGCAGCTCGGCATTCAGGGCCTGGGTGGCGACTTCCTTGTCGACGCCGGCAGTGTTTGCACCCGTCATCACTCCCATTCCAGGGCCCCTTTCTTCCATTCATAGGCAAAGCCGATGGTCAGCACTGCCAGGAACACCATCATGGACCAGAAACCCACATCGCTGATGTCCTTGAAACCCACGGCCCAAGGGAACAGGAAGGCAATTTCCAGATCGAAGATGATGAAGAGAATCGAAACCAGATAGAATCGGACGTCGAATTTCATCCGCGCATCGTCGAAGGCATTGAACCCACACTCATATGCGCTGACCTTTTCGGGGTCGGGATTGCGGACGGCCAGAACCACAGCGGCCAGAATCAGGACGATTCCAAGGCCCACAGCAACGGCCAGAAACACCAGGATCGGGAGATATTCCCGCAACAGGTCTTCCACGAATAGCTCCTTTCCTGCGCATACCCCAAGAGGGAGCGCCGTCAATTGGCGTGTTGACTGGACATTCTCTATCTCTGCGGGGTCAGAGGGTCAACCGAACACAATCGCGCAGGGGCCTAATAATCCACTTGCTATTAAAACGTGGAATTCAAAGGCAAAGCGAATCTGCCGATACACCGTCTCGAGCTAAACATGACGATTCCATGCAGGTTTGCGCTTGTCGAAGAAGGCGCTGATCCCCTCGCGCGCCTCGTCCGTTTCCCACCGTTCGACCAGCGCCCGGATGGTCTGGTCGATCACCGCATCGTCAATCTTCGGCCCCAGTTCCCGGACCAGTTCCTTGGCCGAGGCAACCGCACCCGGTGCACAGGACAGATAGGGTAGAACCTCGGCCTCAACGGCATCGGCAAGATCCGCTGCGGGAACGCGTTTCGCCAGCAAGCCAAGCTCCACCGCTTCTGCCGCATCAAATACCCGGGCCGACATGAACACGCGCCGGGCCCGAGCTGCTCCCATTCGGGCAATGACATAGGGTCCAATCGTGGCCGGGATCAGACCCAACCGCGTTTCGGTCAGTCCCATTTTTAGCGTGTCAGCGCCGACGGCTACATCGCAAACTGCCGCCAATCCTACCCCGCCGCCGAATGCGTTACCCTGCAACGCTCCGATCAGCGGCTTTTGCATCGTGTTCAGCGCTTGCAACATCTCGGCCAGTTTTCGGGCCTCGGAAAACCGTGTTTCGGGATCTGCCGCCATCTGGTCCCGCATCCAGCCCAGATCTCCACCAGCGCAAAAACTTTTGCCTGCACCGGTCAGAACCACAACCCGAACCGCGTCATCACTGCTCAATCGTTCCGCCGCGAGGGTCAGTTCGGAGATCATCAACGCTGACATTGCATTGTGCTTTTCGGCACGGCTCAAAGTCAGAGTGGCTACGCCACGCCCATCCGTGACGACAGAAATCGTTTCATACATATCCGTCTCTCACATTTGTCTCATGGCAGAGGCCATCCGCGCCGCTTCTTCCACAATTTCCAGATCAAGCCCAGTATCATACCCAAGCCGTTCCAGATGCGCCGCGACGGTTTCGGTAGCCACATTGCCAGACGCGCCTGGGGCGTAGGGGCACCCGCCCAGACCACCAACCGCAGCGTCAAACGTCCGCACACCCAGCGCCAAGGCCGCATCGATATTTTCGATGGCCCGCCCATTGGTATCGTGGAAATGCCCCGCCAGCCGCGTGACTGGCACCCGTTCACGCACGGCAAGCAGCATATGCGCGATCGTATCTGGTGTTCCCTGCCCGATCGTGTCGCCCAACGAGACCTCATAACAACCCAGCGAAAACAGCTTGTCAGCCACTTCGGCCACTTTCTCGGGCGGCGTCGGACCGTCATAGGGGCAGTCGGTCGCACAGGACACATACCCGCGCACCGGCAGATCAATGTGGCGCGCGGCCTCAAGGATCGGAGTGAACCGTTCAATGGATTCCTCAATCGTGGCGTTGATATTGGCCTTCGAAAACCCTTCAGATGCCGAGGCAAACACAGCGATTTCATCGGCCCCTGCCGCAAGCGCATCGTCGTAGCCACGCATATTCGGCGTCAGCGCGGCATAGCGCACACCCTCAGCCCGCGTAATCCCGGCCAGCACCTCCGCACTGCCTGCCATCTGTGGCACCCACTTAGGAGAAACAAAGCTGGCTACTTCGATCCGGTTGAACCCGGCGCGGCTGAGGCAATCAACCAGAGCCACTTTGTCGGCCACCGGGATCTCATGCTGTTCGTTTTGCAGGCCGTCGCGCGGACCTACTTCAAAGATTTCGACCCGCTCGCCCATTACAGCGTTCCTCCCGGCGTCTTCTCATTTAACAATCGGATGATCTGACTGTGCCACGCAATGCGTCGCACGAACAGGTTACACCTCTTCCAACCGAACCAGTGCAGCGCCTGCCTCGACCTGAGCACCCTCATCCGTCAGTACTTCGGCCACCACCCCGTCACGCGCGGCCAACAGGGAATGCTCCATCTTCATCGCTTCGAGCACTGCCAACCGGTCACCTTCCTGCACCGCCTGCCCGACCTGCGCAAAGACCGCCTTGACCAGACCGGGCATCGGCGCCTCTATGATATTGGTATCGCCGGTGGCGCTGGCATCGCGATCCAGCGGATCAATCATGTCAAACGCCTGCCCGTAATTCTCGAACACGGTAATCCGGTTATCTGCCACGACGACACGCGGCATGGCGGCACCGCCTATAGACCACCCTCCGGCCAAACGCTCGGCGAGGATGGTTTCCCGCCCGACCTGCCAAATCTGGCGTTCCGGGCCTTGCACCTGAACATCCAGATCAATGACGTCCCCGGCCTGCAACTGAACCGCCCGATGCAGAGGAGCCCAAAGGGAAAACCCAGTGACGTCGCCGGTTTCGACTAGACCAAGGGCTGACATCGCGGCAGCCACACAAACCGCGGCCGAGACCGGCCCCTCATGTGTCAGCGCATCCAGATTTCTCCCGATTTGCCCGGTATCTACATCGCCATTGACGAAGCCCCCATGTCTGGTGAGCGCGCCTAAAAACGCAAGATTGGTAACGGTGCCAGCGACTTCGGTGTTTTGCAGGGCGCGATGCAACTGCTCCAAAGCAACAGCTCGGTTTGGACCATGAACAATAATCTTGGCGATCATTGGGTCATACCAGGGGCTGATCGTATCGCCGGCCCTCACGCCACTGTCGGCCCGACAACTGGACGGGAATTGCAGATGGGTCAGAGTGCCTGTTGCAGGCAGGAACCCTTTAGGAACGTCCTCAGCGTAAAGGCGGGCCTCAAACGCATGACCGTTGATCGAAAGCTGGTCCTGGGTTTTCGGCAGAGCCTCGCCCGCCGCGACACGCAATTGCCATTCGACCAGATCGACGCCAGTAATTGCCTCGGTCACCGGGTGTTCCACCTGAAGGCGCGTGTTCATTTCCATAAACCAGAACCGGTCAGGGCGCAGCCCGTCCGTGGCATCCACAATGAACTCGACCGTGCCTGCGCCCTTGTAGCCAATGGCCTCAGCCGCGCGCACACCCGCCTGCCCCATCGCCTCGCGCATCTCAGACGTCATGCCGGGGGCCGGGGCTTCTTCGATCACTTTCTGATGGCGGCGTTGCAAAGAACAGTCGCGTTCGAACAAATGCACCGCGTGGGTACCGTCCCCAAAGACCTGCACTTCGATGTGGCGGGGTTTGGCCACGAATTTCTCAACCAGAACCGCGTCATTGCCAAAGGCAGTCCGAGCCTCGCTGCGCGCACTGTCTAGCGAAGATGAGAAATCCTCGGGCCGCTCAACCAACCGCATTCCTTTGCCGCCACCGCCCGCGACCGCCTTGATCAGAACCGGATAGCCGATGGCTTCAGCGGCTCCGGCCAAGTGCTCAGGGTCCTGATTGTCGCCGTGATACCCCGGCACCACGGGAACGCCTGCCTGTTCCATCAGCACCTTGGCCGCGTCTTTGAGACCCATCTTACGGATGGCATCCGCCGAGGGGCCGATGAAGATCAGGCCAGCCGTCTCAACCGCATCCACGAAATCCGGGTTTTCGGACAAAAACCCATAGCCCGGATGGATCGCCTGCGCGCCCGTGTCCAGCGCTGCCTGAATGATCACATCGCCCTTCAGATAGCTTTCAGCGGGAGCCGCACCCCCAATATGCACTGCCTCATCGGCCATCTGCACATGCTTTGCCGTTGCGTCCGCATCGGAATAAACCGCAACGCAGGAAACGCCCATTTTCTGAGCGGTTTCCATCACCCGGCAGGCGATCTCGCCCCGGTTTGCGATCAGGATTTTGTTAAACATTGTCCCGGCTCCATTTTCGGATCGCGTTGTTAAGATGCCGTTCTGTACGCGCATCAAGAGCCACAAGCATCACCTCAAGAGAGCTTTTGGCAACTGAAGCCACCGCAATTTCAGCGGCTTGATCATGTGGGAAACCATACGCCCCGGTTGAAATCGCGGGGAAGGCAATACTCTGGCAGCTATGTTCCTCCGCCAAACGCAGACAATTCGCATAACAGCGCTGCAACAGCTCAGCTTCGTTTGCTTCACCATTTCGCCAAATAGGACCAACCGTATGGATCACTATACGCGAAGGAAGGTTATAGGCGTTAGAGACCTTAGCAGCTCCGGTTTCGCATCCTCCGAGCCCGCGACATTCCTCAAGCAATTTTGGACCTGCGGCGCGGTGAATTGCGCCATCCACTCCCCCACCGCCCAGCAACGAGCGGTTTGCTGCATTAACAATGGCATCCACCTGCAATTGGGTAATGTCGGATTTAACGATCTCAAATCCCATGATCACATCCTGAACACGCCGAAACGTGTTTCTTCTATGGGCGCGTTCAGTGCTGCGCTCAGCGATAGGGCCAACACATCGCGGCTTTTACGAGGGTCGATGATGCCGTCATCCCAAAGACGCGCCGAGGCATAGAGCGGGTGGGATTGTTCCTCGAACATCTCAAGCGTCGGGCGCTTGAAATCAGCTTCCTCCTCGGCCGACCAAGTACCGCCTTGCCGCTCGATCCCGTCGCGTTTGACAGTGGCCAGAACGCCCGCCGCCTGCTCTCCGCCCATCACCGAAATGCGTGAGTTCGGCCAGGTCCACAGAAATCGCGGCTGGTAGGCGCGACCGGCCATTCCGTAGTTTCCGGCTCCGAAGGACCCCCCAACCAGCATGGTGATCTTCGGTACATTCGTCGTGGCCACCGCCGTTACCATCTTGGCCCCGTGCCGCGCGATGCCCTCATTCTCGTATTTGCGACCGACCATGAAACCGGTGATGTTCTGCAGAAAAACCAGCGGAATGCGACGCTGCGAACACAACTCAACGAAATGCGCGCCTTTCTGGGCGGCGTCCGAAAACAGCACCCCATTGTTGGCGATGATCCCGATCGGACAGCCTTTGAGATGCGCGAACCCGGTCACCAGTGTTTCCCCAAAGCGCGGTTTGAATTCGTCGAAGCGCGAGCCATCGACCAGCCGCGCAATCACTTCTCGGATATCGTAAGGCGTACGCAGGTCGGCGGGGACGACGCCCAGTATTTCTTCGGGATCGTAAGTCGGGTCTTCGGGGCTGGCCCAATCCACTGTCTGCGGTTTGCGCAGGTTCAGCGATCCAACCGCCCGGCGCGCCAGCGCCAGCGCGTGGGCGTCATCCTCAGCCAGATAGTCGGCCACGCCGGACAGGCGGGTGTGGACGTCGCCGCCGCCCAGATCCTCAGCACTTACAACCTCACCTGTCGCGGCTTTGACCAGAGGCGGCCCGGCCAGAAAAATCGTACCCTGATCGCGCACAATAATGGTCACATCCGACATCGCGGGCACATAGGCCCCGCCTGCGGTGCACGACCCCATCACCACTGCGATTTGAGCGATGCCCTTCGCGCTCATCCGCGCCTGATTGTAGAAGATGCGGCCAAAGTGATCGCGGTCGGGGAAAACCTCGTCCTGATTGGGCAAATTGGCTCCGCCGCTATCGACCAGATAGATGCAGGGCAAATGGTTTTCTTCGGCAATCTCCTGCGCGCGGAGGTGTTTTTTGACCGACATCGGGTAATAGGTGCCGCCCTTCACGGTAGCGTCGTTGCATACCACCATGACCTCGCGCCCCTGCACCCGGCCAATACCTGCGATGACCCCTGCACAGGGCGCGGCGTCTCCATACATCCCATGCGCCGCCGTCGCGCCGATTTCGAGGAACGGAGACCCAGGGTCCAGCAAGTTAGCCACCCGTCGCCGAGGCAACATCTTGCCCCGGGATTCATGCCGCGCGCGAGACTTCTCGCCGCCGCCCATGCGGGCTGCTTCGGCGGCGACAGAGATTTGCTCCAACGCTTCAAGATGAGCAGTACGGTTGGCCTTGAAGCCCTCAGAGGCGGGCATGGCCTTGGATGTGAGTTTCATTGAGCTTCCCCCTGTGCAAGCCTTTGCAGGTGTCGCCATTCCACCCAATCTCCTGCGTTCAAGTACATTTTACACCATGTATCTGGAGGAATTTCTGTGCGAGGGGATGCATCGCATACATCAAAAACTCCTTCGACCAATTGGAGGTACTTTCGCTCGTAGCTACGTGCCGCTCTACCCGCCTCTCCGATACTCTGGGGCACAGTGGTTTTGATTTCAGTCGAAAGTGCATCGACATGCTCAGAGAGTTCTACAAGACATTGCACTCGTTCTTCGGCCAAGCGGCCTATTGTGCAATAGTCGACAGCGATACTGATACAGTTGGTATCCATGATCATACCATTGTTTGGCTGGGTTAAGAGCGCGCAACCGTCAAACCATTCCAATACACCAATCGAATTATCCGAATTTTCTACCTGCGCCGCGCAAACTTCTGCCAAGATTAGAGAAAGGACAAACACCAAGCGCTTCATTCACTGGACTCCCCCGCCGCACGCATCTTCAATTCCTTGCGGATCACCTTCCCCGTCACTGTCATCGGCAGTTCCTCCAGAAACGCCACCTCGCGCGGGTAGGAATACTGCGCCAGACGGTCCTTGACCCACTCTTGCAACTCTTGCTCAGCAGCTTCAGCGCCGGGTTTCAGCACCACATAGGCCTTGACGATCTCGGTTCGCAGCGGGTCGGGTTTGCCTACCACACCCACCGTCGCCACTGCAGGGTGGGTTAACAGGCAATCCTCGATCTCGGCGGGGCCGATGCGGTAGCCGGCCGAGGTGATTACGTCATCCTCGCGGCCGACAAATCGCAGATAGTCACCCTCCCACACACCACGGTCGCCAGTGATCAGCCAGTCGTCCCGGAACTTCTCAGCCGTTGCCTCTGGCCGGTTCCAGTATTCCAGCAACATCGAGGCTGAACCGCGCCGGATGGCAACATCGCCCTCTTCGTCAGTCGGCTGGCCGTTTTCGTCAATCACCGCAACCTCATGCCCCGGCACCGGTTTGCCGATGCATCCCGGACGCACTGGAAAATCTTCAGCGCAAGAGGATACAATCATGTTGCACTCGGTCTGGCCGTAGAACTCGTTGATCGTCAGGCCAAATGCCTGCTGCCCCCACGCCAACATCTCGGCCCCCAGAGGCTCACCGCCAGAAGCAACCGAACGAAGACCAGGGATTTTCTGATCTGCCGCCTTGAGCATCCGCAAGGCGGTCGGCGGGAAAAACACGTTCCGCACGCCACCCTGCACGATAACATCGGCGCAGGCCTCAGGCGTGAATTTTTGCAATCGTGCTGCAACGACCGGAATGCCCAGCGCCAAACCAGGCATCAGCACGTCAAACAGCCCCCCGATCCAGGCCCAGTCGGCGGGCGTCCACAGGCAGTCCCCCTCGCGCAGATAGTTGTGGCTGATCGAGACCCCTGGCAGATGGCCCGTTAACACACGATGCCCGTGCAATGCGCCTTTTGGGCTGCCAGTGGTGCCCGACGTGTAGATCAATACAACCGGATCCTCGGGCCCTGTGTCCGCATAAGATACAGGGTCACCATCGATGCCGACCTCAGCCGCCAACAGGGGCGACGCGAGATCGCCCAGAAGGTCGGCCCCCTCGGGGTCGGTCAGAACCACCTGCACCCCGGAATCCCCAACCCGCGAGCGCAGCGCGTCCCGCTTGAACAGTTTGAAAAGCGGCACCGAAACGGCACCAATCTTCCAGATCGCCAGATGCGCCGCCGCGCACCAAGGAGATTGGCCCAGCAACACCCCGACCCGATCACCACGCTGCACAGAGCGCGACAGCGCGCGGGCTATCCCATCAACCTTCTGCGCCAGTTGCCCATAGGTGACGTGACGCACAGATGATCCAGTCAGGTCGATCAAAGCCGTTTGGTCAACCGGATGCTTCAGGCACTGCGCGGCCATGTTCAGCCGCTCTGGCACTTCCCAGCCGCCCAACGGGTGCAAACCCGGTATGCGCCTAGCGTCTACCACGTTGACTTCCCCTTATTTTCCTAACGCTTTCACGCGCCCTCCACCCCCGAGAACTGACACGAATTTGATACAGATCAGAGTTTGCCCCCCGCGCCCCTGCCAATTCAGGGGCATCAACCAAACCAAAGGCAAACCAATGAACAAGACACTCGCCGCTTTGACCTTTACGACCGCTCTGGCTGCACTGGCCGCACCCGCAGTTGCGCAAACGCAGGGTGACTGGACCGTGGGTATCGGTGTCGGTTATCTGGACCCGAAATCCGACAACGGAACTCTGGCTGGCGCGGACGCAACGGTGGATTCCGACACCCAGGCGATCTTTACAGTCGAGTATTTCGTCCGTGACAATCTGGGCATCGAACTGCTGGCCGCAACCCCGTTCAGCCACGACATCGCGCTGGGTGGTGTTGACGCCGCAAGCACCAAGCAATTGCCGCCCACATTGTCGCTGAACTATCACATCCCGACCAACAGCGCGTGGAAACCCTACGTGGGTGCCGGTCTGAACTACACCATCTTCTACGATGAGAAATCGCCGCTGGGTGACATTGATATCGACGACTCGTTCGGCGTCTCGCTGCAGGCTGGTCTGGACTACATGGTCTCCGATAATGGGGCCGTGCGTCTGAACGTGCGCTGGTTCGACATCGACTCGGACGTCACGCTGGACGGAGCCGACATCGGCAAAGCCGAGATCGATCCGTGGCTGATCGGCGTTTCCTACGTCCATCGCTTCTGATCCCTCAAGACGCCCCGCCTTATGATGGCGGGGCGATTTTTCAGAGCATTTCACTCATCAGTTCCCGACCAATAAGCATCCGGCGGATTTCGCTGGTACCCGCACCGATCTCCATCAGTTTGGCATCACGGAAAATGCGGCTGACCGCTGAGTCTGCAAGGAACCCGGCTCCGCCCATTGCCTGCACTGCCTGATGCGCCTGCGTCATCGCTGCCTCGGATGCGTACAGACAGCAGGCAGCAGCATCCTGACGGGTCACGTCACCCCGATCACACGCCTTGGCGACCTCATAGACATAGGCCCGCGCGGAGTTCATCGCGGTATACATATCCGCTATCTTGCCCTGCATCAGTTGAAAGCTGCCAATGGGTTTGCCGAACTGTTTGCGCTCGGCCAGGTAGGGCATGATCTCATCCAGACAGGCCGCCATTATGCCTGTACCGATTCCGGCCAGAACCACCCGTTCGTAGTCTAGACCCGACATCAGAACGGCGACGCCTTTGCCTTCTTCGCCCAAAACGTTTTCGAACGGCACTTCGACATCTTCGAATATCAGTTCAGCCGTATTCGACCCGCGCATCCCCAATTTGTCGAAATGAGGTGAGGTCGAAAAACCCGTCATCTCTTTCTCGACCAAAAAGGCGGTAATCCCCTTTGATCCAGCTTCCGGATCGGTCTTGGCGTAGACGACCAGAGTGTCGGCATCCGGGCCGTTGGTGATCCAATACTTGGTTCCGTTCAGCCGGTAGTGATCGTTGCGCTTCTGTGCCCGCAGCTTCATCGACACCACGTCAGAACCTGCCGATGCCTCAGACATCGCTAGCGCACCGATGTGTTCACCCGACACCAGACGCGGCAGGTATTTCGCCTTTTGTTCATCGGTCCCGTTCAGCTTGATCTGGTTAACGCAAAGGTTGGAATGCGCCCCGTAGGACAGAGACACCGAGGCTGAAGCCCGCGCGACCTCCTCTACCGCGACCGTGTGGGCAAGATAGGACATACCTGCCCCGCCAAATTCCTCGGGCACCGTGATGCCGAGCATGCCCAGATCACCCATCTCTTTCCACAGCTCGTTGGGAAATGCGTTCGAACTATCGACATCGGCGGCTATCGGCTTGACCCGATCCTGAGCCCAACGGTGAACCATCTCGCGCAGGGCGTTCACATCCTCACCCAGATCGAATTGCATAGTGGCCGTGAACATCCGCACCTCCCATTAATGAACGGTTGTTCAAATAATCTGCCATGCCCCGGCCAAAGGGTCAAGCGCGGACAGAAATGCATTTGTTGCAATGCGACTTGAAAAAGCCGCAATCGTTAATCAAATGCACACCCAACTGCTTGACAATAAAACAGCTTTCACTTTGTGGAGTTTTTTATGCCCCCTACAAATGTCATTCTCAATGGTACATTCGACAACGGCAATGCCAACTGGAGCGGCACGGATCTCGAGACCAATTACAGCGAAAATGCCTATCTGGGTAATGGCTCGTCCAATCGCGTAGCCGAGATGGATGGCCATTCCGGCCAGACCACTGTAATGGAGCAAACCTTCACACTTGACGATCCCCATACGGGGGAGTTGAGCCTTGATACCGCGCTGCGGACGGCGTCGAACGGACAGGCCGGGCAAGAGGGGTTCACCGTCGAAGTGCTGGATGACAACGGTGCCGTGATTGCGTCCATGACGGTTCTGCCGACGCAAAACAGTTTCACCACAGTTACGATGCAGGTCGATTTTCCTGCGGCGGGCGATTACACACTGCGGTTCACCGAGCTGGGGCCAGACAACAGCCTTGGGGCGATTGTCGACAATATCTCTCTCATGGTCTGTTTCTGCAAAGGCACGCTGATCGAAACGGAATTCGGGGAGCGACCGGTCGAGGCGCTGCGAACAGGTGATCGCATTCTGACCCGTTCGGGCCTGAAACCTGTTCGCTGGATTGGGCAGCGGCACGTGTCTGCGACCGATTTGGCAATTCGACCGAAACTGCGCCCAGTCCGAATCTCAAAAGGCGCTATGGGGAGCGGCCTACCCCAACAGGACTTGTCCGTCTCACGCCAGCATCGGATGCAAATCTCCTCCGCTGTGGCGCTGCGCATGTTTGGCACACCCGATGTACTGGTATCAGCTATCAAACTGACCGAACTTCCGGGGATTGAGGTCGATCTGACGGCCAATGAGGTGGTGTATTATCACCTTCTGTTCGACACGCACGAGATCGTCTTTGCGAACGGAGCGCCGAGCGAAAGCCTGTTACTGACCGACACCTCGCTTGCATCGGTCTCGCCG
The DNA here is from genome assembly GCF_056539305.1 of Ruegeria sp. BC1. Classification (NCBI taxonomy): domain Bacteria; kingdom Pseudomonadati; phylum Pseudomonadota; class Alphaproteobacteria; order Rhodobacterales; family Roseobacteraceae; genus Ruegeria; species Ruegeria sp. BC1. The sequence goes on from NZ_JBQFUT010000002.1 coordinate 78,802, forward strand.
AAGGCCCAAGCCGAAATCCGCTTGATCTTTCCCGATCTCGCGACCGAAAGCATAGCCCGACCGTCCTCTACCATCCCCGAAAGCCGGAAACAGAAACGACTGATTGAACGGCTGCGCAAGAACCGCAAACCCTTGCTGGAACCCCAGTATTCCTGATCAGGATTGATAGACTGCGCCGACCTCACACCGGATGATACGGGCAATCAGGTGGCAATCTTCCAACGAAAAGGTTAGCGGCACGCGCATGTCCATGATCCCGGCAAGGATACGGTCACTGCTAGGCAACGGTACACTGTCGGCGTAGCGCCAGCTGTCATAGCGCGAGGTAAACCCGGTCGGCTCGGCCCCACCGAACCACTTGATTTCAACCCCGCGCGCGGCGCAGCGGCGGATCACTTCGGCGATACGCTCGGGCGACCAGTCCAACAGTAGAAACTGAATGGATGACCCGACATAGGTTTCCTGTTCGGGGCGCTCGACAATGGTCAGACCCGGCGTGTCACGCAGGCCAGCCTCGATCGCGTCGTAACGCTCGTTCCAGCGCTGCACCTGATGATCCAGATCACGCAACTGCGGGCGCAGAATGGCCGCACGCAGGTTGTCCATTCGACCTGAGACATTCGGGGTTGTGTATTTGATCTTCTCGAACACCTCCGGCCCAGGCGCGGCAAGATGGCGTTCATACAGCATATACGACCCCGACAGCATTGTAGCCTTGGCCGCAAGTTCTTCGTCATCGGTGATCAGCAGACCGCCCTCGCCGGAATTGACGTGTTTATAGGTCTGGCAGGAATAACAGCCGATGGCCCCTTGCCGCCCCGATAACTGACCGCGCCACGCTGCCCCCATTGTGTGTGCACAATCCTCGATCACAGTCACACCAGCGGCATCACACATCTGCATCAGCCGATCCATGTCACACAGATGCCCGCGCATATGGCTGAGCATCAAAACCCCTGCCTGATCCAGTTTCGTTTCCAGATCATCCAGATCAATTGTCAGGTCTTTGGTCACTCCCACAAACACCGGCTTTGCCCCGACCGAAGCAATCGCCCCCGGCACCGGCGCCAGCGTGAATGCATTGGTCAGCACCGGATCGCCCGGCTGTACGCCCACCGCCCGCAATGCGGTCGCCAGCGCATACCCGCCGGACGAAACGGCCAGACAGTACTTTGCCCTCATCTGAGCCGCGAACTCCTGCTCGAGCAATGCGGTTTCCCCCAACTCTCCGGGGGCGACGTTGTAACGGTGCAATCGCCCATGGCGCAAAACGGCCATTGCCGCGTCGATCGCCTCTTCCGGGATGGGTTCCTGCTGGGTAAAACTGCCAGTAAATGTCTCGGTCATGGGTTTGTTCTGAATTCACAAATGCCTGGGGTCAAGATTTTATACTGTGGCTCCGATCAATCCGGCCACAACATCGAGAAGATCATCGAAATGGTGCAGCAGGGCTTCGGGTTCCAGCGCAGCCATGTCTTCCCCCGAGGGGCCGAAGGTGACCAAAACCGATGGCACCCCTGCCGCACGCGCCGTATTGCGGTCGGTGTCTGAATCTCCGATCAGCACACAAAGGTCCGGGTGCCCACCCGCACGACGCGCCGCCTCGCGCAGCGGTTCCGGGTCAGGTTTGCGAACCGGCAAGGTGTCAGCCCCGACCAGCGAGGCAAACTGGTCCCGCACCCCCATCTGTGTCAGCAACTGATGGGCCAGAGCCTCGGGTTTGTTGGTGCAGATTCCCACGCCGTAACCGGCGGTCCTCAACCCTTCGACGGCCTCCAGCGCACCGGGGTAGAACCGCGTGTGGGTATCAATGTCCTGCGAGTAGGCTTCGAGAAGAGTTGGGTAATAAGCGTGAACGGTGTCCTCGTCATAGGCCCCAACCCGTTTGAGCCCATGAGTCAGCATCATGCGCCCACCGCGCAATGCGACCGCGGCATCCTGCTCGTGAACAAGCACATCCCCGTGCCCCATCTGGCGAAAACAGTGGTTGGCCGCCGCCAGTAGATCGCCCGACGTATCGGCCAGAGTTCCGTCCAGATCAAAGATGACCGTGCGCATTTTGCCTCCTCGCTCGGCAGGTTCCCGCCACAAGTTATTGCAAACGGCAATCTAGTTTGATGCCTGAACCGCTTGCGCCTTTGACCTCAGCGGATAAAACGGACGGCAACAAAACACAAAGAGAAATCGTTTTCATGAGCATTGCCCTTGTCATCCTTGCCGCCGGAAAAGGCACCAGGATGCATTCGGATATCCCCAAAGTCCTACATCCCATCGCCCAGGTTCCGATGCTGGTGCACGCCATGCGCGCCGGAGCTGCGCTGTCGCCCGAGCGCACTGTGATTGTTACAGGCCACGGTGCGGAAGCCGTGGCCAAGGTCGCCTCTGCCGAAGACGACGCGGCACAGATCGCTGTGCAGGCGGAACAGCTGGGTACCGCACACGCTGTCGCGCAGGCCCGGCAAGCGCTGGACAAGTTCACAGGCGACGTAGTCGTTCTGTATGGCGATACCCCGTTTCTGCAATCCGACACGCTGGAGCGCATGATTGCCGCGCGGGCCAAAAACGATATGGTCATTCTGGGCTTTGAAGCCGCTGACCCCGCGCGTTACGGGCGGCTTGTGATGAATGGCGACACGCTGGAGCGGATCGTCGAGTTCAAAGACGCAAAGGATGAAGAACGTGCTATAAGCTTTTGCAACTCTGGACTTTTGGCGTGTGATTCAGAGACGCTATTTAGCCTGATCGACGCGGTTGGTAACGACAACGCGTCTGGTGAGTTCTACCTGACCGATGTCGTGGAAATCGCCCGCGATCGCGGCCTGCGGGTGACCGCTGTCGCCTGTGATGAGGCGCAAACTCTGGGCGTCAACTCTCGTGCGGATCTGGCTGCGGCCGATGCGGTGTTTCAGGCCAATGCTCGTGCTGAGTTGCTTGATCTGGGCGTCACACTGATGGCCCCTGAAACCGTATATCTGGCAGCTGATACAATCATCGGCCGTGATACGGTTATCGAGCCCAATGTGGTTTTCGGCCCAGGCGTCACCGTCGAAAGCGGCGCGACAATCCGTGCGTTTTCGCATCTGGAAGGATGTCATGTCAGCCGTGGGGCGGTTGTCGGACCCTATGCCCGCCTGCGCCCCGGAGCTGAGCTGGCAGAAAACACGCGGATCGGCAATTTTGTCGAAATCAAGAATGCCGAGATCGCCGAAGGGGCCAAGGTCAATCACCTCAGCTATATCGGTGACGCGACGGTTGGTGCGGCCTCAAACATCGGTGCCGGCACGATCACCTGTAACTACGATGGCGTAATGAAGCATCGCACGAAAATCGGTGACAATGTTTTTGTCGGATCGAACACTATGCTGGTGGCACCGGTTTCTCTGGGTGACGGAGCAATGACCGCGACTGGCACCGTGGTAACGCGTGACGTCGAACCCGATGCGCTGGCTGTGGCCCGGGCCAAACAAGACAACAAACCGGGTTATGCGCGCAAACTTTTTGATATGTTGAAGGCGAAGAAGGCTCGCCGCGACAAAGGAGCCTGATCCATGTGTGGAATTGTAGGTGTTCTGGGACAGCACGAAGCGGCCCCAATTCTGGTCGAAGCCCTGAAACGGCTGGAATATCGGGGATATGACAGTGCGGGCATCGCCACAGTCAACAATGGCGCGCTGGGACGGCGGCGCGCGGTGGGCAAACTGGTCAACCTCAGCGATTTGCTGGTTCACGATCCGCTGCCCGGCAAATCGGGCATTGGCCACACGCGCTGGGCCACCCATGGCGCGCCCACGGTCACAAACGCGCACCCCCACCGGGCCGGACCTGTGGCGGTTGTGCATAACGGTATTGTCGAAAACTACCGTGAACTGCGGGCCGAGCTGGCCGAACACGGCGTCGATTTCACGACCGAAACCGATACTGAAACCGTGGCTCTGATGGCCGAGCACTACCTGAACACCGGTCTTTCCCCGGTAGAATCCGCCTTCAAAACCATTGACCGGCTCGAAGGTGCCTTTGCGCTGGCTTTCCTGTTCGATGGTCAGGATGACTTGATTGTGGCGGCACGTAAGGGCTCGCCGCTGGCTATCGGGCATGGGGATAGCGAGATGTTCGTGGGCTCTGACGCAATTGCGCTTGCCCCGCTGACGAACCGCATCACCTATTTGGAAGAAGGCGACCGGGCTGTTTTGACTCGCACCTCGCTGGAAATCCGCAACGAAGCCGGTGAGCTGGCCAACCGCGAAACCCGCACGATCAAACTGGATCAGGCGCGGGCCGACAAAGGTGGGCACAAGCATTTCATGGCCAAGGAAATTGCCGAACAACCCATAGTGGTTGCCGAGGCGATCCGATCCTACCTGCCCACCGGCGGTGACGACGTCGTTTTGCCCGGTGATCTGGATTTCACCAAACTGGACCGTCTGACCATGGTCGCCTGCGGTACGGCCTTCTACGCCTGCCTGACTGCGAAATACTGGTTCGAACAGCTGGCCAAACTACCCGTCGAGGTCGATATCGCCAGTGAATTCCGTTATCGCGAACCGCCGATCCCCAACCGGACCGCGGCATTGTTTGTCAGCCAGTCCGGCGAAACCGCGGACACGCTTGCGGCGCTTCGCTATTGCGAGGGGAAAGCGGACAAGATCGTCTCGGTCGTCAACGTCCCCGAAAGCTCGATCGCGCGGGAAAGCGATATTGTGCTGCCAATCCACGCTGGGGTCGAGATTGGAGTGGCCTCGACCAAGGCGTTCACCTGTCAGCTTAGCGTTCTGTTGATGCTGGCGCTCAAAGCGGCGGCGGACCGGGGCACGATGAGCGAAGAGGAAATAGCGGATCACGCCGCAGCCCTGCGCGGGTTGCCCTCGGTGCTGAATACGGCACTGGATCAGAACCGGGCCATCCGCAAATCCGCCCAGCGCCTGGCCGAAGCACGTGACGTGCTGTTCCTGGGCCGCAGCCTGATGTACCCGCTGGCGATGGAAGGCGCGCTAAAACTCAAGGAAATCAGCTACATACACGCCGAAGGCTATGCCTCAGGAGAGCTGAAACACGGCCCCATCGCCCTGATCGACAAGCACATGCCGGTAGTCGTGATGGCCCCGCGCGATGCGGTGTTCGACAAGACGGTTTCGAACATGCAAGAGGTAATGGCGCGCAAGGGGAAAGTCATTTTGGTTTCGGATGACGATGGCATCGCCGAGGCCGAGGACGGTGTCTGGAGCACTATCCGAATGCCCTATATCCATCCCAATCTTGCACCGATCCTGTATTCAGTTCCCGCGCAACTGCTGGCCTACCACACGGCGGTGGCCAAGGGCACGGATGTGGATCAGCCGCGAAATCTGGCGAAATCAGTCACGGTGGAGTGAGACATGGCCAAGCAATTCCCGGAACTGGACGATGCACAGCGTAAGTTTGTCGAAGACCAGCACATCTTTTTCGTCGGCACTGCGGGACCTGACGGGCGGGTGAATATCTCGCCCAAGGGGATGGATTCGTTGCGTGTATTGGGGCCGAACCGGGTTGTTTGGATGAACCTGACCGGCACTGGCAACGAAACCGCAGGTCATCTGCTGGAGGTTAACCGCATGACGCTGATGTGGTGTTCCTTCACCACGCGGCCGATGATCTTGCGAACCTACGGAACTGCGAAAACGCTGCATGTGGGGGATGACGGCTGGGATGAACTGGCCGAGTTGTTTCCTGATCACCGCAGTGCTCGGCAGATTTACGATCTGGTTATCGATCTGGTCCAGACCTCGTGCGGTTATGCGGTTCCGTTCATGGAGTACCAGTCCGACCGGGATACGATGCAGAAATGGGTCGATGGCAAGTCTGACGACGATATTCGCGCCTATTGGGTGGAAAAGAACCAACAGACGATCGACGGTAAACCTACGCGGACCACAAACTGAACATCCATGCCGGACACTTATCTGGAACAGATCAAGGCTCATGCCGACCCCGAGCGCGCCGAACAGATGGCGGCCTATCACAAGGCCGACCGCCCCTATCTGGGTGTCGCGAACCCCGTTCTGAACCACCTAACGAAGGCATGGCGGCAAGAACTGGACGTTTCAGCACGAGTGGACCTGGCGGATTCTCTTTGGAAATCAAATATCCACGAAGGCCGCCTTGCCGCAGCCAAGCTGCTGACCCAAGCACGCATCCGGCCCGATGACGCGGTTTGGGATCTGCTGCAAAGCTGGTTACCGGATTTTGATGCCTGGGCCGTTGCCGATCATGCCTGCATGGCGATGCAGAAACGCCTTTCTGCCGATCCGGTACGGCTAAACCATGTCGAGAACTGGACAACCTCAGACCACATGTGGACCCGGCGCGCGGCGCTTGTGGCCACCCTGCCCTGGACCAAGCAGAACCACCCCAAACCGGATGATCTAGCCCGCCGGGATCGCATCCTCGGCTGGGCAGCAGGCTATGTGCCTGACCGAGACTGGTTCATCCAAAAAGCCATCGCATGGTGGTTGCGCGAGCTGTCCAAACACGACCCGGCCCGCGTGATTGCATTTCTGAAGGCACATGGCGACGCGATGAAGCCCTTTGCCCGCCGTGAGGCCGGGAAGTATCTGAAAAATCAGTTGGAATAGACCTCAAGCTCAACCAACTCGTCAAACGGTAGTAAAAGCGCCCGCATTGCGTCTAGTGACAGGCGACTGCCACCGCTTTCAGGCCCCGAAGCAGGAACCAGAGTGATATAGGCCTGCGCCCCGGTGCGCGGCACGACGACCCGGCCCGTAAACTCGGTATCGACCAGCGGAGTTTCCAGCCAGCGGCCCGGTGTTGTCGGATCCCCCAACCCGGCAATGGTTGTCTTTGCCCCAGTCCAACCTGTCGCCGCAACGGGGACAGGTTCCGGCTCGACTGATTCTTCCACGGTAGGAGGCTCTGCTTCGTCAGGTGCCGGGTCATCACCGAACACGCGATCGGTTGTTGACCGAATGGTCTCGCAACCTGCCGTAAAAACAAACAATGCAACAATCACATATCTCATACCGCAAACCTACAATCCTGCGCCTATCTGCACCAGAACAAAGCGCAGTTCGCCCTTGTCGCGGGGCGGCTGCAGCTTTACCTATGTCGCATGACTGCTCCGCTTATCGATCCGTTTGCACGTGCCATCACCTATCTCCGCGTCTCTGTCACGGACCGGTGCGATTTCCGCTGTGTCTACTGCATGTCCGAGGACATGAAGTTTCTGCCAAAAAAAGACCTTCTGACGCTGGAAGAGCTGGACCGCATGTGTTCGACCTTTGTGAAGTTGGGTGTTGAAAAGCTGCGCATTACCGGTGGCGAGCCGCTGGTGCGCCGCAACATCATGACCTTCTTCAACGCAATGACACGGCATTTGGACAGCGGCGCGCTGAAAGAGCTGACGCTGACCACGAACGGCTCGCAATTGCATCGCTTTGCCGATGACCTGTATGCGGCGGGCGTGCGCCGGGTGAATGTGTCCCTAGACACGCTGGATGACGACAAATTCAGCCAGATCACCCGCTGGGGCCGACTGAAACAGGTGCTAAACGGCATCGACGCTGCGCAAAGGGCCGGGCTGCGGATCAAAATCAACACCGTGGCGCTGAAAGGCTTTAACGAAGCTGAACTGCCCACGATTACCGAATGGTGCGCGGAACGCGACATGGATTTGACCTGGATTGAGGTCATGCCCATGGGTGATATTGGCAACGAAGATCGGCTTGATCAGTACTGGTCCCTCAAAGACGTGCGCAAGGAATACGAAAACCATTATTCGGTTACGGATCTTGCCGAACGTACCGGTGGCCCCGCGCGCTATGTGCGTCTTGAAGAAACTGGCCAGAAAATCGGGTTTATCACCCCGCTTTCCCATAATTTCTGCGAAAGCTGCAACCGCGTGCGCCTGACCTGCACCGGTGAGATGTTCATGTGTCTTGGTCAGGAGGACATGGCCGACCTGCGTGGTGCGCTGCGCGATCACCCGGATACCGAGCAACCGCTTGAGGATGCAATCCGAGCTGCGATCAACCTCAAACCCAAGGGCCACGATTTCGACTATTCCCGTCAGGCGGTGGACGGCAAAATGAGCCGTCACATGAGCCATACGGGCGGCTGACATGCCGAACCAATCCGGTCCGACGTTACTGTATCGTTTGTATTGCGGTCTGATGACGCTTGCCTCGCCGCTTGTTTGGCGCACGGTACGTAAAAAGCTGCAAGCCGCGGACGTCCCCGAAGCCCGGCAGCAAGAGCGTCTGGGCCACGCCAGTTTGCCCCGCCCAGAAGGCCGCTTGATCTGGTTTCACGCAGCCAGCGTCGGCGAAACCCTCTCGGTTATCAGCCTGATCAAACGGCTGGGTGAACGCCTGCCGGATGCGGAATTTCTCATCACTTCAGGAACGCCCACTTCGGCCGCACTGATCGAAAAACGCATGCCGCCCCGTGCGCGTCACCAGTATCCGCCGCTGGATACCACCGGAGCGGTTCGCCGCTTTCTGGAACACTGGCGGCCTGACGCCGGAATTTTCGTCGAAAGCGAATTATGGCCGCAACTGATCGTCGAAAGCGGCTCTCGCGACATTCCCCTGGCGCTACTCAACGCACGGCTGTCAGCCAAATCTGTAGATGGCTGGAAAAAACGCCCCCACACGGCGCGTTTCATCCTGGACCATTTCCAACTATTCCTGACGCAGAACGACAAAACCGCCCAGAACTTGATCGATATGGGGGCTCGTGCCGACCGGGTTCAACCTGGCACGAACCTCAAGGCCATGTCGGACCCATTGCCCGTCGATCAGGCGACGCTCTCTGACATTCAGGCGCAAGTCGGCGACCGCCCGGTCTGGATCGCCAGCTCCACCCATGCAGGTGAAGAGGAAACAGTTCTGTCGGCCCACGCCGAATTACTCAAACGCTGGCCAGACTTGCTTCTGTTGCTGATCCCCCGCCACCCCGAACGCCGCACCGAGGTTGCAGCGCTTGTGGCGCAGGCCGGGCTAACCGTAGCTATCCGCTCAGCCGGCGAAAAAATTATTCCTGATACGCAAGTCTACATGGCCGACACACTGGGTGAGACTGGCACTTGGTACGCTCTGTGCCCGATTGTTTTTCTGGCTGGCTCATTGAAGGAAATCGGCGGTCACAATCCGTTCGAACCCGCGCAAGCCGGCGCGGCCGTCATCACTGGCCCGGGCTACTTCAACTTCGCCGAAACCTTTGCCCCACTGATCGAAACAGGTGGCGCGACCGAGGTATCATCGGCCCCTGACCTCACTGAAGCAGTCGCCAAATGGTTGACGGACCGGGATGCTCTGAACACAGCGCGAGAGGCTGCAAGGTCCTGTGTCAACACACAAAAAACAGCTCTGGGCAACATCGTCGAAACACTTTGCGCCCAGCTTAATCTGAAAGACCAGGATTCAGCTTCATCTGGCTAAAATACTCCGGGAGTGCGGGGGCAAATCCCCCGCCCTTTCCGTCAAGCAGCCGGCATCCGTTGCTCGACAATCTCTGCCCACCAGCTGCACCCGGCAGGAATGGCTTCGTCGTTGAAATTGTACTCAGGATGGTGCACCGCCGCCGTATCGCCGTTGCCTACCAGAATATAGGCCCCCGGACGCTCTTCCAGCATAAAGGCAAAATCCTCGCCCCCCATGATCAAGGGCGCTTCATCGCAATTCCCCGCAACGGACCGAGCTACGTCCGCTGCAAAATCCGTCTGCTCGTCGCTGTTCACCATCACCGGGTACCCCAAGTAATAGTTGATATCAGCGGAACCGCCGAAGGTCGCGGCAACGCCACTGCAAATTTCTTTGACGCGCCTCTCTGCCATTTCCCGCATACCCTTGCTCATCGTACGCACTGTACCCCTGAGCCTTACCGTCTGCGGGATCACGTTAAAGGCCGTAGAGGACGTTTCAAATGACGTGACCGAGATCACAACCTGATCGACCGGATCCGCATTGCGCGCGGCAATGGTCTGCAGGGCCAAAACCGCCTGAGCCGCCATTACGGTGGTATCCACCGTTTCATGCGGTTTGGCTGCATGCCCTCCCTTGCCTTCGAATGTGATGTCGAACTGATCTGTGGCTGCGAAGAACGCACCGGGGCGGATGGCGAAACTGCCCACCGGACGCCCCGGCCAGTTGTGCATTCCGTAAACTTCCTGAATGCCCCAACGCTCCATCATTCCGTCTTCGCACATTTCGCGCCCACCGCCACCGCCTTCTTCGGCCGGCTGAAAAATCACGATGGCCGTACCGTCGAAATTGCGTGTTTCGGCCAGATATTTCGCAGCCCCTAGCAACATTGCTGTGTGTCCATCATGGCCGCAAGCATGCATTGCGCCGTCGGTTTTGGAGGCATAGTCCAACCCCGTCGCCTCGTGGATCGGCAAAGCGTCCATATCGGCCCGCAATCCGATCACCTTGCCACCTGTATCGACCTTGCCTTTGATCACGCCGACGACCCCTGTACGACCGACCCCTGTCACGACTTCATCGCAACCAAATTCCTTCAATTTCTCGGCGACCAGCGCACTGGTGCGGTGCGTATCGAACAGAATCTCGGGGTTCTCGTGAATGTCACGGCGCCATTCGGTGATTTCGCCCTGCAACTCGGCGAAACGGTTTTTGATCGGCATGGTCTTCTCCCATCTCGTTGTCCAGGCCAGAGAATCACCTCTGGTACCCAGCCGCCTGATCTGGCGGTTATTTTCAGTCCGCATCGGCGGGACGTAGCGCGCCGGAAAGCAAAGCAATCAGAACGGCCAATGGCAGCAAAGCCAGGAACGCCAATTGTAATGTAAGCATCTCGGCCAGAATCCCAATAAGTGGCGGGCCAATCAGCAACCCACCGTACCCCAGGGTCGCCACGCTGGCGATGGCCTGGCCCGGCGGCACTTGCGGATCATTGGCCGCCCGGCTGAATGCCAGCGGCATGATCACAGCGTAACCGACCCCCATCAGGGCAAATCCTGACAACGCCAGCCCAGACCCGGCAGAGCCGACAACAATTGCTACACCCAAAGCCGCAAAGATACCGCCAAAACGTGCCGTTGCAACAGGTCCAAAGCGCGCGATAACAAATCCACCCAACAGGCGGAATGCCACCATTGTCACCGAGAAAACCGCATATCCCAGCGCTGCGATGCTTTCGGTAGCTCCGGTTGCGTCGCGCAGATAAATCGCACTCCAGTCTGCCACGGCGCCTTCCCCCAGTGCGCCGCACAAAGCGGCAAAGCCAACCAAAACCAGCGCGCCAGACGGTAAAGCAAAGATCGCGCCACGTTGAGCAATTGCCCTGCGCGAGGTCCACCGCACCCACGACAAGGAAAGAGCCAACCCCACAACAATCCCACCAGCCAGCAGGAAATGTTGCATTACCGACAAACCTATCTGCACAGCCCCGTATCCACTGAGTGCTCCCAATCCGGCTCCGAGGCTCCACATTGCGTGAAATGAAGACATGACCGGTTTGTCATAAGCCTGCTCGACCTCAGCCGCCCAGGCATTCATGGCAACGTCCATTGAGCCGTGGAAAGCCCCAAAGATGAACAGGAATGCCGCCAGCATCCAGAACCCGCCAGCAACGGCCAGCAGGACCAACGACAGAGTATACAAAACGGCGATGACCCGTGTCAGAACCACGGCACCAAACCGGTCCGTCAGGCGCCCCGTCACCGGAAAGGAGCACACAGCCCCTGCGGCCATGAACAACAAGCCGTAACCCAGAGCTTCATGCGACAGCTCCAGATGATCGCGCACAGCAGGGATGCGGGATGCCCAGATGCCAAAAAGCGCACCGTTCAGAATGAACATGGCGGCGACGGCCCGCCACGCGGCCATAAGTCCGATCACAAGAAACCCTTCGCGAAAAGCGTCAAACGCACCTGTTCTACAGGCTCAGGGTTGTTAGGCAAATGCCGATCATTCCAACCGTTTGCGAATTTGCCGAACCGCTTGCCAAACTGCGACCACGACCGGAATTGTAATCACAGCAGTCAGCATCCCCTTGCTGATCCCGGCCTTGGTCAACGGATACAGAAGGTAGCTGACCAACGAGACCGCATAATAACTGATGGCAACAACAGAAAGCCCTTCGACCGTATGTTGCAATCGCAGGGCCAAGTCGGCACGTCGGTCCATGCTTTCCAGCAGAGCCTGGTTCTGCGCGCTACGTTCAACATCGACGCGCGTTCTCAGCAACTCTCCGGCCCGAATAGCCCGATCAGACAGCGCCTGAAGACGACGTTCCGTGGCTTTCACGGTACGTATCGCAGGATCGTAACGGCGCATCATAAAGTCGGCAAAGTTCTGGCCACCGTGAAACCGCTCTTCGCGCAACACTTCAATCCGCTGATTGACGATGGCCTCGTAGGCGCCGGTTGCTCCAAACCGGAATGAACACTGAGCGGAAAGGGTTTCAAGCTCGATGGAAGTCGACAGAAGGTCTTCCAACAACTCATCGGGCTGCGCAGAATTGTCCGTCATTTGCCCCATCAACCGGGTCAGTTTTTCGTCCAACTCACCAATGCGCGGCATCAGCTGTTTCACACGGGCAAAGCCCAGCATGGACATCGCCTTGTAGGTTTCGATCTCACACAGGCGCTGGATGATCCGCCCAGTCCGTCGCTGCTCGGACCCTATTGTTGCGAACAACGCAAACCGCATATGCCCAGCCGGATCGATCCGGAAATCACTGGCGCAGATCGCGTCGTCGTCCAGCACACGGGCAACAGCCAAGCTTTCCGGTTCAAACCAGTCGGCCAGAGAAACCTTAACCATGTCATCTTCCAGACGATCGACGACCCGGATCATCACCGAAGTCACCCTTTGGCCGGGGCTGGCCATCAGCCAGTCGGGTGGGAAAACTTCGAAGTCAGCCGGATTGAACGGGCGGTCGCTGACATTCTGAGTGATCGCAGTATAGGTCACGAATTCTGTGTGCTGCTCCCATTTCAACCAATGTCGGCCGATCTGGCCTGCATAGTGGGTCGCATCAGGCTGCGGGTGCTGCGCACCGTGGCGGTCCAGCAGTTTGATTAGGTGTGCAATATCCTCACCACGATCTCGCGCAGCGGCAGCCTCCGGCTTTTTAATGGCCAGAAAGATCACTGTGCACGGCGTCGATGCCACCGGGAACGGCCGCGCATGCAGTTCGTTGGCCAGCGCATAGCGCAGCGGATGGTCATCAATCGGCGTCATTTCGTGCTCCGTTTAATTCGCAGCACTATACGCCACCGCTCAAATACATCAATTCTCTTTTTATTTCATATACTTACATGGATACAAAGGTATACAACCCGGGCTATCTCATTGATTTGGTTCCCAGAGTTCGATGGGATTTCCCTCGGGGTCGTGAATGCGAGCGAACTTTCCCACTTCACTGTCCCACTCGGCGCGGGTTTCAACTGTAATCCCAGCGGCCTTAAGCTGCGCGATCAAGGCTGCCAGATCATCGACGCGGAAATTGATCATCCATTGCTGCGCGTCACGCCCGAAATAACCAGTATCCTCTGGGAAAGGCGCAAACACCGTGTACCCTTCGCGCTGCTTCCAGGGCAGCGGGTTGAGTTGGTTTACACCCAAATGCGACTCGTACCATGCGCTCAGCGCCTCAGGGTCGCGGGCGCGAAAGAACACACCGCCAATGCCGTTCACTTTCTGCATTACAACCCTCCCCCGGTCGTGCACCTTGGCACACCCTACCACACCCGCCCGCCTCATCTGGCCTTAAATATCCCGGGGGGTCTGGGGGCAAAGCCCCCCTGCATCAAAACAAGAAAAGGGCGCCCGCTGGCGCCCTTTTCATTTTTCCTTAAGCCTGTGATCAGTCGATCATGGGCAGGAGTTTGTCGAGTGACTCTTTCGCATCGCCATAGAACATGCGCGTGTTCTCTTTGAAGAACAGCGGGTTTTCGATGCCCGAATACCCGGTGCCCTGACCACGTTTCGAGACGAACACCTGCTTGGCCGTCCAGCATTCCAGAACCGGCATCCCCGCGATGGGGCTGTTGGGGTCTTCCTGTGCTGCAGGGTTCACGATGTCGTTCGAGCCGATGACGATGGCGACGTCCGTGTCCGGGAAATCGTCGTTGATCTCGTCCATTTCCAGAACGATGTCATACGGCACCTTCGCCTCGGCCAGCAGGACGTTCATGTGGCCAGGCAAGCGGCCCGCGACCGGGTGGATCGCAAAGCGCACATTCTTGCCCTTGGCGCGCAGCTTGCGGACCAGTTCGCTGACCGACTGCTGCGCCTGCGCCACAGCCATGCCATAGCCGGGGATGATGATAACGCTGTCGGCGTCGTTCAACGCAGCCGCCACACCATCGGCTTCAATAGCGATCTGTTCGCCCTCGACTTCCATCTGAGGGCCGGAAGTGCCACCAAAACCACCCAGGATCACGCTGACAAAGTGACGGTTCATCGCCTTACACATGATGTAGGACAGGATCGCACCAGACGAGCCCACCAGCGCACCAACTACGATCAGCAGGTCGTTGCCCAGTGAGAAACCGATCGCCGCGGCCGCCCAACCCGAGTAGCTGTTCAGCATCGACACAACCACCGGCATGTCGGCACCACCGATACCCATGATCAGGTGATATCCGATGAACAGCGCCGCCAGCGTCATCAAGATCAGCGGCAGCAAGCCACCCGAAGCGGTGTACCAGACCAGACAGATCAGCGACAAACCGGCCGCTGCCGCGTTCAGCGCATGACCGCCGGGCAGTTTGGTCGCCGCCGAGGTCACTTTGCCTGCCAGTTTTCCATAAGCCACAACCGAACCGGTAAATGTGATCGCACCGATGAAGATACCCAGGAACAACTCGACATGCAGGATTGCCAGCTCAGCCGAAGTCTTTTTGGCAATCAGCTTGGCGAACGCGCCCAGATTGGACAGGTCCGCTTCTTTCGCGCTATCCGCGATGGCCATGACCTGCGCCACGTTGCCAATCTCAAAATGCGCGTTGAAGCCAACGAACACCGCCGCCAGACCAACCAAGGAGTGCATCGCGGCCACAAGCTGCGGCATCTCGGTCATTTGGACGCGCTGCGCCACATATTGACCGATCAGACCGCCACCCGCGATCAGCAGCAGCGACAACAGCCACAGGCCGGAACCGGGGCCGACCAGCGTGGCAAAGACCGCCAGCGCCATACCGACGATGCCATACCAGACTGCGCGCTTGGCGCTTTCCTGGTTCGACAGACCGCCGAGTGAAAGGATGAACAGAACAGCCGCAACGACGTAGGCGGCAGTAGTGAAGCCAAATTCCATGTGCCCGGCCTCCTTAAGATTTCTGGAACATGGCGAGCATGCGCCGGGTTACGAGGAAGCCGCCGAAGATGTTGATCCCGGCCATGAAGACCGACAACGCCGCCAGCAGAATAACCAGGAACGACCCCGATCCGATCTGCATAAGCGCCCCGACGATGATAATCGACGAGATCGCGTTGGTGATCGCCATCAGTGGTGTGTGCAGCGAATGCGCGACACCCCAGATCACCTGGAAGCCGACAAAAATGGCCAGCACAAAGACGATGAAATGCTGCATAAAGCTGGCCGGAGCGATCAGACCCACCAACAGCATCAGCGCACCACCCACGCCCAGCAGAGTAAACTGCTGTTTGGTCTGCGCCTTGAAGGCCGCAATTTCCTGTGCTTTCTTCTCTTCCGGAGTCAGTTCCTTGACCTCGGGCTTTTTCTGCGCCGCGATCGCCTGCACCTTGGGCGGTGGCGGCGGGAAGGTGATCTCACCCTCATGGGTCACGGTCGCGCCGCGGATCACGTCATCTTCCATGTCATGATTGATCTGACCGTCCTTTTCAGGCGTCAGGTCTGTCATCATGTGACGGATGTTGGTGGCATACAAAGACGAGGATTGCGCGGCCATCCGGCTGGGGAAATCGGTATAGCCGATGATAGTCACGCCATTGTCGGTCACGACCTTCTCGTCCATGACTGTGCCTTCGACGTTGCCGCCGCGCTCAGCTGCAAGATCGACGATGACCGAGCCGGGCTTCATCGACTTGACCATGTCCTCAAGCCACAGCTTTGGTGCAGGGCGGTTGGGGATCAGGGCAGTCGTGATGACGATGTCCATCTCGGGGGCCAGCTCGCGGAACTTGGCCAGCTGCGCATTGCGGAATTCTTCCGACTGGACCGAGGCATAACCGCCGGTGGCCGCGCCATCCTGCTGGTCTTCTTCGAAATCCAGATAGACAAACTCGGCTCCCATCGATTCGACCTGCTCGGCCACTTCGGGGCGCACGTCGAACGCATAGGTGATCGCACCCAGCGAGGTCGAGGTCCCGATGGCTGCCAGACCGGCGACACCGGCACCAACGATCAGCACCTTGGCGGGGGGCACTTTACCGGCAGCGGTCACTTGACCGGTGAAAAAGCGTCCAAAGTTATTCCCAGCCTCAATCACCGCACGGTAACCCGCGATATTTGCCATCGAAGACAACGCGTCCATCTTCTGAGCACGTGAAATACGCGGCACCATTTCCATGGCGATCACATTGGCGCCCTTGGATTTGGCCAGCTCCATTCCCTCTTCATTCCCAGCTGGGTTGAAGAACGAAATCAGAGTCTTACCCTTTGTCAGCCGCTTCAATTCTGTTTCGGTCGGGATACGTACTTTCGCGACAATATCAGCGGTTTTCCACAACGATGCAGCGGTCTTGACGATCTCGACGCCCACAGCTTCGTAAGCCGCATCAGAAAAACCCGCCGCTTGACCGGCACCTTTCTCTATGGCGCAATCATAACCCAGTTTCTGCAACTGCACAGCTGAATCCGGTGTCATCGCGACCCGGTTTTCACCATCCAGTATCTCTTTTGGTGTGCCTATTTTCACTGGCAGTCCCCCTATTTCTTAATCGGCCTGAGCGGGTGTTCGGTCATGTTTGTTTGGCAAACATGTATCTTGCGCAACATTATTTCGCAAGCGCAGCAAATTTGACGTTGTTTAATTCCCACAGTCACCCTAAATCCACCTGCGGGTCTTCTGTTCATAGCGGGCAAAATCAGCTCGGAATGTACGGCGCAAACGGTCCTCTTCCGGCAGAATGAACCGACGCTCCAGAACCCATGCGAATACGGGTATCAAAATCAACGACAGTACGGCGTCGAACCGCAAAACCAGACCGGCCAGTATCAAAACATCTCCGACATAGATCGGGTTTCGGCTGCGCTTGTAGATACCTGATTGCACCAGCGCGGACGGGGTCTCATGCGGAATGACTGTCGTTTTGTTTCGGCGAAATTCGACAATTGCCAATACCGCGATCAGAATTCCACCTCCGATCAAGAGACCGCTCAGCAAGTCGGTCACACCACTTTCCAGCGATAGTCCCAGAGGAAATTGGCGTACCTGCATCCATGCCAGCAGTGCAAACCCGACCAGCCAGACGGGCGGTATGTCGATCCGGTGCATATGCTTTCCCGAAGTTGACGACACGTGCGAGCGCGTCGTTTCTGAGCGATGTCCTACCGTTTTCTGACCGCCTTGGCAAAAGCGCAGATGTCGCAGCAACGGACAGGAGTGCATACACGGCGACCCCTTAGGTCCCGGTTGAAAGAACCACCGCCACCAGCTGGCGTTTTACCTAACTTCCACCCCCGCGCCGATCAGAGCAGCGATCTGTGCGACCTGCCGCTCATACACTTCGGCGCCAGCACCGACCAGCTTCAGCCCTTTAAGCGTTGCGGTAATCGTCCGACCGGTTTCTGCCGCGTCGGCCAACAGACGAACCCGTCCCGCTTGTTCCTGCTGCGTCAGCCAATCCGCGTACAGGCCAGCCAACATGGCCTCTCCTTCCGAGACATAATCCGAAGCCATAGACTTGGTGGTATCCAGTATCTCAAGCCCATGAGGCGAAGCCAAAATAGCCGCAATCCCATCGGTTTGCGCCCGTATTGCGCGGGTCAGAACCTCGGAAACAGAGCCAGGCGCCGCCAGCGCCTCGGCCACGGCTACGCTTTTTTCGGCGTAGTACATCTCGGTCAGTTTGATGACGATCGCCTCTTTGTTCTTGAAATGCTGGTACACGGCAGGCCGGGACATTCCCGCCCCGCGCGCTATGTCGTCCATCGAGGTTTTGCGAAAACCATACGCAGCAAAGGCCCTAAAAGCCGAGTTCAGGATCGCTTGTTGCCGTGAATTTTCGGTTGTGATCGTCATATCGGAACCTGTGACATTATTTGTATATTTTGTCAATTGACACTCTGACACTTTTCGCTATTTATGTCACAAACAGCCACAGCTACGAGAGGTGCGCCATGGCGACCGCCCTAAAGATCAACGGCAAGCAACATCAGGTTGATCTGCCTGATGACGTCCCCCTGCTTTGGGTTCTGCGGGATGAGGTAGGTCTGACTGGAACCAAATTCGGCTGTGGCGTGGCCGCTTGCGGGGCCTGCACCGTGCATATTGATGGCGAGGCTGTACGCTCGTGCCAGGTGGCATTGTCGGATGTCTGGGGCGATGTGACCACGATCGAAGGGATCGGCACCCCAGATTCGATGACCGCCATCCAACAGGCCTGGGTTGATCATCAGGTGGCGCAATGCGGATACTGCCAATCGGGACAGATCATGCAGGCCGCCGCGCTGTTGGCAGAGAACCCTGCCCCGACAGACGCAGACATTGACGATGCCATGCAAGGCAACCTTTGCCGCTGCGGCACCTACCCCCGTATCCGTGCAGCGATCCATGACGCCGCCGGCAAACTGAAAGAGGCGTAAGAGATGTCCCGCACCGGTAAAATCCTCCGCCGTACCTTTCTGATCGGGTCCGCTGCAATTGTGGGCGGTGTAGCCTTTGGCGCGTATTACGTCAGCCGACCCGCCCCGAATCCGCTGAAACCCGGTGAAGGCGAGGCGGCGCTAAATCCTTTTGTCCTGATTGACCAGAACGGTGTTACCTTGTTTGCCCCCCGTGCCGAAATGGGTCAGGGCGTCAAAACCACCTGGGCCGCACTGATAGCCGAGGAACTGGACGTCGACCTGGATCAGGTCACTGTTCTGCACGGGCCTGCCGCTGCGGCGTATTACAACTCGGCCCTGTTGGGGGAAGGCTTGCCCAACAAAGGTTATGACATCTCGGATTTCCAGCACAGCCTTGGTGAAGCGCTGGCCGTTTTTGGTAAAGTCTTCAGCCTGCAGATCACCGGTGGCTCGTCTTCGATGCGCGACGGGTTCGAGCGCATGCGCGAGGCCGGCGCCTCGGCCCGTGAAACGCTGAAGCAGGCTGCTGCCGACCGGCTGAGTGTAGATCGCGCGCAGCTGAAAACTGTGTCTGGCCACGTGATTACGCCCAATGGTGACAAGATCCCTTATACGGAACTGGCTGTGGATGCCGCCGGGATCGAACCGATAGAAGCCCCGCTGCGCGATCCGTCCCAGTGGCGCTATCTGGGCCGGAACCAGCCGCGGCTGGATATGGTCGGCAAGGCCACCGGCACCGCTGAATTTGCCATTGACGTGCGCCGGCCGGGGATGAAATTCGCCAGCATTCGGATGAACCCGAAGTTAGGCGGCCAGATGAACGGCTTTGACGACAGCGCGGCGGCCGCGATGCCCGGCGTTGAGAAGATCGTCGATCTGGGTGATGGTGTCGCAGTGATCGCCAACAACACGTGGCTGGCCATTCAAGCTGTAGAAGCCATTGACGTGGATTGGGGTGATGCGCCCTACCCGCCCGAAACCAATGAAATCTTTACTGAAATCGCCACTGCATTTGACGCCGGACCGAACTCGACCATGCGCGACGATGGCGATGTGTCCACGCCGCCCGAAGGGGCGACCGAGGTTACGGCTGAATACACCGTACCCTATCTGGCCCACGCCACGATGGAGCCGATGACCGCGACGGCAATCTATTCCGGCGACCACCTGGAGTTTTGGGGCGGCAATCAGGCTCCGACCTTCATGCAAGCGAAAATCGCCGCTGCCGCCAATCTGGAAACTGAGGCGGTGGATGTTCACACCACATATCTGGGCGGCGGCTTCGGGCGGCGGCTGGAATACGACTTTGGCGTGATCGCGACCAAGGTTGCGATGGCGATGCCCGGCACGCCCGTCCAAACCACCTGGAGCCGCGAAGAAGACATGCGCCACGGCTTCTACCGCCCAGGTGCAATGGCACGGATGCGCGGGGCCGTCAAAGATGGCAAGGCGGTTCTGATGGATGCCCGTGTCGCTTCGCAATCAGTCGTGCAACAACAGGTTAAGCGTCTGACCGGGTTCAGTGCTGCAGGCCCCGACAAAGTTCTGGTCGAAGGTCTGTTCAATCAGCCTTACGCCATTCCGAACTATCAGGTCAGCGGTTACATTGCGGACCTGGCCGTGCCGGTCGGTTCGTGGCGTTCGGTCGGCAACAGCCATAACGGGTTCTTCCACGAAACCTTTATGGATGAGATGGCGCACGCCGCCGGTCGCGACCCGTTGGAATTCCGGTTGGAATTGATGAAAGACGAGCATAAGCCCTCGGCTGGCTGTCTTGAGGCGGTGCGTGAGATGTCCGGTTGGACCGGGCAGACGCCTGATGGTGTTGGGCGCGGCGTCGCCTTCACCTACAGTTTCGGCACGCCGGTCGCTCAGGTGATCGAGGTGGTCGACGAAGACGGCTCCATCCGCATCAACAGGGCGTGGATCGCCTGCGACATGGGCATCGCGCTGGACCCCGAAACCGTCAAGGCGCAGATGTTCGGAGGTCTCATCTACGGTCTGTCCGCGGCGTGCTATGGCGAAATCACGTTCTCTGACGGTGAAGTCGAGCAGTACAACTTTCCCGACTATGACATGATCCGTATGCACACATCACCGCAGGTCGAAGTGCGTATTCTGGAAACCAACCGCCACATGGGCGGCGCAGGAGAGCCCGGAACACCCCCTTCGATGCCCGCTCTCGGGAATGCACTGTTTGATCTAACTGGCACGCGCGCGCGGACATTGCCGCTGATCAATCAGTTTGATCTTTTGATTTGATTGCTATGCACCGTTCCGGCCGCTTCGTTCGGGCCGGTGCAAAATCACGCCGTTTGTTGAAACGCTCCGGCGTCCGAACCGGTTGCCCAAGCCCGCACCGCTTGACCAAAGGCTTCGAACAACGGCCGCGAGACCGGATCGTTCACCGCGTCCCATTCCGGGTGCCATTGTACCGACAGGGTGAAGCCCGGCGCGTCTTTGACATAGATCGCCTCTGGCGTACCATCTGGGGCGTGACCGTCGATGACAATCCTCTGCCCCACCGTCTTGATCCCCTGTCCGTGCAGCGTGTTCGTCATTACTTCGGTCGATCCCATCAACCGGTGAAACACGCCGCCTTGGGTCAGGACTACCACGTGGCGCAGCGCGAATTTCTCTTCCAGAGTACCATCGGGCGGCATGCGGTGGTTCATGCGCCCTGGCAGATCCCGGATTTCAGGGTATAGCGTGCCGCCCATGGCCACGTTGACCTCCTGAAAACCGCGGCAGATACCGAGAAAGGGTTGGCCACGTTTTACGCAAGCCCTCACCAGTGGCAGAGTGATCGCATCACGCGCCCGATCAAACTCGCCATGGGCCTCGGTCTCGGGTTCGCCGTATTCTTCTGGATGCACATTTGGGCGCCCGCCTGTCAGCAGAAAGCCATCGCAAACTTTCAGCAATTCCTCGACACTCACATAGCGCGGGTCAGCGGGGATCAGCAGAGGCAAACAGCCTGAGACGTTGGCAACCGCGTCTGAGTTCATCGTCCCACCGGCATGGGTCGGGTATTGATCGTTCATCAAGTACGAATTGCCGATGATACCGACGACGGGTCGAGACATTCTGATTTCCTTAACCGTTACTTGCGCTTTCCAAAAAGGCTATCGGCAGTATCTCAAGCGCGCAATAGCACAAGCCCTGCGTGTCAGCGCAAGTTCTTGTTCAACACTGCACAGTATAAGGAATTATCAGAAATTGCAGCCCATCGGTGGCCGCTGCCCAATTCGGCAGCGGCGCATGTATGCCTGATCGGATCAGATCTCGCCAGTCAGTCCGGCATTTTCAATCCCGGCCATGGCCGCGATGGCGTCATTGTCCGAGGTGTCGCCCGTCACGCCGACGGCACCGATGACAGCACCCTTTTTGTCGCGTAGCAGCACACCACCCGGCACAGGAACAACCTGACCACCGTAAACTCCGTTCACGGCGGCCATGAAATAGGCCTGGGCCTCGGCCCGCTGCATTTGCGCGGTGCCAGCCATGCCCAACATCACCGAGCCGTAGGCCTTGCCGTGGGCGATCGCAAAACGGCCCGGCGAGGCACCATCCTCACGCTCGAACGCAATGACATGGCCGCCAGCGTCCAGAACCACAACCGAAAGGGGTTTCAACTCCAACTCGCGGCCCTTTTCCAGGGCTTTGCGGATGATTGTGCGGGCTTTGCGAAGTGAAACTGCCATGTCGTGTCCTATCGTTTGGTACTTGTTAGGTTAGTGGCGCGCCTTATGCTCTAGGCGGCGGGAATGAAGCACCGGCTCGGTGTATCCCGATGGCTGCACGCGGCCCTTAAAGACCAGATCGCAGGCCGCCTGAAAAGCAATTCCGTCAAACCCGGGTGCCATCGGGCGATAGGCCGCATCCCCCGCGTTTTGGCGATCCACCACCGCAGCCATCTTTTTCATCGCGCCCATAACCTGTTCTTCCGAGATCACATCGTGGTGCAACCAGTTTGCCAGTGCCTGAGAGGAAATCCGGCAGGTCGCACGATCCTCCATCAGACCGACATCGTTCAGGTCCGGTACTTTCGAGCACCCGATGCCCTGGTCGACCCAACGCACCACATAGCCCAGAATGCCCTGCGCGTTATTTTCAATCTCGCGTGTGATTTCTTCGTCATTCATGTTGCGACCACCCAACAGCGGGATGGTCAGCAAATCACCCAGTGTACCGCGCGAACCACCTGCTGCCAGTTCGTCCTGACGCGCCAGCACATCGACCTTGTGGTAATGCGTCGCGTGCAACGTTGCAGCCGTGGGTGACGGCACCCAGGCGCATGTTGCGCCGGATTGCGGATGGCCGATCTTGACCTCGAGCATTTCACCCATACGGTCGGGCATCGCCCACATACCTTTGCCGATCTGCGCTTTGCCTTTCAGACCACAGGCCAGACCGATATCGACATTGCGATCCTCGTAAGACGCAATCCACGGAGTATTCTTGATGTCGCCCTTGGGCAGCATTGGCCCGGCCTCCATCGACGTGTGGATCTCATCCCCCGTGCGATCCAGAAACCCGGTGTTGATGAAGGCAACACGTGATTTCGCCGCGCGGATACACTCTTTGAGGTTGGCCGACGTGCGGCGTTCCTCATCCATGATTCCCAACTTTACGGTGTTGCGCGGCAGGCCAAGAATATCCTCGACCATGTCAAAGGTTTCGACTGAGAAGGCCACCTCTTCCGGCCCGTGCATCTTGGGCTTTACAACATAGACCGATCCGGTGACCGAGTTACCGCCTTCGCGTTTCAGGTCGTGCATGGCGATCAAAGTGGTGCACAAGGCATCCATCAACCCTTCGCAGATTTCGTTTCCGTCCCGATCCAGCACGGCGGGGTTGGTCATCAGATGGCCGACATTGCGCACCAGCATAAGCGACCGGCCCTTCAGGCTGCGCTTAGTGCCGTCAGGTGCAATAAAGTCGACGTCACCCGCCAATTTACGGGTAAAGGTGGTGCCACCCTTCGAGACATCTTCGGTCAGGTTGCCCTTCATCAGGCCCAGCCAGTTACCATAAGCCACGACCTTGTCGGCTGCATCCACGCAGGCCACCGAATCTTCGCAATCCATGATCGTGGACAGCGCAGCTTCCAGATGGACATCAGATATACCAGCAGGATCGGTCGCACCAATTTTACTGGACGGGTCAATCACAATCTTGATGTGCAGGCCATTATTCTTCAGCAGCACAAAATCGGGCTTATCGGCAGCACCCCCGTAACCGACAAAATGCACTGAATTGGCAAGTACCGGCGTCAAAACCCCGGCATCAACACGCAAATCGGTTGCATCTGACCAAGACCCACCAGCCAGCGGAACGGCCTTATCCAAAAACGCCTTCGCCCATGCAATCACCTGCGCGCCGCGGGTCTCATCATACCCACCGGCAGCAGGCAATTCGCCCATCGCATCTGTACCATAAAGCGCATCATACAAGCTGCCCCAGCGCGCATTGGCAGCGTTCAATGCGAAGCGGGCGTTCGTGATCGGAACAACCAGCTGTGGTCCGGGTGTCAGAGCGATTTCGGGGTCAACATCGGCAGTTTCGATCTGGAAGTCTGCGCCTTCGTCGACCAGGTATCCGATTTCTTGCAGGAACGCCTGGTATGCCGAAGCGTCGTGTGCCTGCCCCATATGAGCCAAATGCCATCCATCGATACGTTCTTGCAGTTCCGCGCGTCTGGCCAGCAGTGATCTGTTCCTTGGCCCAAGGTCATCAACCATTCGGGACAGACCCGACCAGAAATCCTCAGCGGAAATGCCGGTCCCGGGCAGCGCCTGATTCTCGATGAAATCCGCCAGCTCAACGGCAATCTGCAAACCGTTTCGGCTTTCTCTGCTGCTCATTTTCGACACTCCCCGCATTGTACGCCACTGTATGCAACCTCCAATTAGGACGGAAGTTTCCGATAGGCAACAGGTCACGGGCGGTTTCGGGGCAATCCGTCGGGTCAATTCAAACTTGCCGCGAAATCGGCGGACGAATGGAGAAGCCACCTGGCACCGCTTGCAGGCCAACGCTGCAACCCATAACGTCCAGCCAACCACAACCGATGCGAGGCCCCCGATGCGCGACGCTGCCCCCACTACAATCTATCTGAAAGACTACACACCCTTTGGCTATCTGGTAGATAACGTGCATCTGACTTTTGATCTTTCCGATCACGCGACCCGCGTCACAACGCGTATCGCTTTCCGTCCGAACCCGGACGCCACGGACCGTACGTTTTTCCTGCATGGCGAAGACCTGACCCTGATCCGCGCCGTCATTGACGGGGTCGAGATCACGCCGGACGTCACTGACAAAGGCCTGACAGCCACTGTTCCCGACGCGCCTTTCATCTGGGAGTCCGTTGTCGAGATAGATCCAGGCAACAACACTGCGCTTGAGGGGCTTTATATGTCGAACGGCATGTACTGCACTCAGTGCGAGGCCGAAGGGTTCCGCAAGATTACCTTTTACCCCGACCGGCCGGACGTGATGTCCACCTTCACTGTGCGGATCAATGGCGACCTTCCAGTTTTGTTGTCTAACGGCAATCCATCCGGCAAGGGTGAAGGTTGGGCCGAATGGACCGACCCTTGGCCCAAGCCCGCCTACCTGTTTGCTTTGGTCGCGGGCGACCTGATCGCACATCCCGGCCAGTTCGCCACCGCGTCGGGACGCAATGTCGAACTGAACCTCTGGGTCCGCCCCGGAGACGAAGGCAAATGCGCCTTTGGCATGGAGGCGCTGAAAAAGTCGATGAAGTGGGACGAGGACGTCTATGGCCGCGAATACGACCTGGACGTGTTCAACATAGTGGCCGTCGATGATTTCAACATGGGCGCGATGGAGAACAAGGGGTTGAACATCTTCAATTCGTCCGCCGTGTTGGCAAGCCCGGAAACTTCGACCGACGCCAATTTCGAACGGATCGAAGCAATTATCGCTCATGAATATTTCCACAATTGGACCGGCAACCGCATTACCTGTCGTGATTGGTTCCAGCTATGCCTAAAGGAGGGGCTGACTGTGTTTCGCGATGCACAGTTTACGTCCGACATGCGCTCAGCCCCGGTCAAGCGCATCCATGATGCCATCGACCTGCGCGCACGCCAATTCCCCGAGGATAATGGGCCACTGTCGCACCCCGTTCGGCCCGAGAGTTTTCAGGAAATCAACAACTTCTACACAGCGACTGTCTACGAGAAAGGCGCCGAGGTGATCGGCATGTTGAAACGTCTGGTCGGTGACGAGGCCTATTCCAAAGCGCTGGACCTGTATTTTGACCGACATGACGGGCAGGCCTGCACCATTGAAGACTGGATCAAGGTGTTCGAGGACACCACAGGCCGAGACCTGAACCAGTTCAAGCGATGGTACAGTCAATCCGGCACGCCGCGTGTCTCGGTGGCTGAAGATTGGGATGACGGCACCTATACATTGACCTTGTCGCAACATACCGAACCGACACCCGGCCAATCCGAAAAGCTGCCGCAAGTGATCCCGGTGGCCGTGGGCCTGCTGGGCCCGAACGGAGACGAGGTTAGGCCGACCGAGGTTCTGGAACTGACTGAGGCCAAGCAGAGTTTCCAGTTCTCCGGTTTGCCATCCAAGCCCGTGGCTTCGATCCTGCGGGATTTCTCGGCCCCGGTCATACTGGACCACGATCACACAGATGCCGAGCGCGCCTTTCTTTTGGCTCACGACACCGACCCGTTCAACCGCTGGCAAGCGGGCCGATCGCTGGCGCAAGACACGCTGCTGCGCATGATCCGGAACGATACGGCACCCAGTGCTGATTATCTTGAAGGCATACTTGCTGTACTGCGCGACGGTGACCTTGACCCGGCGTATCGCTCGCTGATGCTGGGCTTGCCGACACAGTCCGAACTGGCCGCTGCCTTGTTTGAAAGTGGTGAAACGCCCGACCCGATGGTGATCTGGACGGCGGTGGAAACCCTGCGGCAGGCAACGGCGCAGCATGTGCAGGACCTGCTGCCAAGGCTGCACAGCGAAACCCTGATCGACGCCCCCTTTAGCCCCGATGCCGATCAGGCGGGCAAACGGGCGCTTGGCGGCGCGGCACTGTCCCTGACCTCGCGCCTGGACGGAGGTGCCAAGGCGGCTGAGGAATACGCCGCGGCAGATAATATGACCCTTCAGCTGACTGCTTTGTCTTGCCTGCTGCGGGCCGGCAAAGGCCACGATGAGTTGGCCACGTTCTACACCCAATGGCAATATGACCGACTGGTGATGGATAAATGGTTCGGCCTGCAAGTTTCGACCGCATCGCCCGAGGCCACGGCGGATATCGCGCGGGCCCTGACAGAGCATTCCGACTTCAACTGGAAAAACCCCAACCGCTTCCGTGCGGTCATGGGTGCGCTGGCGATGAACCATGCAGGATTCCATCGGGCTGATGGCGCGGGATATGCGCTGTTGGCTGACTGGTTGATCCGGCTGGACCCGGTGAACCCCCAGACCACGGCGCGGATGTGTTCAGCCTTTCAGACCTGGAAACGCTATGACGCCGACCGACAGGACCTGATGTGCGCGCATCTGACCCGTATTGCCGACACGCCGAACTTGTCGCGTGACACTACGGAAATGGTCTCTCGTATTCTCGGCGCATGACACCGTTCACCTTCACACGGCACAACCGGTCACCACGCACCGTAGCCATCCTGATCTTAGTTTATGCGGCGCTGATCATGTTGGTGATCCTGTTTAATGCAGCATGGTGGCTGGTTGGGCTGTTGGGCCTGACCACTTTGCCCGCCCTTTGGGATATTGCGCGGAACACACGAGCGGGGCTGACACTGGATCAGCACCGTATCCAGTGGTTTTCAGGCACACGCGAAGCCAAAGTTGATCTGGTCGATATTGACCATGTCAGGTTCGACACGCGCTGGGACTTTTCTGTTCGCGTTTCATTGGTCCTCAAGACGGACAAGCGGATTCGGCTGCCGGACGAGTCGACTCCACCTCATAAGGAATTCGAGCCCATCCTTCAGCAGGCCGGTTTGAAAGTAGAGCGGCATCATTTTGTTATTTTCTGAGACAATACCCCCGCAATGAGCCAATTGATCCTGAAATTTGGACCAATGCGGCGCTCTAAGCTTGAATTAAAAGCAATTGTCGGCAAACATTACTTGTCTGCTTAACAGTTTTTTCGGTTCCGAGTTTTACCATGTTTCGGTTGTTCAGGGCACCCAAGGCCCAATCTTCATTCTCCTCCCCTCAAAACACATCGGAATTACGCGCGTCTGATTGCGCTTTGCCGGAAGGGTTGCCGGATCACGGACATCTGAACATTCCATTGGCACCGACCCGTGAAGAAGACCTGGTCAGCCGGGACACAATCAGACTGGGGCGCACACTGGCCAGACAGGACCGCTGGTCAGAACTATCCAGACAGATGCGTAGGGCAGACGAAGGCCGCAAGGCCGCGCCAGATGGCACCCCGATCGCGGATTTACTGGCTTTTGGCGCTCGGTCTGACGTTGTTCTGGCGGTCGAACATGCTTTGTCTGACTACAAAGCCCTGACCGAATATGACCTATTGGGCGGCATTTCAGAACTAGAAGATGAAATGCGCGAACACTCCAACGACCCGATGATTAAAGTGATTGTCGCCTTAGCGCATATTGATCTGGCCTGGGCCTGGCGCGGGACGGCGTCCGACGCGGCTCTGCCGCCGCTGCACCAATCGCGTTGTGCCGCTCATTTCGACCGGGCTGCGGCACTGTTGCCCGCATGCCGCACGGCTGCGCCCGAAAGCCCTTTGGTCGCGGCCACAGCTTGCGCCCTCATGGCGGGTCAGCGGAAATCCAGCATTCGCGTCGCAGACGAATATGAACGGCTCATCACAATGGACCCCAACAACCATCGCCATATGCGGGCGATGGGTGCCCATCTGCTGCCACGTTGGTTTGGCAGCTACGAAGAGCTTGAAGTTCAGGCCCTGCGCAATGCCGCCCGTACTCATGATATCTGGGGGGCTGGAGGATATACTTGGGTCCAGTTCGACGCCATTGCTATGGATGACGAAGCCTGCGCACGGTTGGATGTCGAATACTTTCTGGAGGGTTTGCACGACATCTTGCGCCACCGTCAGGATCAGCAAACCGTCAACATGCTGTCCGCCTATTGCGCCATCACCATCCAGAACGGCCATGGCCTGAATGCGCAGGCCGATCTGGTACGCACGCAGATTCACGACGCTGCCAACTGGCTGATCCGTGATCATCTGACCGAGCTGCACCCGCTGATCTGGGCGCATGCAGCAAACGGGTTCAACAATTCTGTTCGCATCAACTCTCCCGAACGGTTCGCGGCGCGTGGTCATCGCGATGCACTGCGCGCCATTGCCGATCTGTTTCGTGAAGAATTGCGCAACGGCATGGATGTGACCTTCACCCCTGCAGGTCTGCGCCTGTCTCAGCACTGATTCCCCCTTGCCCCTAGGCCGTGCCACGCCTAATACGCAGGCTTAGACTTCTGCGGAAATGAGGCGCGCCATGCTCGACCTGACATACGAAATGCCCAAACCCAAAACCATTGCCGGGGCCAAACACGATTGGGAACTGGTGATCGGGATGGAGGTGCATGCGCAGGTCTCGTCCAATGCCAAACTGTTCTCGGGCGCATCGACCCAATTCGGGGCCGAGCCGAATGCCAATGTGGCCTTTGTCGACGCGGCCATGCCGGGCATGTTGCCGGTAATCAACGAATACTGCGTGGAACAGGCCGTTCGCACCGGGCTGGGCCTAAAGGCGGATATCAATCTTAAGTCGGCCTTTGACCGCAAAAACTATTTCTACCCGGACCTGCCGCAAGGCTATCAGATTTCTCAGCTGTACCACCCTATCGTAGGCGAAGGCGAAGTGCTGGTTGAAATGGGTGACGGTACCGCACGCACAGTGCGCATCGAACGCATCCACATGGAGCAGGACGCGGGCAAATCGATCCACGACATGGACCCGCATATGTCCTTTGTCGATCTGAACCGCACGGGCGTCTGCCTGATGGAAATCGTGTCGCGCCCCGACATTCGTGGCCCCGAAGAGGCCGCGGCGTATATCGCCAAGCTGCGCCAGATCATGCGCTATCTGGGCACCTGTGACGGCAACATGCAGAACGGCAACCTGCGGGCGGACGTGAACGTCTCGATCTGCTTGCCTGGTGCTTATGAGAAGTATCAGGAAACGCAGGACTTCTCGCATTTGGGTACGCGTTGCGAGATCAAGAACATGAACTCGATGCGGTTCATCCAGCAGGCTATCGAAGTTGAGGCCCGCCGCCAGATCGCCATCGTTGAAGGTGGTGGCAAGGTTGATCAGGAAACGCGCCTGTACGATCCGGACAAGGGCGAGACCCGCTCGATGCGGTCCAAGGAAGAAGCGCACGACTATCGCTATTTCCCCGACCCTGACCTGCTGCCGCTGGAGATTGAACAAGCTTGGGTGGACGATATCGCCGCCAAGCTGCCCGAACTGCCCGACGACAAGAAAGCGCGCTTTATCGCCGAATTTGGCCTGACCGACTACGACGCTTCGGTTCTGACCGCCGAGGTGGAATCGGCCTCCTATTTCGAAGAGGTCGCCAAAGGCCGCAACGGCAAACTGGCCGCCAACTGGGTCATTAACGAGCTGTTCGGTCGTCTTAAAAAAGAAGATCACGATATCACCGAATCTCCGGTATCTCCGGCGCAGTTGGGTGGCATCATCGACTTGATCGCGTCCGACGCGATTTCGGGCAAGATCGCCAAAGACCTGTTCGAAATCGTCTATACCGAAGGCGGCGACCCGGCGCAGATCGTCGAGGAACGCGGCATGAAGCAGGTCACCGATACCGGCGCGATCGAAACCGCGCTGGACGAGATCATTGCCGCCAATCCCGCGCAAGTCGAAAAAGCCAAGGTGAACCCGAAGCTGGCTGGTTGGTTTGTCGGTCAGGTGATGAAGGCGACCGGTGGCAAGGCAAACCCAAAGGCTGTCAACGAATTGGTCAGCAAAAAACTGGGGTCGTAAGCCTTTCTGATTACACAACGATAGCGGCAGGGAGAACACACATCCCTGCCGTTTTTCTTTTGTCCACGCAATCTACGCGCGGAATGCAGCCAACAATACAAGCGAATTTTGTCTGACGCTCGATGATGACTTTCCCAAAACCAACAACATGTTAGATTGCCCGGAACCGGCAACCAGGAAGATTTGATGCAGCGCTACGAATACAAAGTTGTCCCCGCCCCACAGAAAGGCACCAAAGCCAAGGGGGTAAAAACCGCTGAAGGCCGATTTGCTGCATCTGTCGAACAGGTGCTGAACCAGATGGGAGAAGACGGCTGGGAATACCAGCGCGCCGAGTTGCTGCCCAGCGAGGAACGCACGGGTCTGACCGGATCGACGGTAAACTGGCGCAACGTGCTGGTATTTCGCCGCGAGGTCGAGATGGAATTTGTTTCAACGCGTAGCCCTGCGGATTCTCCCGAAGAGGTTGCACAGGCGCGATCTATTCCCGGACCGAACTCTGTAAGGGCCCCGGCACCGATCTCAGAAAAGGCCGAAGAGCCTCCACTGTCCTTGAAAGGGTCAGAGGCTGAAAGTGAACCTCAGGACAAAACCTAAGCGCAGGTGTAGGAACACGGCCTGAGTGGGCCTGTTGCTTTCTGATTGCTTATGTCAGGTGCAGCAGGTTTTTCCCTCTTGTATCGGGGGACATGGCACCGTGGCAAAAGAACAAAAGACGCAGCAATCCCCCTTAAGCGGCTTCAATACCTGATGGCATGACTTGCACTCATAGAACCACTGGCACGCATCCGTTGGCATTCTTTCGGTTTCCCTGTGCCCGCACAACGGGCATGTCAGCGTGGTTTCCAGCACAGCTCCGGTCATTTTCTCAACCTCTGTTTCCCCCGAACCGTCTCGCCACCTTGAAGAACAGCCAATGAAACTCAGCGTATGGGTGGGGAATCAAGCCCCGATATCCAGCGCAAGTGCATGAATACGCGGCACGATATCGCCCAGCGCCTTGTGCACTGCGCGGTGTTGGGCCACTCGGGATTGGCCCTGAAATGCTGCAGCGCGAATACGGACGTTAAAATGGCTTTCACCGCCGTCCTGATAACCTGCGTGACCACGATGGCTTTCGCTGTCATCTACAACATCCAGCTCATGGGGATCAAAAGCGGCCTGCAGGCGGGTTCGGATCTCATCTGTCACGGTCATTTTACGCTCATCGGCAAAAAATTTTGCCGCTCCCCTCTTCTACTTTCGGCTGCTTAGATTAAACTGCTGCCTCCGAGTCGAAAAGATGCGTTCGTAAGGATCACAGCATGGTTAAATCAGACCCCTTCGGATTTGATATGTCCGTTTCCAGCGCCAAGAAAAAGAACCCGCGCGGGCGTCGGGGAATGTCGGGCGCGTCTGAAACCTCGACGCGTATCTGCGATCACGAGGGTTGCAACGAACCCGGCAAGTTCCGTGCACCAAAAGCCCCCGACGTACTGGATGACTTCTTCTGGTTCTGCCAGCAGCACGTCCGCGAATACAACAACAAGTGGAACTTCTTTGACGGCACGACCGAGGCCGAGCTGAACGCACAACGCTCGAAGGACAAAGTGTGGGAGCGCGAGACCAAACCGATGGGCGACCCCGAGGCCCGCGCCTGGGCGCGCCTGGGCATTGAGGATCCGCATCAGGTTCTGGGCGCAAACAGCACCCAGAACAAAGGTCGCACTTCGGGTGGCGGTGGGCGTCGCCTGCCCCCGACCGAACGCCGTGCCATCGAAATCCTGGAGGCCAATGACAGCTGGACCAAGGCTGAGGTGCGCAAAGCCTATAAGAAACTGATCAAGGTGCTGCACCCGGATATGAATGGCGGTGACCGGTCTCAGGAAGAACAGCTGCAAGAGGTTGTTTGGGCCTGGGATCAGATCAAGGACAGCCGGAACTTCAAATAAGCTATATTAGTGGCGGAACGTGCTCTTGAGCACGGCCGCTTCGGGACGCTTCAGGCAACGCAATCTTGTCTGCTGCACAGGCCTTTCATCGCGTAACTCAGGGAATAATGCGCGTAGTTCCTCGACGTCTTCGCGATGAAAGGACTTCAGGGCTCTGCCTCCGAGGAACAGGCTTTCACTGCGCAGCCCTTGCGATTTCAGAATAGCGTGCTGCTCGCAGGCAATGTGGTAGTACACAACTGGCTCATCTGGCAGCACCTGTCTGATGGTGCCGTCATTTACCAGATGAATGGCTGCGGTAAAAACCATCGGCTCGCCGAAAAGCAACTCTGCCCTCCAACCCTCAACTACAATCCGGTGCTGTGGGGATACAAACAGTTCACGGTCTGGCACGCCAACCCCGAACGCGCTACGCTGAATGCGAACCGGGCGAAACTTGGGCTGAAGCCGTAAGGTTTCTACGCTCAGCTCCCGTTTACCGATCCAGACAATGGGCAGAAGCTGGCCGCCCGGCACACAGACCCTGTCGCCAACAGTCAGGTCCTCGACTGGGCGCGGACCCAAATCCGTTTCAATCAGTGTTCCCGCGACAAAGCATGGTGGGTTGGAGGAGTCGAGATCACCCACGGTGATTTTCCAATTACCCGTGGTCATCGGGCCCGTTGGATTATTGGTGTTCCACGCATAAATTTGCGTACCGACCTGAATAAACTCGCCGGATTCACCCCCCCCTCTGTAATCACCTTCGCCGAGGTAGGTGTAGTTTTGATAAGTAACACCTCCATCAAACGAGACCGTCTGACCGTTAATAATCGCTGGCATTGTAGTGTTTTGAACGATCAGGTCACCCTGGCCAGTAGAATTGACTGTATGGAGAAGAACGTTAAACGACATCACACACGCCTCGCTCCTTGTTAACGGTCAATATTGGCGAGCCAATGAATGGACGTTGGCCAGGAGCACTTCCCCCACCTGTACTCTTTATTCATTTCCCCCTCACTCAAACTCTTACAAACGCAACAATAAGGCTCAGTATAAAGAAGCCTAAATTAACCCAAATTAAACATGCTGATGTGTGCAAGTGAGTGCGGGGAGCTTTTCTTTGCTGGTACCTTGGCAGGTCTAGACAGCATACTCTGTTAACCCTTGGCACATCCGATAAGGCCAGTTTCAAATAAACATTTGCCTAAGCTCAGGCCCACGCTCCTTTTCCTTGCCCTTCCCTGCAATTTGTTGCACCACACACGAGTTCAAACCCGGCAACTCGGGCCAAAGGATAAGGACAAGGCGCATGGCTGACGGATCGATCGACATCAACGCAAAACCCACCGAAGATATCTCGGTCCGTGAAGTGTTCGGAATTGACACCAACATGGCGGTCAAGGGCTTTGCCGAGCGCAGCGACCGTGTGCCTGCCATCGACCCGACCTACAAGTTCGATCCGGAAACCACGCTGGCGATCTTGGCGGGCTTTTCCCACAATCGCCGAGTGATGATCCAGGGCTACCACGGCACTGGCAAATCGACCCACATCGAACAGGTCGCCGCCCGCCTGAACTGGCCGGCCGTGCGCGTGAACTTGGACAGCCATATCAGCCGGATCGACCTGATCGGTAAAGACGCGATCAAGCTGCGCGACGGCAAGCAGGTCACTGAATTCCACGAGGGTATCCTGCCTTGGGCGTTGCGCAATCCTGTCGCCATTGTGTTCGACGAATACGATGCTGGCCGCGCGGATGTGATGTTCGTGATCCAGCGCGTACTGGAACATGACGGCAAGCTGACCCTATTGGACCAGAATGAAATCATCACGCCGAACCCGAATTTCCGCCTGTTCGCCACCGCCAACACCGTTGGTCTGGGGGACACCACCGGCCTATATCACGGCACGCAACAGATTAACCAGGCGCAGATGGACCGCTGGTCGCTGGTTTCGACTCTGAACTACCTCAGCCATGATGCCGAGACGATGATCGTTCTGTCCAAGGCCCCGCACTACAACACTGCCGACGGTCGCAAGACGGTTAGCCAGATGGTCACCGTCGCCGACCTAACCCGGACCGCCTTCATGAATGGCGACCTGTCCACCGTCATGAGCCCCCGGACCGTGATCAACTGGGCCCAGAACGCCGAGATTTTCCGTGACGTGGGTTACGCTTTCCGCCTGTCCTTCCTGAACAAGTGTGATGAGTTGGAGCGTCAGACCGTGGCTGAGTTCTATCAGCGCTGCTTTGACGAGGAACTGCCTGAAAGCGCAGCGAGCGTGAGCTTGGGGTAACCCGTTGAATTGCAACCGTTTCGCGCGCAATGCTGCCGACGGGGATATTTTGGCCAGATGAATGCGGACCCGTTTTCACCGTGGTTGAAAAATGGTGCGGCAATGTGAAAGGCTTGGGGACATGGCACAGAAGAACGACAACCCTGCTGATCCATTCAAGAAGGCCTTAGCCGAGGCCACCAAGGTGATGGCCGACGACCCTGAACTGTCGGTGAGCTATACTGTCGATCCTTCGGGCATGTCGGGTGAGTCCATGCGCTTGCCGCAAGTTTCTCGCCGGATGACCCGCGAGGAGGTTCTGCTTGCGCGCGGAACAGCAGATGCTTTGGCGTTGCAGCGCAAGTATCACGACGATGCGACGCATAATCGCTATGCGCCACCGGGTGATATGGCACGCGACCTATACGAGGCGATGGAAACCGCCCGGTGCGAAGCGATGGGCGCACGCGACATGCCCGGCACTGCCAGCAATATCGACGTGAAGATCAGCAACGAGGCGATCCGGCGCGGATATGATCAGTGCAAACAGCCTGCGGATGCACCTTTGGCAGTGGCTGCTGGGTATCTGATCCGACATCTTGCCACCGGACGCGATCTGCCTCCGGCGGCTGAGAACGTCATGAACCTGTGGCGAGGATTCATCGAAGAACAAGCTGGTGGAACGCTGGAAAACCTGAACGAAATCCTTTCGGATCAGGCGGAATTTGCCAAGTTCGCACGGCAGATGATCAAGGATCTGGGCTATGGCGACCAGCTGGGCGAAGACCCCGATGAGCTGGACGACGAGCAGGAAGATCAGGCCGAGGACGACGCCGAGGAACAGCCCGATCCCGACAGCACCGGTCAGGATGATCAGGACGAACAGGACGCAGATGCGACGCCTGAGCAAACTCAGGAAGAGCAGCAGGACCAGTCTCAGGCGCAGGTCTCGATGGACGAGATGGCCGAGGACGAGATGGGAGACGAGGCCGAAATGCCTGAAGGCGAGGCCCCGATGGAACCTCCCGCCCCACCGCCTGCGTCCGAGGCCGACCCGGATTACAGGGTTTATCTGGACACGTATGACGAAGAGATCGCCGCTGAAGATCTGGCAGAACCCGCAGAGTTGGAACGCCTGCGGGCCTATCTGGATCAGCAGCTTGAACCGCTAAAAGGCGCGGTCAGCCGTTTGGCCAACAAACTGCAGCGCCGGCTGCAGGCGCAACAGAACCGCAGTTGGGAGTTCGACCGCGAGGAAGGCATTCTGGACGCGGGTCGTCTGGCACGCGTGGTCGCAAACCCGACCACTCCGCTGAGTTTTAAGGTCGAGAAAGATACCGAGTTCCGCGACACGGTAGTGACGCTTTTGCTAGACAACTCGGGTTCGATGCGAGGGCGTCCGATCTCGATCGCAGCGATTTGTGCCGATGTTCTGGCGCGGACGCTGGAGCGCTGCAATGTGAAGGTCGAAATTCTGGGCTTTACCACACGCGCGTGGAAAGGCGGTCAGGCGCGTGAGGCGTGGCTGAACGATGGTCGCCCCCAGCAACCGGGTCGGCTGAACGATCTGCGCCATATCATCTATAAAGGCGCCGATGCTCCGTGGCGCCGCGCACGGCCCAATCTGGGGCTGATGATGAAAGAGGGCCTGCTGAAGGAAAACATCGACGGTGAAGCGCTGGAATGGGCGCATCGGCGGATGCTGGCGCGACGCGAGCAGCGCAAGATTCTGATGGTGATTTCGGACGGCGCACCGGTCGATGATTCAACACTCAGCGTCAACCCCGCGAATTATCTGGAAAAACACCTGCGCGACGTGATTGCCATGGTGGAAAAGCGAAAAATGGTCGAACTGCTGGCCATCGGAATCGGGCATGACGTGACGCGGTACTATGACCGCGCGGTGACGATTACAGACGTAGAACAGCTGGCCGGTGCAATGACCGAACAACTGGCCGCTCTGTTCGACAGCGACCCGCGCGCCCGTGCTCGGGTAATGGGTATGCGAAAGGCTGGTTAAAACCGGCCTTGCCTCCGGCGGGAGTATTTTCCAAAAAGGTGAAAATCGACGCCGTCTGAGAGGGGTATCACATGTTCCAGTCCTTTGAAGTGACCGCACGTCCGGAACAAGGCCCTCCGCGGTTGGCCGCGCTGCGAAAAGAGTTGTCGCACGAAGGTTTGGACGGGTTTCTTGTGCCAAGATCCGACGCACATCAAGGCGAGTATGTCGCGCCTCGGGATGAGCGGCTGGCGTGGTTGACCGGATTTACCGGCTCGGCCGGGTTTTGTGCCGTCCTTGCCGACA
This sequence comes from Ruegeria sp. BC1, assembly GCF_056539305.1. NCBI lineage: Bacteria > Pseudomonadati > Pseudomonadota > Alphaproteobacteria > Rhodobacterales > Roseobacteraceae > Ruegeria > Ruegeria sp. BC1. Next base: position 116,068 of record NZ_JBQFUT010000002.1, read on the forward strand.
AGGCTGGCGTGTTTGTCGATGGCCGCTATCGCACTCAGGTGAAAGCGCAGGTTGCACCAGAATTTACACCGGTACCCTGGCCTGAAGTGAACCTGAGTGCATGGTTGAAAGAACATCTGCCGAATGGCGGCAAAGTCGGCTTCGATCCGTGGTTGCACGCGGCGGGACAGGTCTCCAGCACGCAGACGGATCTGGACGGCAGCGGAATCGAGTTGGTGCGCTGTGACAATCTGGTGGACCGCGTGTGGGACGATCAGCCCGCCCCCCCGATGAACCCCGTAAAAGCGCACCCTATTGAGTTTGCCGGTGAAACGGCCGACAGCAAGATTAAGCGGTTGGCGAAGGCGTTGCAGGACACCGGCTGCGAGGCCGCGGTGATCACGTTGCCAGACTCAATCATGTGGCTGTTGAATATTCGCGGGTCGGATATTGGATATAATCCGGTGGCACATGGTTTTGCCATTCTGCATTCCGATGGTCGGGTTGACCTGTTCATGGCCAAGGAAAAGCTGTCGGTTCCATTGGTGGAGAACGTTTCGGTCCATGCGCCTGACACGTTTCTCGCTGCCGTAAAAGCGCTAAGGGGGTTGGTTCAGGTCGATCTGGGCAGCTTGCCTCAGGCGGTTGCGGACGTCTTGCAGGAACGGATCGTGGATGGGGGTGATCCCTGCGCGCTGCCAAAGGCGTGCAAGAACGAGGCTGAGATTTCAGGCAGCGCCGAAGCGCATCTACGTGACGCCGTGGCCGTCGTGGAAACTTTGTGCTGGCTGGACGCGCAGGCGCCCGGCACCCTGACCGAAACGCGAGTGGTCACCCAGCTTGAGGACAACCGGCGCAGGGACAACGCGTTGCAAGATATCTCGTTCGACACCATTGCGGGTACCGGGCCGAACGGCGCAATCATGCATTACCGAGTGACCGAGGAAACCGACACCCGGTTAGAAGACGGACATCTTCTGGTGCTGGACAGCGGTGGGCAATATCTGGACGGCACAACCGATATCACTCGCACCGTTGCGATTGGAGAGATTGGGAATGAGGAAAAAGCCTGTTTCACCCGCGTCCTAAAGGGCATGATTAATCTGTCCATGCTGCGCTGGCCCGTGGGGTTGGCCGGGCGCGATATCGAGTGTATCGCGCGCGCGCCTTTATGGGCTGCCGGGCAGGACTTTAACCACGGCGTTGGGCATGGCGTCGGTGCGTATCTGAGTGTTCACGAAGGCCCTCAGCGACTTTCAAAGGTCAGCCATGTGCCCTTGAAGCCGGGCATGATCCTGTCAAACGAGCCGGGGCATTACCGCGAAGGTGCTTTTGGCATTCGCATCGAAAACCTCGTGGTCGTGCAAGAGGCCCCCGCCCTGCCCGGCGGAGATGCTGACCGCGCGATGTTGAACTGGCGAACGCTGACCTATGTCCCCATTGACCGGAGATTGATCCTAGTAGATATGCTTACGGCGGCCGAACGCGATTGGTTGAACGCATATCATCGCGACGTTGCGGAAAAAGTACGACCAAGGCTGGGCGATCAAGCGCAACTGTGGTTGGATGCCGCAACCGCGCCAATCTGACACCGGACTGTTACAATCACCGGGCAAAGGAGAGGCCCTGATAAAGACGAGGGGAGAAAATATGGTTGAAATCACGATCCGCAAGGCGCCCGGCAAATGGAGCGTTCGTTCAGGAGGTGCCGTTCTGGGCGAAAGCAATAGTGCGCTGGAACTGCTGGAAGGTGATTTGGACCCGGTAATCTATTTCCCCCGCTCAGATATCGCGATGGCGTTTCTGGACTCCACCGACAAAGTGACCCATTGCCCTCACAAAGGGGATGCGGCGCATTTCTCGATCGTCAACAAATCGTCAGTGACAGAAAACGCGGCGTGGAGCTATGAAGACCCGATCTCGGCCATGGCCGAAATCAAGGGATATGTGGCGTTCTACCCGGTGGATTCGGTGAAGGTTGAGCAGATTTAGGAAAGCCTGATTTCTTTGGTGTTTCAGTAAGTTGTTTCTACTTGTGACCACTCAATTCAAAGAATAGATTTTCCAACCATGCGTTGGTCTATTCTATTTCTGTGTCTTATTGTCATTTCAATTTTTTGGTTCTGGTTTTGGTTTGGGGCGCTCGCGGTCGCCGGGACTTATCACCCAATGGCGCAACGCGGAGACCTGTACGCACCCTTACGTTTTGTCGCTTTGGTCACCATTCCGTCCGTCGGGCTGATTATTGGGTGCTTGCGTTTGTGGTACTGGAAATCGGGGCTGACGCCTCGGGTCTACATAGGTGGTGCTGCCCTTGTCGCGGTTGCAATGCTGGTGCAGTTGCTACCGCAAGTGGACAGCGGCTACCGGCAAACCTATTGGCTGGGGGAAACCAGGCACGAAATTCCGTGGCAATACAGCCCGTATAACGGGGACCCGGACCCTGGTGGTCTGTCCTTTCTCGCCGAAGTATCGTTCCCAGACCTGGTGCCACGATATGCCTCTCAGGATCAGACGGTGATCATAGGCAAGGCGGTCGATTTCAACTTCGGCCGCGGATACAGAGGGCCTGACGACCTTTGCTCCAAATACTTGTCCCTAATTGGCAACGAATGGAAACGCGGCGAATTCGTCTACAAGATTTCGGGTCCGACTGAGTTACTTCCAAAGGATTATATCCAGCTCACGAACTCTGTTGCCGACTTATTGGATAGTTTCGAGACGCCAGGCGCGCCGCTTAGCCCAAACTGAATCCAAAAGACTGCGCTAGGCTGGGTCACGAATCTGTGGAGTGCGTGTGAGCGAAACAGCATTCAAACTGGCCATGGAAGCCGTCGGAGGATGCCATGTCGATCACACGCCGCAGTTTCACCGCATCGCTGTGCGCAGGGTCTGCGCTGCCCAGCGCGCTCTGGTCGCAGCAGGACCCTGTCCTTCAGGCTATACGCAGCACATTGTATGGCCAAAGTGCAGAGTTTGAGGCGCAGATGGCGTTCCTGCAGCAGCGTGGTAATCCGGATGTTGTTCCGGCCCTCCTGACCGCATTGCGGTTCGCCGATCGCAGGCGCGACGACATCGCCGAAGTGATGGAGACTCTGACCGGGCAGAACCACGGCACCAACTGGTTTGACTGGATGCTATGGCAGGAGAAGAACCCGCAATTGGTGCCCCATCCCTCACTGATCCCGTTCAAGCGCGAGGTTTTGCTTGGTGTCGATCCTAATTTCGCCGCGTTCCTGCGCCCCGAGTATTTGCAACGCGACAAAATGAAGATCCGTCTGGAAGAGATCGCATGGGGCGGTGTGCGCAAAGATGGCATCCCCTCACTGGATAACCCGAAACTAATTGCGGCGGCAGACGCCAGTTATCTCAGGGATGATGATCTGGTTTTCGGCGTCACAATCAACGGGAACAAACGTGCCTACCCGCTGCGGATCATGGGTTGGCACGAGATGTTCAACGACGAAATCGGAGGCGTTCCGGTCGCGTTGGCTTATTGCACGCTCTGTGGGTCGGGCATTCTGTTTGAGACACAGGTGGCAGGACGGCGAAAACCGCTGATCTTCGGGTCATCGGGATTCCTGTATCGGTCAAACAAGCTTATGTTCGACCGCGAGACGCACTCACTGTGGAACCAATACACCGGCAAACCAGTCGTGGGCCCTTTGGTGAGCGGCGGAATCGAACTGAAGCAACGCCCGGTGGTGATTACAACATGGGAAAGCTGGAGCGCCTCTCATCCCGGAACAAGAGTGCTATCCCTTAAAACCGGGCATCGTCGGAATTACGGGTCGGGGGTGGTGTATCGCGAGTATTTCGCCTCACCCGAGTTGATGTTCCCGGCGCTGGTTGACCAGTCCCGGCATCAGCAGAAAGACTACGTCTTTACCATTCGCCAGTTTGGCGCGGCGCGGGCATGGCCTTTAAAGACGTTCTCCAAAACACGTGTGATCAATGACGCGATAGCCAACCGGCCTTTGGTCCTGATCGGCAATTCCGACAAGCGCGCGGTGCGAGCCTATGAGCGAGCAGACCGGCGTTTCTCGGCGGAGGATAGTGCGCTGGTGGATCAGTCCGGGCAGAAATGGACCATGACCGAAGAGGCGCTGATCGGCCCCGAAGGCACACGGTTGGCGCGCGTGGCAGGTCATATCTCGTACTGGTTCGCATGGGACAATTACCTGGGCGACGCAGCCACAGTGTACGGGAATTAGGAATGCTCTTCGGCCGCTGTGGCGGCCAGCGCCCGGTTATACGCCTTAAGCGCGTCAACGTGATAGAGCGCTCCAACCGGGGATTCGCTGCCGTCATCGTTTACAATAACAACCGGAATACAGGGAATGTCATCGCGGTCGAAATAGGGCATTGCGGCCTCAAGCGTGGCGCTCGCCTGTACGCAAAGGCCCTGTTCGATCATCTCTTGCGCTTCTTCACTGGTGATCGAGCGCGGACCGCCAATTGGGCGCATCACTGCACCGGCCCGCAGCAAAGCCAGCAGATAGGCCTGCGGCCCCGCCGCCAGGTGTACATTGCGGCGTTCCAACTGGGTCAGGAAGAACGACCGGTCCACCAGCCGCGACGCCAGCGCCGTAGACATCGACACCGAGACCATTACCGCCAGACCGATCTGCCAGTCTCCGGTCAGCTCGAATACAATAAGCGCGGTCGAGATCGGTGCGCCCAGTACGGCTGCTGCAACTGCCCCCATTCCGGCAAAGGCATAGAGCGTATGGGTGCCCGACACTTCCGGTAGCAAGCCGGTTGCGATCAGGCCAAAAGCTAGGCCGGTCAGCGCTCCGATCATCAACGAAGGTGAGAATATCCCGCCGCCCATGCGCCCGCCCATGGTGATGGCCACGGCAACAGTTTTGATGACAGCAAACAGTATTGCGGTTGTCAGCAACAGGTCACCGGTCAGGGCAAGGATCGTCGTTTCGTATCCGACGCCGATGATATGCGGAAACCAGATCGCAATAACCCCCAGCATCGCGCCCGATACCGCCGGGCGCAGCCAGCGCGGCAAGGACAGGCGCGACTGGATGTGAGATCCGATATCGTCCGCAAACAGCACTGATCGCATCAGCAGCAATGCAACGATCCCGCAGATTACCCCAAGCAACAAAAAGGCGGGCAGTTCCACGTAGAATTTGATGGCGCCGGGTGTCTCGAGAATGAATTCAGTCACGTCACCATAAGCAAGGCGGTTGATCACCGTACCCGCCACCGAAGCGATGACAATGGGCGCAAAAGCGTGAACGGCAAAGTGGCGCAGAACGACTTCGAGCGCGAACAGTGCCCCGGCAATTGGGGCGTTAAAGCTGGCGGATACGGCGGCGGCCACGGCACATCCCAGTAGATCGCGCCCGGTGATACCATCAGCATGTATCCGGTCACTGACCCAAGTCGAGATCACACCGGCCATGTGCACCACCGGACCTTCGCGCCCGGATGAACCGCCTGTGCTGAGGGTGATCAGGGACGCAAACATCGAGGCGATGCCTGCCTTGACCTCGACCCGCCCATCGGTCACGGCAGCCCCCTCGATCACATCGGCGACCGAGCGCACCCGCCCATCATCGGTGAACCTGTCCAGAATAAGTCCGACAACCAGCCCGCCGACAATGGGGATCAGAACCAGCCAGTACCACTCCAGCGTGGCGGCGAAACTATGAAGTTGCCGCAGATCCTCCGCGCCATAGACAAACCCCTGCAGCGCGGTAATTGACTGGCGAAAGAACAGCGCCATAAAACCTGCTGCAATCCCAATAGCCAGCGCGATGAACCAGAACTGAATCTGGCTGGGACCTCGACGTAGCATCACCCGCCACGCATCCTTCATCGCGGCCAGAGCCTGATTGAGCTGGTTGCGTAGAACGGTGCGGGTCGATTGGGTCATTGGCCCTCGGGGATCAGTGCGTACCCCTTAGTAAGCCACGGAGCGCCCTTATAAAAGTGGGATCGCGACGGTTTGGGGACTGGAAAGCGGCAGAATGGGTTCAGGCGTCCAGCAAAGCGCGGGCCGCGGCGCGGGCCTCGTCCGTTATGGTGTCGCCTGCAACCATACGAGCGATCTCGTCCACGCGGTCAGGATCGGCCAGAGGGATCACAGTTGAAAGGGTCTGTCCGTCGGCGACCTGTTTCTGCACCCTCCAATGATGAGCGGCCCGGGCAGCCACCTGCGGCGAGTGGGTCACCACCAAAACCTGCCCGCCCTGCGCCAGCGAAGCCAGACGGCGACCTACCGCATCGGCGGTAGCCCCGCCAACGCCACGGTCGATTTCATCGAAAATCATCGTTCGGGCACTGTCATCACCGGACAGGCAGACTTTGAGCGCCAGCAGAAAGCGGCTGAGTTCACCGCCCGAAGCGATCTTATTCAACGGGCCAGACGGCGCGCCAGGATTGGTGGCAACGGTGAACGCCACAGCATCAACCCCCTCGGGGCCGGCATCGGCGGCAGTGATTTCCGTTCTGAACACTGCACGTTCCATTTTCAATGGTGCAAGTTCTGCCATAACGGCTGCATCCAGTTGCCCTGCTGCCTGATGGCGCGCATCGCTGAGCGCACCTGCGGCAGCGCTGTAAGCGGCCTGAGCCGCCTCGACAGCAGCGCTTCGGTCGGCAAGATCGGCGTCACCCGCATCCAACGCATTCAGGCGCTCACGCAACGTGTCAGCGAATGCGCCCAGATCGTCCGGGGCAACATCATGTTTGCGGGCCAGCGCACGGATGGCAAACAATCGTTCCTCGGCGGCCTCCAACTCGGCGGGATTGAAATCCAGCGCTTGAAGGCAGGCGTTGACGCCGTCCTGCGCCTCGCCCAGTTCGATCAGTGCGCGCCCGAGCGCAGCGATCGGTTCTTCCAACTGCCCGCCTGCGTTGTCGGTCACGCCTTCCAACCAGCGCACAGCGTCAGACATCGCGCCTTCGGCCCCGTCGCCACCCAGCAGATCGAAGGCACGGGCAACGTCATCACGGATGCGCTCGGCCCCCTGCCTCATCCTGCGGCGCGCGTCCAGATCGGCATCCTCACCGGGCTGCGGGTCCAACTTGTCCAGTTCAGCCACTGAGTGGCGCAGGAATTCCTCTTCCGCGCGCATAGCAGCAAGGTTCGTCTCGGTCTCAGCCAAAGCCTTGCGCGCACGAGACATATCCGTCCATGCTGCGCGTACTGTCGCAAGGTGTTCGCCTATCCCGGCGTAATTATCCAACATGGTCCGGTGGCCGCGTGGGTTCAGCAATCCACGATCATCGTGCTGGCCATGCAATTCGATCAGGGTTTCCGACAGCGCCCGCAGCACCTCGCCGGAACAACGGCGGTCATTGACCCAAGCGGTCTTGCGACCCTCGGCCGTGTTGACGCGACGCAGGATCAGCTCTTCTCCGCTGGGCAAACCCGCATCGGTCAGAATCTCGTGTGCCGCGTGACCTTCGGGCAGTTCGAACTCGGCCACTACTTCACCCTGCGCGGCGCCTTGGCGGACCAATTCGGCCCGGCCCCGCCATCCCAGCACAAAGCCCAGCGAGTCCAGCAGGATTGACTTGCCCGCGCCGGTTTCACCGGTCAATGCATTCAGACCCGGCTGGAAGGTCAATTCCAACCGGTCGATGATCAGCATGTCGCGGATATCGAGGGCGCGCAGCATCGGATCTTAGCGTCCCACGCCTTTAGCCATGACGATTACAACCACTCACCTTTGATGGTCTGGCGGTAAATCTGGCTGAGCCAGTTGTTACCACGGCTCTTGAGCTCTAACCCACGCGAGGTCAGCAGCTTGTAGCCCGCATCGTACCATTCTGACGACTGGTAGTTGTAGCCCAAGATCGCACCAGCTGATTGCGCCTCATCCACCAGACCCAGCGACAGATACGCTTCGATCAGACGATAGAGCGCTTCGGCGGTGTGCGACGTGGTCTGGAAGTCCTCAACCACAACGCGGAAGCGGTTGATGGCGGCGGTATAGTGATCCTGACGCAGGTAATAGCGCCCGATCTCCATCTCTTTGCCCGCCAGATGGTCGAAAGCCAGATCGAATTTCAGCACTGCCGACGTTGCGTACTCGCTGTCGGGGTAAACCTCGATCACCGTGCGCAGCGATTGCAGTGCCTGAAAGGTCAGGCCCTGGTCGCGCCCAACCTCGTCAATCTGGTCGTAATAGCTCAGCGCCAGAAGGTACTGCGCATAAGCTGCATCTTCGTCGGTTGGGTAAAAGTCGATATAACGCTGCGCGGCTGCGCGGCTTTCCTCGTAATTCTTATCGGCGTGAAACGAAAACGCCTGCATGATCAGCGCGCGTTTGGCCCAGTCAGAATACGGGTACAGGCGCTCAACTTCCGAGAAATACCACGCTGCATCATCCGAGCGATTCTGCGACAGCTCGTACTCGCCACGGGTAAAGATCTGTTCTGGGGTAAACCCTTCCAGGTTCTGATCGCGGTCTGCGCCTTTGTTGCCGCATGCCGTCAAAACTGCTGCCAGAAGAATCGCGCCTGCGAATCTGACTGCCGCTTTGGTGCCAACCATTCCGCCTATCCTTGTCGTATTTCTATCGGGGTAAGCCCCGGATCGGGCTTCGGTTTAGCACAGATAATTCCGAGGCAAAACGCCTTAGTACGCCAGTTGGCGGAATTGTCGGCAGAGTTGATCCAATCAGGCAACTTCAGGGATTTCGTCCCAGACCAGACCTTGACCCGGCAGACGCGCGGCCTGTTCGGGGGTGCACAGGATCGGGCGCACTGCGCCGGGTGTCTCAAACAGCTTGCGCAACAGGGTGTTGGTCATCGCGTGACCGGACTTGTCACCGGTGAAGCGGCCCAGAATCGGACCACCAGCCAGATACAAATCACCCAAGGCATCCAGCATCTTGTGGCGCACGGCTTCATCCGCGTGGCGGAAACCGCCCGGCGTCAGCACTTCGTCACCCTGCACAACGACCGCGTTCTCTAACGTACCACCAAGGGCCAAACCGTTTTCGCGCATCGCTTCAACGTCAGTCCGGCGGCAGAAAGTGCGGCAATCGCTGAGTTCACGAGCGAAGGACCCGTTGCGCATATCCAGTGTTTTCGTCTGGCTACCGATGGCGCTGTCTTCAAAATCGATATGGAAATCGATGATCAGACCATCGGCCGGCGCAATCGAAGCGCTGGCTCCCTCGCGTGAGGCAGTAACAGGCTTGAGCACTTCGAAGGCCAGAACCGGGCTGGCCTGACGGCGCACGCCTTTGGCCATGATGCTACGCACGAACTCAATCGATGAGCCGTCCATGATCGGAACTTCGGGACCGTCGATCTCGATCAGTGCGTTGTGCACGCCGCATCCGGCCAGTGCGGCCATGATGTGCTCGATGGTAGAAACCGAAACGCCTGCGTCGTTCACCAAACGGGTGCACAGCGGCGTCCGCTCGACAACGTCATAGATCGCAGGGATGAGGGCATTGCCAAGCTCGATATCCGTCCGTTTGAACCAGATGCCGTGACCGGCGGCTGCCGGCTTCAGGACCATCGTCGCAGGCATGCCGCTGTGCAGCCCGACGCCTGTAAACGTGATCGGAGATTTGAGCGTATGTTGCAAAATAAACCTCGGTGAGTGGTGTCCGGCGTTCCCGCGCCGTGTTGAGCATTCAACTAAGGAAGCAAGCGGCTAGGCTCAACTCACTCTTTGTAACTGAATGAAACATGAATGTGACAGATCGGCAAAAGCCTGCTTACAGGTGCTTAAGAGATTGAATTTAAAAAGAAAAGGGCCGCCGTTTGGCGACCCTTTAAGGTTATTTTGTTACCGCGATCAGTTGGCCTGACGGCGTAGGAAAGCCGGAATTTCGATCCGATCCTGTTCGGGGTCGGCCTCTTCATGCGCAGGTGCCGTAGCGTCACCTTGGCGCAATGTCGGCTGCTGACGCACCGGTTGCGCCGGCGTATCAGCCGCGTGACCAGTCATCCGATCGATCAGGCGATTAAAGCCAAACCGGGGCCGATCCTGCCCGTCTGCCTGCTGTGTCGGGGCCGGTTGCGGCGCCTGCGGACGCGGTGCTGCATGACCACGCTCGGACGCGGGCACGTTCTGAACCGCGGCTTGCAGACGCTGCAGCGCCTCGGGTGATGGTGTTCCTGCGGTCTGTTGAGGCTGCGGAGCCACAAAGTTTTCCGGAGCGGCCTCGGCCGGCTCTGGCGTCGGTTCGAACTCGGCCACGCGCGGCTGATAGGCCGGGGGCGGCAAACCATCATCGTCCCGCTCTGCTTCCTGCCGGATTTGCGACGGTGCAGTTTCCTCGGTGGTTTCAAACAGCGAGGGCTCGCGGTTCACCTCGGGCTCCGGCTCCACTGCATCGGCCACTGCGGCTGGAGCCTCTTCCTGCTGCGGCTCTTCTGCGGATACCGTACGGGTCAGCGGTGCCGACATCGAGCGGCGCGCAACGGGGACATCCTCGTGCTTTTCGCTGGCGTCGATCCCTGTCGCAACCACCGAAACCCGCATGCCACCTTCCATATCGGTATCGAGGGTCGAACCGACGATGATGTTGGCCTCGGGATCCACTTCTTCGCGGATGCGATTGGCGGCTTCGTCCAGTTCGAACAAGGTCAGGTCGTGCGAGCCGGTAATGTTGATCAGGACGCCTTTTGCGCCTTTGAGGCTGATTTCGTCCAGCAGCGGGTTGGCGATCGCCTTCTCGGCGGCTTGAACCGCGCGATCTTCGCCGGTGGCCTCACCAGTACCCATCATCGCCTTGCCCATTTCGTCCATCACGGCACGTACGTCAGCAAAGTCGAGGTTGATCAGGCCCGGACGGACCATCAGGTCAGTCACCCCTTTGACGCCCTGGTACAGCACGTCATCCGCCATCGAGAACGCCTCGGTGAACGTGGTCTTTTCGTTGGCGAGGCGGAACAGGTTCTGGTTTGGAATGATGATCAGCGTGTCGACGACTTTTTGCAGGGCCTCAACGCCGTCTTCGGCCTGACGCATCCGCTTGGCACCTTCAAACTGGAAGGGCTTGGTGACAACACCAACCGTCAGCACACCCAGCTCACGCGCGGCTTGCGCGATGATCGGAGCGGCTCCAGTACCTGTGCCGCCGCCCATGCCAGCGGTGATAAAGCACATGTGCGCGCCCGCAAGGTGGTCAACGATCTGTTCAATGCTTTCTTCGGCGGCTGCGGCACCGACGGTCGGACGGGCCCCAGCCCCAAGACCTTCAGTAACCTTTACGCCCAGCTGCACCCGCGCCGAGGACTGGCTTTGTTGCAGCGCCTGCGCATCGGTGTTGGCGACCACAAAATCGACGCCGTCCAGCTGCTTTTCAATCATGTTGTTAACAGCGTTGCCGCCCGCACCGCCAACGCCAAATACTGTAATCCGAGGCTTCAGTTCGTCGTGCCCGGGCATCGAAAGATTCAATGTCATGCTCTGTCCGCCTGTTTTATTTACCCGCCAAAGCGGTGTTTTTCTTACCTATCCGCTAACAATCCTACCGACCGAAACCGCAAACGTCACGCCAAAAATCGCGCGAATCCACAAAATATGGAGGAAATAAGGCACAAGTCAGCAGTATTTCGCATTGATTGCCAGATGTTGCGGAAGGAACTCAATGCAGCACAAAACAAGCGACACCTACACCGAAGCTGAAATGTGCGTCACCCGACAAAAAACACCGATTCTAAAGATGCGGAAAACTGCTCAGGTCCTGCCGCAGGGCCTCTGACGGGCCTTGTGGATATCTTGCGGGATAACGTTGGCTGCTGCAACCCATTTCTTTAGCTAATTGGGGTACTTGGACAGTTTAACCCGTCATCGGTGATGCTGCGCACCTCTTGAATTTCGGAACGGGTAAAAGTTGCCAGACGCACCATCAGACGATCGTTGTGCAGAAAGGGCCACCAGCAAACTGGCAAGCCATCAGGGTCGTCGTCGTACAAAAAGCAGATTTGTCCGTTGGGCGTGGTGATTTGGCCATAGACGCAGCCCCGTCCTTCCATCCGCCAAACCGAAAGGCTGGGGCTCAGGAATTCCTCAGTGCCTACCAGAATACCGCTGGGGTAGTCGTGGAACCTCACTGTTTTACCCTGAACGGCGCTCAGAAAAGCCTCGGGCGTGATCCGGGTCTGAGCTTGCGTCGCCACTGGTGTCAGCGCGACAAAAAACGCGCACCCGACTGCCTTACCAATTGTCACGGAACCAGCGCACAGCACGTTTGAACGGGCGCGCGGCATAGGTGTCGACCGGAATTTCGAAATCCCACCATTCGTCTTGGGGATGCGCCGCAAACAAGCTGAGTCCCACAACTGACGAGAACCCCGGCCCTGTCGCCGATTGCGGCAGACCATGAACCCGCAGCGGGCGACCCAGGCGAACACGCTGGCCCAGAATGCGCGTTGCCAATCCGTCCAGGCCCATGATCTGGCTACCGCCACCGGTCAGCACGATCTGCTGAATCGGCATGTGATCAAAGCCTGCGGCATCCAGACGGATGCGGACCTCTTCCAGGATTTCTTCGACGCGGGGGCGCATGATGCCGATCAATTCAGCGCGACTAACCGTGCGACGGTCATGTTCCCAATCACCGGTATCGCCGCCGATGTCGATCAGATCGCGATCATCGGCACCAGTCGCGTGAACTCCACCGTTAAAAGTCTTGATTCGCTCGGCGACCGAGGCCGGAACACCCAACCCCATCGAGATATCCGCCGTGACGTGATCACCACCCATTCGCACGCAATCGGCGTAGATCATGTGCTTTTTCATGAAGATCGAGACACTGGTCGTACCGCCGCCCATGTCGATACAGGCTGCACCCAGCTCCTGCTCATCCTCAACCAGTGCGGAAATCCCGGATACGTAGGCCGAGTTCGCAATTCCCGCCAGCTCCAGATCGCAGCGCTTGATACAACGCACGATGTTCTGAATCGCCGCGGCATCGACGGTCAGCATGTGCATGTCCACGGCGAGGCTTTGGCCCATTTGTCCGCGCGGGTCGATCAGGCCAGAACGGTTATCCAGTGCGAAATTCACCGGCTGGGCGTGCAAAACCTCTCGGCCCGCTCCGTAATCCGGGACATCGCAGGCATTTAGCACGCGGCCGACCTCGGCCTCGCTCACGACCTGACCTTCGAGGTCCACCTGAGCGTCCAGACCATAAGACCGGGGGTTCGCGCCTGAGAAACAGGCAATCACATGATCCACCCGAATATCAGCCATCTTTTGTGCCGCTTGAAGGGCGGTGCGGATGGCGCGTTCGGTTTCCTGCATCGCAGTGACTTCGCCGAACTGCACCCCGCGCGACCGTGTTGTCGCAGCGCCGATCACGCGAAACCCGCTCTGACCCGCCAGCGAGCCGATGCTGTTATCTTCGCTTAGGCGACCAGTGCCGTCGAACCGCAACACAAGGCATGAAATCTTGGAACTGCCGACGTCCAGAATAGCGACAACACCGCGTTGCATCGCCTGTCTGCGCATCTGCCGCATGGCCCGTTGGGACTGATAAAGATCGGTCATCATGGTCGTTACTGCCCGTTACCCACTGTCACTTTTGTATTCCACCAGTCTTCGCTGGCAGCTTTGGTCATCCTGATTGTCGGCCGCTGCCCAAGGCGCATGTCAACCACGGCCACGTCGCGCTCCAATAGGTCCTGCACCTCGTTCACCGCCAGCACACGTTCCAGCGCGCGAACTGGGCGTTCGGGTGGCAGCATGATGCGCTGCCCGCGATCCAGAACCAAATCCCACCGGCGTTCACCGATCCGCACAAGGCCACGAACCCGCGCACCCAGACTGCGGGCGGTTGCCATCAGCGCCAGCGCCTCGGATACATGTGCGTCTGCACCTTTGCCCGCGATCAGCGGCAGGTTGGAGTGAACCTTACGCGACGCGATGCGTTCCACATGCGCACCGGTTTCGTCCAGCAACTCGATCCCCCTGCGGGTACGCCACACAACAACCGGTTGACGCTCAACAACATCCACCTGCAAAATGCCTCCGGGGCGCACGCGCACTGTGGCCGATTTGACCGGATTCAGCCCGGTGATCGTGTCGCGGATTTGTTCAACGTCCAGATCCCACGAACTGATCGGGAAATCCAATGGCACCACTTCGCGGATATCTTCGGACAGATTGGTGCCCGCCCCGTCGATCGCCATCAGGTTGACCATGAATTCCGGGCGCTGCTGGATCGATGTCTTGATGTCAGCGACATATGCCACCATCGCCTCGCGCCGTTCTGCCGATCCGAAATAAAGCCCCACCGCCGCGCACACCGCAAGCATCGGCAGCCCGATTTTCAGGCCACGCCGCACGCCCGGCGTCAGCATCCAGCGCTGCATCCTGTAACTCAGACGCGACGGTGCCGGATCAAAGCGCTGTGACTTACGGCCGAAAACTTTACCTCCACTCAAGCGGATTTTGGGGTCTGCATCGGGCCGTGCGCCAGAACTGAAATCTGCGTCCGGACCCGCCAGAGGTTTCGAGCGGTGGATCACCGGTGCGCGTGTAGCCCTTAGCGGTCGCATGAGGCATCCTCTACCATCCAGGCGCACAATTGCCCGAACGTCATGCCCACATGAGCCGCCTGTTCGGGGACCAGAGAGGTCGGCGTCATACCGGGCTGCGTGTTCGTTTCCAGAAGGAACAGGCCATCTGCGCCCTCGCGGTCGTCCCAGCGGAAATCAGTGCGGCTGACCCCCTTGCACCCCAACGCATTATGCGCCGTCAGAGCATGGCCCATACAAAGGTCAAAAATCTCGGTCGGGATATCGGCAGGCACAACATGCCACGATCCGCCGGGTTTATACTTGGCGTCATAGTCGTACCAGCCGCCATCGGTCATGATCTCGGTCACGGTCAGAGCGCGGTCACCCATCACGGTGACTGTCAGCTCACGCCCCGCGACGTATTTCTCAACCATCACGTATTCAGGCATTTCCTCCGACAATTGCGGAGGCCCGTTAGAACCTTCGTGGACGATGTAAATACCGACGCTGGACCCTTCGTTGTTGGGTTTGGCCACGTAAGGAGGCTCCATCACGTGAACCTCAATAACCTCTACCCTGGGCACGATCACGCTGGGAACCACGGGCAGGCCTTCGGCCTGATACACCTCTTTACTGCGCTGCTTGTCCATGGCCAGGGCCGATGCCAGAACACCGGAATGCGTGTACGGAATCTGCATCCACTCCAGCAGGCCCTGCACACAGCCATCCTCGCCCCAGCGGCCATGCAGGGCGTTGAATACCACATCCGGTTTGATGTCCAAAAGGCGCGCGTAGAGGTCAGGACCTGCGTCCAGTTCGACCACTTCAAAGCCTTCTCCCTTGAGGGCGGCCGCGCATTCGCGCCCAGAGCTGAGAGACACCTCGCGTTCCGCCGAGGGTCCACCCATCAATACCGCCACTTTGGGGGTTGTCCTGCTCGACATTCCCACTTCGTGCGCCTCAATGTCCCCGGACCTTATGTCGTGGTCCGTACTGCGTTTATGCCTTTGATCCGTCGCCTAAAATTGCCTGTTATTGGTCTGACGGCCGGGGCTTTATTTTTTCAGCGGATCACCGACCCGCATGATTTCCCACTCTAGCGTGATGCCGCTTGTTTCGTAAACCTTTTTTCGCACCTCTTCCCCCAGACCCTCAAGGTCAGCGGCCGTGGCCGTGCCAGTGTTGATCAGGAAATTCGAGTGCTTCGGGCTCATCTGCGCGCCGCCTTTTGTGGCGCCGCGCATCCCGGCATCGTCGATCACTTTCCAGGCCTTGAGGTCATGCACGTCGTCGGCTTGCCCGGTCGATGAAAACCCCGCCGGATTGCGGAAAGTTGACCCGGCGCTGCGATCCTTGGTGGGCTGGGTTTCGTCGCGCTTCTGCAGTTGGGCCGCCATGCGGGCATGCAGCTCTGCCGGATCACCCAGTGGACCTTCGAACGTGGCCGAAACCAGAACCGCGCCATCGGGCAAGTCTGACTGGCGGTAGCGGAAGTTCAGATCATCAGTGTTCAGCTCGACCAACTCGCCCTGCCGGGTGACGACGGTTGCCGTTTGCAAAACATCTGCGGTGTAACTGCCATAGCAACCCGCGTTCATCCGCACCGCTCCACCGATTGAGCCCGGAATGGTGCGCAAAAAGGTCAAATCCACGCCCGCGTCCGCCGCCTTGCGTGCCACATGCGCGTCCAGCGCCGCGGCACCTGCCGTGACCACATTCCCCTCAACCGAGATACCATTGAACCCGCGCCCCAGCCGGATCACCACGGCCCGCAACCCTCCGTCGCGGACAATGAGGTTGGATCCGACGCCCATCGGGAAGATAGAGACATTATCAGGCAGATCGCGCAGGAAGGCTTGTAGATCCTCCACATCGGCAGGTTGAAACAAGTAGTCCGCCGGGCCGCCAACGCGCAGCCATGTGAGGTCGTTGAGCGCGCGGTTTTCGGTGAGTTTGCCGCGAATTGAAGAGAAAGCGAATGTCATCCGCATCTTCTAAACTTGACCTACGTGGATGTCATCCTCAGAAGAGGAGGTATTTACAGCCCACCCAATACTTTTTCTATCAAACCCGCAGCTATCCCGATTGCTGCCCCGATCGTTGCGGGCAATAGCACTAAATTAAGCGAAATAGATTGAATATAGGCGGTATCCGAGGGCGGTTGGCCGCGTGCAACGCTAAAGTGCAGAAATGCAGACAACAAAACGAGTCCACCAAGAAAACTAGCATTCAGCCAATGCTGACCGCCATTCGCAAGAAAGCTAGATACTGCCGCTGCGGCTAGGAACGCAGCTGTAGGAACGAAAATAAAATAATGAAAAAAGTGTCACTCTTGTGGACGCCCCAAGGCTCGCAACCACCGGCCAAGATAAATCACCGGCCAACGCAACACCGACATGCCCATCGCCAAAACAATCAATCCGATCCACGGCCCGTTCTGCAAGGTGACGTACCCCAATATCGGGATACCCACAGCGATCAGGACGTAGGCGCGGGTCCAGTGGTTATCCTTGCTGGGCAGCATCGCCAGAATATTCGCGGTAATACCCCATAGTGCGGCAAGAGCGATGGACCAACTCATTCCTCAACCTCCCGTCCTGCCCAGCGGGACCAATAATGGCGGATCGGCCTGCGGAACATGGACGCAAATCCGGCAAAAGCCAAAACCGAAATGAACCAGCCGAAATCATAGCCAATCCACACGATCATCACAGGGGCAAGGGCGAACAGCACAATCCCCGGCGGGAATTGCAAGCGCATTGGCAGCATCGCCACGATTGTCGAGGCAATGACCCACAAGGCAGCGAATACGACCGAATACACCAATTGCCCCTCCGAGGACGCCTATGACTGTAGTTGCGGCGCCACCCTTTAAACTCGCGCTGCGGCAGAGTCCATTGAGTCAAACAGCCTGTTTTTGCAGTAAACGATCAGGCAGCCCGTTAGCCCATGCACTGATCGTCCCGGCCCCAAGGCACACAACCATGTCGCCGGGACGCGCCTGTTCGCGCACAAGCCGCTCAAGATCCTTTTCATCCAACAAAGCGCGGGAATGGCGGTGACCGTGCCTGATCAGGCCCTGCACCAGATCGTCGCGCGAGGCACCTTCGATCGGATCCTCTCCAGCGGCGAATACCTCGGCGATGGCTACAACATCCGCGTCGTTGAAGCAGGTGCAGAAATCGTCAAACAGATTGGACAGTCGCGAGTAACGGTGCGGCTGATGCACGGCAATGACACGACCATCGGTCGCCTGCCGAGCGGCCTTCAAAACGGCTGCGATTTCAACCGGGTGGTGGCCGTAATCGTCGATGATCGTGACGCCGTTGACTTCGCCCACTTTTGTAAAGCGGCGGTTTACGCCGCCAAAATTGGCCAGCGCATCGCGAATTTCCGAGGCTTTCATTCCCAGATGACGGGCCACAGCAGCGGCAGACAGCGCGTTCGAAACGTTGTGATCCCCTGGCATCGGAAGGGTACAGCCTTCGATCATCGTATCTTCGTATTGCAGATGGATATCGAAATGGGCGATGCCGCGCTTGTAGGTCAGGTTCACCGCCCTGACGTCGGCCTGCGCATTGAACCCGTAAGTCCGCACCCTGCGGTCGGTGATGCGGCCCACTAGCGTCTGAACCTCGGCGTGGTCGGTGCAGCAGACCGCCAGACCATAGAATGGCAGATTCGAGACGAACTCGTAGAAGCCGTCGCGCAGTTTGTCGAAATCGCCCCAATGCTCCATATGCTCGGGGTCGATATTGGTGACGATTGCAATGGTCGCAGGCAAGCGGTTGAACGAGCCGTCGGACTCATCGGCCTCAACCACCATCCATTCCCCCTGCCCCATACGCGCGTTCGAGCCATAGGCATGGATGACGCCGCCATTGATCACGGTCGGGTCAAAGTCACCGGCCACCATCAGCTCGGCCATCATGGTCGTCGTGGTGGTTTTGCCATGCGTTCCGGCGATAGCGATGTTGGACTTGAGGCGCATCAGCTCGGCCAGCATATCGGCGCGGCGTACAACCGGCAGGCCCATTGCCCGCGCACCGTCCAATTCGGGGTTGCCGGGTTTGATGGCGGTCGAAACGACAACCACGGCAGCGTTGTCCAGATTTTCAGCGCGCTGGCCGATAAAGATATCCGCCCCCAGACCAGCCAACCGGTCCGTGATCTTGGAGGCTTTCAGATCCGATCCCTGCACCCGATAGCCCAGGTTAAGCAGAACCTCGGCAATGCCGGACATCCCGATCCCACCAATCCCTACGAAATGGATCGGTCCTACGTCTTGCGGCAGTTTGGTTGCAGGATTCATGCTGTCTCCTTCTGTGCCAGTTGTTCGACTAGGGCTACCAGACGCTCGGTCGCGTCGGGGGCACCAGTCGAGAGCGCGGCGCGGGCCATCTTTTGCGCGGCTTCGGGGTTGGTCAGAACTGCGGTGATTTGCTCTGTCAGCGAGGGAACGTCAAGCGCGTTTTCGGGGATCATAATCGCCCCACCGGCCTGAACCAGCCCACGCGCGTTGGCGGTCTGGTGATCTCCTGCAGCGGCGGCAAACGGGATCAGGACCGAGGGCCGCCCGATAACCGAGATATCGGCAACGCTGGACGCGCCCGACCGCGAGATGACCAACTGTGCGTCAGACATGCGCCGCGGGACGTCCTGAAAGAAACTTTTGACCTCGGCCCGGATGCCGTGATCGGCGTAAAAGGTGGTGACCCGTTCGCCATCTTCATCGCGGGCCTGATGCGCAACGCGAATATGGCTGCGCAGGTCTTCGGGCAAAGCGGCAATCGCACCGGGTACGACATCACTAAGGATACGCGCGCCCTGCGATCCGCCCATCACCAGAACCGACATGGGGTAGTCGCCGGGCGGGATATAGCCCGCTGCCGCGCGCTCTAACACCGCAGCACGAACCGGGTTGCCTGTGTGAACACCGTGCGCCCCTTCGGGCAAGTCCGTAGGCCAGACACCGCAGGCCACTTGCGACACGCGGATAGCGAAAAGCTGGTTCACCCGCCCCAGGATACCGTTTTGTTCGTGGATCATGCGCGGGATTTTCAGCATCGTCGCTGCACCCAGTGCAGGGATCGATGGGTATCCCCCAAAGCCAACGACGACGCCCGGCCGATCCCGCATCATCTGAAGCACCATGCTGGTGGCACCTGCGGCAATCTTGGGCCCGACCATTGCCTTTGCGGCCAGTCCACCGCGGGCAAAAGTGGCCGAAGTGGCTTCGACAATTTCGGTCGAATGCGGAAAGCCGCTGGTGTAGCGCGCGCCTCGGGCGTCGGTAGACAGGCGCACGCGCCAGCCCTTGTTCAACATTGCCTCGGACAGCGCCTGGGCGGGAAACATATGGCCCCCGGTGCCGCCAGCCGCAATCAACAGATAAGGTTTGCCCATTATCCTCTTCCGCGCAGAATATCGCCAAGTTCGCCCTGTGGGCGGCTGCGGGTAAACGCCAAAAGCATTCCGACCGCAATACCCCCTGCGATCAGGGACGAGCCCCCATAGCTGACGAACGGCAAAGTCATGCCTTTCGCGGGCAGCAGACGCACCGCCACGCCCATGTTAATCATCGCCTGGACGCCAAACATGCAGGCTAGGCCGGTTCCGGCCAGACGAATAAACATGTCACGCTCGCGCATCAGCCGCAGCAACGAACGCACGACAATCAGCGAATAAAGCGCGATGATGATCAGCACCAGAATCAACCCGTATTCCTCGGCCGCGACGGCGATGATGAAATCGGTATGGGCATCGGGCAGCGACCATTTCACCTGCCCCTCACCGACACCGACCCCGAACAGCCCCCCTTCGCGAATGGCGTTGGTGGCGTATCCCAGCTGAGTGGTTGGGTCGACCTCTTGATTCAGAAAACCGTCGATGCGGCGGGCAAAGTGTTCCGAATTCGAATAGGCGACCATGCCCCCCAAAACCACGACACCCGCCATGCCAACCAGCAACAGCATGGGGGCACCAGCGACAAAATACATCACTCCCCAGCCAAACAGGATCAGACAAGCCTGCCCGAAATCAGGCTGCATCACCAGCATACCGACAATTGCCATGCACAGCGCAAAAGACCACAACCGCCCCGGAGGGCCGTTGATCTCCTGCGACGCAGCCAAAAGCCACGCGGCAACGACGATAAAACCTGGCTTCAGAAACTCGGACGGCTGCAACGACGCAAAGCCCAGCGAATACCACCTGACCGCACCCTTGCCGAAATCGGTGCCAAACACCGGCAGAAAGGCCAGCGCCACAAAAGCTGCCAGAAAGCCCAGCACTGCCAACCGCCTTACCAGCGTAGGAGACATCATCGAGGTCAACAGCATCGCAATGAGCGCCATTCCGCCGAAAAACGCCTGCCGCTCGACATAGTGGAAGGGATCGAAGCCATTGCGCCCCGCCAGCGGTGGCGATGAGGCCAGTCCCAGCAACAACCCTATGACAAACAGGATCAGCACGCAGGACATCGTCCAGCGGTCAATTGTCCGCCACCATTTTGGTAGAATCGGTTCGCCGCGCTGGTCCTGGACCGCGCCATACACCATCTCAGTCATGAGATACCGCCACTTTCTGCCTCGTTCACGTCCCGTTTTCGGGATCTGTTTGAGAGTCTACAGGGAATTTGGCGTTTGGGCTAGTGGAATGAGCCGGACAAACCCGACGAATGGTATAGGAAAGCATGTTTCGGCTTTTTTAAAGATCGGATTTCGAATTAGTGTTGCGGCATGAAGCACAATCTTCTTCATAGCGTGGCACATAATTTCACGGACTCTCTTGTCGGAGGCCTAAGTTTCGTCGCGCCACCCCATGTGATTTCGGCGAATGTTTTTGCAGAAGCCGCATGTACGGAAGAAGGTTTTTTTGTTGCAGACTTTTTGACTGGTCGTGTTCAAGGAACCTTGCTCGACGATGATATAGCAACGATCATTCCTTTGTATCGAAACGCTTTCCCGAGTTTCTGTGAGAAGCACTGTGTAAATTATTCTGACTACAATGCATTTCGCGTTCGTTTTGTTTCTGGATCAAACGGAAACAGGTACATAATCACAATCGAAGACCGTAGTGGACGTAGATCATCGCGTGAATATTTAGGCAGCAACGGGAAAAGAGCCAAAGTCACTGATGACCAAGGAAGAGTGCGGCCAAAGCTCTTGGATTTTCCGCTAGACTGACCAAGTCTTTCTCATACAATCCAAGACGTGCATTAACCGCTGTCGTGTTTGACCGCAATTTCTGCAAACTCTTGCTTTCACCGCCAATTCACGCCAAGCGCAGCGCATGACCTATGACACGATCATCCTCGGAGCCGGTGCCGCCGGTATGATGTGCGCCGCCCATTGCGGCGGGCGTGTGTTGGTGATCGACCATGCCAAAGCTCCGGGTGAGAAAATCCGTATCTCGGGCGGCGGGCGCTGCAATTTTACCAATATGTATGCGGGCCCCAGCAATTTCCTGTCTCAGAACCCACATTTCTGCAAATCTGCGTTAGCACGCTACACACAGTGGGATTTCGTTGATCTGGTCGGACGTCATGGCATTACGTGGCACGAGAAAACACTGGGGCAATTGTTCTGTGACGGCTCTTCAAAACAGATCATCCAGATGCTGCTGAGCGAGATGACGCACGCCGGGGCCGAACTATGGGTGCGGGCCGAGCTGAAAGGCTTGCGCAAGACCGAAAGCGGCTTCGCTCTGGAGGTTGACCGCGAGGGGCAACGCGTCAGCCTGTCCTGCTCCAATCTGGTGCTGGCCACGGGCGGCAAGTCGATCCCAAAGATGGGCGCGACCGGATTGGCCTATGATATTGCAAAACAGTTCGGATTACACATGACCGAGACGCGGGCGGCGCTGGTGCCGTTCACCTTCTCGGATGGCAAATTCAAGGACCTGTCCGGCGTGTCCCTGCCCGTGCGGCTGTCAAACGACCGCACCAGCTTTGACGAGGCATTGCTATTCACCCATCGCGGCCTCAGCGGGCCATCAGTGCTGCAACTGTCATCCTACTGGCGCGAGGGCGAAGCGATCCGAGTCAACCTGATCCCCGATCTGCCCTTGTTCGATCTGCTGCGCGATCAGCGCCAGGCCGGAGGGCGCAAGGCGCTGACTACCGAGCTGGCCCGCCACCTGCCCGCGCGGCTGGTGGATTACCTAAGCCGACACCTGCCGATGGCAGGCAACCTGGCCGACCAGTCCGACGCCGCACTGACCGAGCTGTTCGACGCCCTCTCCGACTGGCTTCTGACGCCCTCGGGGACCGAAGGGTATCGCACCGCAGAGGTTACGCTAGGAGGGATCGATACAAGTGATCTGTCGTCGAAAACGATGGAGGCCAGGGATGTCCCCGGCCTCTATGCGATTGGCGAAGCGGTCGATGTCACCGGCTGGTTGGGCGGATACAATTTCCAGTGGGCATGGTCCTCGGGCCACGCCGCCGGAACGGCCATCGCGACCCTTTAGCCTACGACGTTATAACCGCGTCCGCGCATGCAGTTGCGCACGATGACTTCCTGGTTTTGCGTATTGCTGATCGCGCTTGCACCGGCACCAACCAGGGCACCTGCCACTGCGGCGCGGCCAAGATCGCTGGCGCTGTCATCTATAATGGCTTTGGTGCCTGCCGCACCTGCAGCGCCAATGGCTGCGGCACCAGCGGTGTTACTATCGACCACTCCCTGCTGGCGGGCCAGAGCCTGACACTGGGCCAGATCGGCGTTGTAGTTCGGGCCAACAGGTCCATCGACGATAGGCTGATAATTCGCCCCAACATTCGAACAGGCCCCGACAACCAGAGCGGCGGGAAGGATCATAGAAAGCTTACGGTATGGCATAGTCATAACCTCGTGTTGAATTTGCAGGCAAGCAAAACCAATAATCATGGCGCGTCAAGCTGATAGCACCCTAGCGTCGCGCAACCGGCGATCTATTGCAAATGCCTATTTCGAGAGCCTTTGCAAGACCTGCGCCACGAAATCCTCTCCGCGTTGTTCGAAATTATCATATTGATCGAAACTGGCCGCGGCCGGCGCCAGCAAGATCGTATCCCCCGGCTGTGCGTCCGCCATCGCTTGCTCGACGGCCGCAGCCATTGTCGTACAGACCTGAGCCTCGGCTTCTAGCTGCATGGCAAAATTCGCCGCCTCGCGCCCAATGACGTAGGCTTTGATCACTTGCGCTGCCACACCGTTCAAAGCGCCTAAACCACCTTCTTTTTCAAGCCCCCCACAAATCCAGCGGATTTGTCCGAACGCACTCAGCGCCTTGAGCGCGCTGTCGACATTAGTGGCCTTGGAGTCATTCACATAAGTCACACCATCGGCCTCGGCGATGATCTGGCTGCGGTGCGGCAAACCCGGATAGCTATGCAGCGCTCCCTCAATCACCCGTGGCGCCAGCCCCAACGCGCGGCAAGCAGCATAAGCTGCACAAGCGTTCTGATGGTTATGCGCACCGGGCAACCCCTTGATCCCGCGCATATCAATCGAACCTGCCTGCCGTCCTTTTCGATACTCGGACAGAAAACCCTTGCGCGCAAAAATCTGCCAGCCCGGCCCGGTCAACTTGCGGGCAACAGAAACTCTGATAACCCGATCATCGGCTGGCGCTTCAGACAGTTGCCCGGCCAGAAACGCCCCTTCTTTCTCATCCACACCAATCACTGCGCGATCCGGTCCACCTTCGGCAAACAGCCGGCGCTTGGCGGCAAAATAACCACCAATACCACCATGCCGATCCAGATGATCCGGTGAGAGGTTGGTGAAAACGGCAACATCCGGCGTCAGCGCACGGGCCAATTCGGTCTGGTAGCTCGACAGTTCCAGAACCACAACCGAGCCGTCTCCCCCCGGATCAATGTCCAGAACTCCGCGCCCGATGTTTCCGGCAAGTTGAGCTTCTCGTCCAGCTTCGGTCAAAATATGGTGAATCAATGCAGCCGTCGTCGATTTCCCGTTCGATCCCGTCACCGCAATAACGCGCGGCGGAGTATCATAATTGTTCCACTCCGGTCCGGCGAAGGACCGAAAGAACAGACCGATATCATTATCCACCGGCACACCGGCCGACAGCGCTGCAGCCACAACCGGGTTCGGTTCAGGATATAGGTGCGGAATACCAGGAGAGACAATCAGCGAAGCAATCTCGTCAAAGGCTCCATTGCGATGCAAATCGAAGCATGCAAGCCCGTCGGCCTCGGCCTTTTCCCGCGCCTCGGGGTTGTCATCCCAACAAACCGGCTCGGCCTGACCTGCCCGCAATGCTCGTGCCGTAGCAAGACCCGACCGGCCAAGCCCCAGAACCGCAACCTTTTGCCCTGAAAACCCTTTGACCGGGATCATGCGCGCACCCTATTCTGACGTCCAATTGGCCGCCACACTGCGCAGAAGACCCCCCTGAAAGCAAGGGCGACAAAAGGCTCACGCAGCAGCGTGAGCCTGGCCCAACAGGTGGCAGGTGGACCGCAGGTCCGCCAAACCTGGCGGGAGCCTTACCGAACCTTCAGCGTCGCCAGCCCGATCATCGCCAAGATCAACGAAATGATCCAGAAACGGATCACAATGGTCGGTTCCGCCCAGCCCTTTTTCTCATAATGATGATGGATCGGGGCCATCAGGAACACGCGGCGTCCTGTGCGTTTGAAATACAGAACCTGAATAATCACACTCAGCGCCTCGATCACAAACAACCCACCGACGATAGCAAGTACGAGTTCATGCTTGGTCGCAACTGCAATCGCACCCAGCGCACCACCCAGCGCCAACGATCCGGTATCCCCCATAAACACGGCAGCAGGCGGAGCGTTGTACCAAAGAAAGCCTAACCCGCCTCCGAACAATGCTGCAGTAAATATCAGAATCTCGCCGGTTCCGGGCACGTAATGCACATCCAAATACTCGGTAAAGTCGACCCGACCTACCGCATAAGCAATGATCCCAAGGGTTGTTGCCGCGATCATTGCCGGCATGATCGCCAATCCATCCAGCCCGTCCGTCAAGTTGACCGCATTGGCAGCCCCCACGATCACGACGATCGCGAATGGAATGTAGAAAATCCCCAGATTAACAAGCGTATCCTTGAAGACAGGCACAGCCAGCTGATTTTGCAGCATGTCAGGGTGGTGCAATGACGCCCAGAGCGACGCCAGAGCCGCAATGATCACCCCCAATGCCAGCCGCATCTTGCCAGACACGCCTTTGGTATTTTGCTTGGACACCTTGGCATAGTCATCCGCAAATCCAATCGCCGCGTAAGCCAGCGTCACGAACAGAACCATCCAGACATAGGGGTTATCCCACCGCGCCCAAACCAGCGTCGAGGTTACCAGAGCACCCACGATCAGCAGCCCGCCCATGGTCGGTGTTCCAGCCTTCGAGAAGTGTCCTTCTGGCCCATCATCCCGGATCGGCTGACCCTTGCCTTGTTTTCTGCGCAGCACATTGATCAGCGGTTTGCCGAAGATAAATCCAAAAATCAGCGCCGTCAGAAAGGCCCCGCCCGCACGGAACGTGATATAGCGGAAGAGGTTAAAGAAATCCCCTCCATCCGACAGGGCGGTCAACCAATAGAGCATGTCAAAACCTTTCTCGTGCGGCGATCATGGGTCAGGCGCGCTCCCTTGCCCCATTTTCCGCAAACCGTCAACAATCTGCGCCAACGCCATGCTGAGAGAACCCTTGGCCAATACCGTGTCGCCCGCACTAATCAAATCAGGCAGGTGCTTTGCCATCTCGGCGCTGGTCCCAAACCACAGCCCTCGCTTGTTCTCTGGAAGGGCGTCATGCAGGGCCTTCATCAATGGACCAATGCAGTGAACCTGATCGACCTTCTGCATTGCCGCCACTTCCGCCATACCGGCGTGCATGGCCAATTCCTGGCCGCCCAGCTCTTTCATGTCTCCCAGAAATGCGATGCGGCGTTTACTCTGTGACGCCGCCAGCACGTCCAGCGCAGCCTCCATAGACGTCGGGTTGGCGTTGTAACTGTCATCCAGCAATTCGATTTGCCCACCAGTCGCCAGGGGTAGAATTTCGCGGACACCCCGCCCCTTGACCGGAGACCACTGACGCAACCCGTCGATGGCTTCTTCCAGATCAATGCCCATTTCGACACAGGCCGCTAGCGCACCCAGCGCATTCATGGCGAAATGAGTCCCGGCAGACTGTACATCATAGGTAATTTGCGTGTCCCCGACTGCTGCAGCCGCGTGAATCGAGTCTGCGTCTTGCTTCACTTCCTTCAGCTTGTAATCTGCAGCATTGCGGCCAAAATCAACGATCCCAACCCCATAGTCTTTCGCAGTCTGACGCAGGATGTCGGAATGCTCAATATCGGCATTAACGATAGCTGCTCCGCCCTCCTCAAGCCCCTCGAAAATCGCCGCTTTCTCATGGGCAATGCCGGCGACGGACTCAAATGCCTCAAGATGAACTGCGGCCACTGTCGTCACCAACGCAACGTGCGGGCGGGCCTGTTTGGCCAGCGGAGCGATTTCACCGGGATGGTTCATGCCGATCTCGATTACAGCGAACTCGGTGTCGCGCGGCATCCTGGCCAACGTCAGGGGCACGCCCCAGTGGTTGTTATAGCTGGCTACGCTGGCATGGGTTTTCCCTTGCGTTTCCAGTATGGTAGCCAGCATTTCCTTGGTCGAGGTTTTGCCGACGCTGCCTGTCACCCCAACAACCTGAGCATCCGTTCGGGTGCGGGCCGCTTGTCCCAACGCTTCAAGCCCGGTTTGAACGTCGTCCACAATCAACAATGGCGCGTCCTCGGCCACACCTTCGGGAACACGGGACACCAATGCCGCCCCTGCGCCCTTTTCCAACGCCTGCGCCACAAAGTCATGCCCATCCCGCGCGGCTTTGAGCGCAATGAACAGATCGCCGGGCCGGAGAGTTCTTGTATCGATCGATACGCCATCAACCTGCCAGTCGGCAGTCGCGCGCCCTCCGGTCGCCTCGGCGGCCTCGGCTGCAGTCCAGAGCGTCATGCGACTCTCCCGTCCAGAGCGGCCACCGAGATGCTGGCCTGTTCCACATCGTCGAAAGGCAACACCTGATCACCGACGATCTGGCCTGTCTCGTGCCCCTTACCCGCGATCAACAAGGCGTCGCCGGGTTGCAGCGCGTCAATGCCGCGCAATATGGCCTCGGCGCGGTCACCCACTTCGGTCGCTTCCGGGGCTCCCAGCAAAACCGCAGCGCGGATGGTGGCCGGGTCTTCGCTGCGCGGGTTGTCGTCAGTGACGAAAACAACGTCTGCATTGTCTGCGGCGGCTTGCCCCATCAAGGGCCGCTTGGTGGCGTCACGATCCCCGCCTGCCCCAACAATAGCAATCAGACGGCCCATCACATGCGGACGCATCGCCCTGAGCGCCGTGGCAACGGCGTCCGGCGTATGTGCGTAGTCAACAAACACAGCCGCACCGTTTTCCCGTGTTGCCGCAAGCTGCATGCGCCCCCGGACGGTTGTCAGATACGGTAAGGTTTCGAAAACACGCTCGGGATCTTCCCCAGCCGCAATTACCAGACCACAGGCCAGCAGGATGTTTTCGGCCTGGAACCCACCGATCAGATTCAACCGGGTCTGGAACACTTTGCCCTGCCACGAAAAGCGCAGGTCCTGCCCAGTCGCGTCAAACCGCTGATTGATCAGACACAGATCGGTATCGCTTAACCCGACAGTCAGGATCTTCTGCCCGCGCGCCTTGGCAATCTTGCGAACATCAGAACCTTTGGGATCGTTCAAATTGATCACGACTGTGCCATCTTGCGGCAGCACACGGTCGAACAATCCGGCCTTTGCGGCAAAATACGCCTCGAACGTTTCGTGATAGTCCAGATGGTCTTGCGTGAAGTTCGAAAACCCGGCTGCAGTCAGATGCACACCGTCAAGACGGCGCTGTTCCAGCCCGTGCGACGACGCCTCCATCGCTGCGTGCGTCACGCCATTCTCAGTGGCCTCGGCAAGGCAGCGATGCAGAGTGATCGGCTCGGGCGTGGTATGGGCCAGCGGAGCGGTCCAGGCGCCCTCGACCCCGGTGGTACCCAGATTTACAGCGGCAAGACCAAGCTCCATCCAGATCTGGCGCACAAACGTCGCGACAGAGGTTTTTCCATTGGTCCCAGTAACTGCCACTATGGTCTGAGGTTGCGCTCCAAACCACAGCGCGGCGCATCCGGCTAACGCTTGCCGGGGGTCCTCAACCACAATCAACGCCGCATCCGACGCGGCCAATTCTTCGGCTGCGATATCCGCGCCTTCGGCATCTGTCAGAATCGCGGATGCTCCCATCCGCAGTGCGTATTGGATGAACTCACCCCCGTGCACCCGCGTGCCGGGCAGCGCGGCAAAAAGAAAGCCGTCTTTGACCTCGCGGCTGTCAACAGCCAGCCCTGTGATATCAGGATTCGCACCACCTCGCGCGGTCAGGGCCAGTTGGCTAAGTTTCTTTGTCCTTGTGCCCATGACCCACCTCTGTTGGACAGCCTAATTTGAGGTCAGCGTTATAGCAGCGCGGGCCTCAGGCTCAAGCCGAGGTCTGAGACCCAGCAAAGGCGCGATGCGTCCGATCAGTTCAGCGGCCACCGGAACCGCAGTCCACCCAGCCGTGCGGCGTTTTTCGCCATACGCCACGATCGAAGGTTCATCCAGCGTTACAATCAGAACGTACTTCGGATCATAGGCGGGAAAGATCGTTGCAAATGTGGCGATGACCTTGTCGTCGTAATAACCGCCGCGCGGCTTGGGTTTGTCTGCGGTTCCGGTCTTGCCAGCAACATCATACCCGGCCACATCGCCAAAGCTGGCCGTGCCGTCGGTAACTACCTTGCGCAACATCTTCTGGGCCTGCACCGCCGCGCTTTGTGACATCACGCGCGGGCCGTATTGCGGGCCATTCTTCCGCAGGACAGTCGGGCTAACATAATGCCCGCCATTAGCAATTGCTGCATAGCCAGCCGCCAAATGCATCGGGCTGGTCGACAGACCGTGGCCATAGGAAATGGTAACGGTGCTGAGCTCGCCCCATTTTTTGGGCTTCAGCGGTTCACCACCTTTGGCTTCTACAATCTCGAAGGGGGTGGGTTCGAACATGCCCAGCGACTTCAGGAACTCTTGCTGTCGCTTTGCGCCAATCTGCAACGCCAGACGCCCCGTACCCCGGTTCGAGCTATGGACGATCACGTCCGCCACGCTGATCTTGCCGTAGTTTTTGCCATTAAACTCACCAATAGGAAAGCGACCGATCTTCATGGGTCCTGAGGTGTCGATAATGGTTTCGGAATTCACTAAGCCAAGCTGCACGGCCTGCGCAGCAGTGAAAATCTTGAACACCGACCCCAGCTCGTACACACCCTGAACATATCGGTTGAACAGAGGGCTGTCAGACGGGTCGAACCCCGATGTTGGCGGGCGCGGACGGTCGTTGGGGTCGAAGGACGGCAGAGACGCGGCCGAAACGACCTCGCCCGTATGCGCATTCATCAGAACCGCCGAGGCGCCTTTGGCATTCATGATCTTCATGCCGCCGTACAGCACCTGCTCAACCGCTGCCTGAACTGTCAGGTCCAGCGACAGTTGCAGAGGCTTGTTGCCATTGGCCGGATCGCGCAGATAGTCGTCGAACTGCTTCTCCACGCCTGCGACGCCGATAACTTCTGCCGCGCTGACACCTTCACGCCCAAAACCGGAACCGCCCAGAATATGCGCAGCCAGACGGCCATTGGGGTAGAGCCGCATCTCGCGTGGGCCAAACAGGATGCCTGGATCACCTATGTCATGCACCGCCTGTTTCTGTTCGGGCGAGATACGCTTTTTGATCCACAGGAACTTTCGGTTACCGGTAAAGTCCTTGACCAGGCGCTCTTTATCCAGATCGGGAAAGATCGCCACCAACTGATCGGCGGCGGCAATCGGGTCAATCATCAGCGGCGGTTGAGCGTAGACGGAATAAGTATCCAGATTGGTCGCTAGAATGCGGCCTTCACGATCGACGATATTGGCACGCTGCATGGCAATGGCCGCACCGGGGGCGCTGGCCAGTGGTTCCTGCGCCTCGGACGTCGCCAGCATACCCATGCGGGCCCCGACGACTGAAAACGCACAGAAAAAGAACAATCCCAGCACCAGAAGACGCCCCTCGGCGCGGGCTCGGGCGCGGTCTTTCATGCCTTCGTGGCGCTGCCTGATGTTTTCCCGTTCGATGGCTTTGGGGTTTTCACCCCGTGCGCGGGCATCAAGGATACGGGCCAGAGGACGCAGCGGTGTGCGGGTCATGGAATCTGCACCTCGCCAAACGCTTGAATGTTAGTGATGGCCTGTAGCTCGATCGGGTCAACGACGGGCAGATCAGGGTCCTCAGCATAGGAAATCTGATCGGCACGGCCAAATTGCTCGGCTCGTAAGGGCAACAGCCCCAGACGTTCAAAGTTCAGATCGGCCAGTTCACGCAGACGATCCGGGCGGTTCAAATAGGCCCATTCGGCGTTCAGTACCGCCAGCCGCACTTGCGCCATGCCGATTTCACGCTGCAATCGCTGGGTTTCTTTCGCCACCTGCTGGGTGCGGTAATTCTCTTGATACGCCCAAAGCGCCAGTCCGAACACGGCCAGAGCAGTCAACACATACAAAACACTCTTCATCTTGCCCTTCCCCCAAGTTGCGGCATCCCGATGGCGCGGGCATCTATTTCCCCCGCCGGAGCCTCGGTGCGAATAGCGACGCGCAGCTTGGCCGAGCGCGCGCGCGGATTTTCCTGTAATTCCTGTTCATCAGGACCCACCGCCTTGCGGGTCTTGAGCGTGAATTGCGGCAGCTCCTGTTCCACTTCGGGCGCATAGCGGTTGGCGCGCCCGGTCTTGCCCGCGCGAGACTGAAAGAAGCGTTTGACCATCCGGTCCTCGATGGAATGGAACGTCACTACGGCCAGTCGCCCGCCGGGCTTTAAGGCACGCTCTGCCGCCATAAGCCCCTGAAACAACTCCTCATACTCTGCGTTCACGGCAATCCGCAGCCCTTGAAAGCTGCGCGTTGCGGGGTGCGACTGACCCGGCTTAGGGCGTGGAAGGCAGGATTCGATGATCTCGACCAGACGCAAGGTTGTGGTGATCGGGTCTTCTGCCCTCGCCTTGACGATGGCCTTGGCGATCCGACGGCTGGCGCGTTCCTCACCGTAATGGAACAGGATGTCGGCCAACTGCGTCTCAGTCGCTGCGTTGACCAGATCGGCGGCACTTTCGCCCTCCTGACTCATGCGCATGTCCAAAGGACCGTCCTTCATGAAGGAAAACCCGCGCTCGGCCTGATCCAGCTGCATGGAGGACACGCCAAGGTCCAGAACAACGCCATCCAGATCTTCGGCATATTCATCCAGACGCGAGAAAACACCGGGCCGCATCACAAGCCGGTCGCCGTAACCGCCAGCCCAGCCTGCCGCCATTTCAAAAGCCAGCGGGTCGCGGTCAACACCGATAACTCGCTCGGCCCCGGCCTCAAGCAGGCCCCGCGAATAACCACCTGCGCCGAACGTCCCGTCCAGCCAGACGCCTGAAACCGGTGCCACAGTAGCTAGCAAAGGGCGCAGCAGTACGGGGATATGAGGTTTGTCGGAAGGGGTCTTCTCTGCGCCGGCCATGCCGTCACGCGTCCCCGGCGCCATCAAGGAACTCCAGAGGATCGAAATCCTCGGGCTGATCGTCCAGCCATTCCTCAGCTGCTGCCAACTCTTCGGACTCGTATGTTTCGGGTTTCCAGATCTGGAACGTGTCACCGGCGGCAATAAAGAACGCCTCGCCCTCAAGCCCGATCTTGTTGCGCAGCTTGGCGGGCAGCACTAAGCGGCCGGTTTCGTCCACCGTGGTCGGGAAAGACTGCCCGTGGAACATCCGCTGCAACATTTTCCGCTGCATCGAACCACGCGGCAGCGCGTCAATTTTGTCATCGACCTCTTCGATCGCCTGCATGGTATAGCATTCAAGGAATTTGCGGCGGTGATCCCCGTATACGATCACCAATTCAGGGGTATCACCAGGCTGCCAGTTCGGGTCAGAGGCTTCAAGCACACGGCGAAACGAGGCCGGGATCGACACCCTGCCCTTCGTATCCACCTTGTGGTGGCTTTCACCTCTAAACCTGCGCGCCAAGACGACTGTCCCTTTCGCTTGCGCCCCACCTAAATTTCACACCCCCCGGGATGAAAAACGGCGGGTTGATCTGCTGCCACTGATCAACCCGCCGCATTGACCCGCTTTGCGGGATGTCCAGCTGCGCGCGCCACCTGGGGGGATGTCTGCTCGCCCGCGCGCCGGATCTCTTGAGTGATGAAAGCGAGATGCCTGTATGAAACCTGTTTTTATTGGTTCGGGGTCGTTTGGCGCCCCATGTACCTCGTCCTCATCGGATGTATAAGGGATGCCATGGGAATTCATGGAAATCAACAGGAAATTTCACAGACTCATTCCACTGACGTCAATATATTCAATGATTTCGTGGTTGAAAACAGTCATTTTACACTACAAATAGAAATCTGAAGTGATGCTGCCACAATATACAGGGAATTTTTTACTTACCCTAGCCATCCCATGAATTCCCATAATTTTCGAAAAATCTCGAGAATCACTCTGCCAAACTCGAAAATCACAGCTTATAGGGCCCGAATCACGTGAGGTGACTCAGGTAAGAAAGCCTGGCGCCCCCTTCTGCCCATACTGCGCCCATGAATTCCCATGCCCTTACCAACGGAAACATCAAGGCTCCGCTCAACCTGCGACACCGGCCCCTCTGCGGAGCCGTCCAATAGGAAAGAACCTCACGTCAATTCTCAACCGCGCCTCAGGCAAACGCCTCAGCGTTCCCCCAACAAGAGCACTTAAAGCCCTTATTCCTAAGGCGCTTTCGCCATCAAGATCGCAACTATTTGATATCCATGCATTTGCTGCATAGCGGCATTGACGACGCGGGGCATTGTGCAATCGCAGCATTTGCCTATTTTCATCCTCAAGCAAACGCCGGAACACACTGGCTGAACATTATAGTATCGGGTTAAGCAGATGACTGCAGCAACACAGCAAACCACTCTTAATGGCGTACCGGCTACCGGCCTGGCTTCGCTGATTGAGGCCGTTAAAACACGGTTCATTCGTTACCGCGTCTATCGTCAGACAGCAAATGAACTGTCGGCGCTGTCGAACCGCGACCTGGCCGATCTGGGCCTGCACCGTTCAATGATCCGTCGCATTGCCATGCAATCGGCCGAAGAATACGTCGCGCGTTAAGCGGACAAAGAAACAACCGAGATCAGGTCCTTCCTCCTCCCTATTGGACCTGTATTTCAGCGGCGATACCTCTCCTCCTCCCTGGTATTGCCGCACCTTATATCGGCCCTGAACGCCGAACACCTCTACACCGGGTACTCCTCCTCCCTTTCCCGGTGTTGAAAGCACGCGGCGACGTCTTCCTCCTCCCTGACGTCGCCGCGTCCAACTCATACCGGGGCCAAACCCGGGTTCTGATACATCGAGGCTCTCCTCCTCCCTGCCTTGATGTTCAATGCGCGTGGCGACGCCCTTTCTCCTCCCTGGCGTCGCCGCGCTCTCCTCATACCGGGGTCAAACCTGGGTTCAGATACATCGGGGTTCTCCTCCTCCCTATCCTGATGTTGAAAAGAACGGCGGTTCCCCTCCTCCTTCCTGGGAACCGCCGTTTTTTGTTTTTCGGAACCGGATGTAGAATAGCGGCCAGAACAGATTGTCAGGAGCTTCCAATGGCCGCCTATTTCATTGCACAGATTTCCATCCACGACCCCGACGGGTACCAGGAATACCTTGAGGGCTTCATGCCGATCTTTGATCGCCACGGTGGCCGCCTGTTGACGGTATCCTCCAAACCCGTGGACGTGATCGAAGGAACCTGGGCAGAAAACGGAATCGTTCTGATGGAATTCCCCTCGCTCGAGGCCGCAAAGGCGTGGAAGGACGATCCCGACTACATCGAACTTGCACAAATCCGGCACCGCACGGCATCGGCAAATATGGTTCTTGTCGAAGGTCTTTAAACGCTAGAACGGTACGTCGTCCTTGGCCGACAGGAATCGTGAAACCACCTTCTTGATCCCGGCCTTGTCGAAATTAACTTCGACCTTGTCGCCCTCGATGCCGATTACTGCGCCATAGCCAAATTTCTGGTGAAATACCCGCTCGCCCAGCGTGAAACTGGCCACAGCGGTGGCGTCGATCACCGTGTTGCGACTTTCACGGGGCTGAGACGTACCATATTGTCCCTGCCGTGCCTGCATCCGTTTCCAGCCGGGTGAGTTGTAAACATTCGCCTCTGCCGCGCGGGTTTCGATGCCTTGAGAACTGATGCCTCCATAAAGACTCGGGGCTGTAATATCCTCAAGATGCTCCTCAGCCTTTTCCCTCAATTCGTCAACAAATCGCGATCTAAATTGGTGTTCCCTGCGACCGTAAACAACTCGGCTATCAGCCCAAGAAATCGTACAAACCTCCTCTGCGCGCGTGATGCCGACATAGGCCAGACGGCGCTCTTCCTCGAGTCCCTTGATGCCGGATTCGTCCATCGACCGTTGCGACGGAAACAACCCGTCTTCCCATCCCGGCAAGAATACGGCCGGGAACTCCAACCCTTTGGCCGCGTGCAGGGTCATGATCGAAACCTTGGCACCATCACCTTCCTGCTCGTTGTCCATGACAAGGCTGACATGTTCAAGAAACCCTTGCAGATTCTCAAAATTGTCCAGCTGGTTCACCAGTTCCTTGAGGTTTTCCAACCGCCCCGGTGCCTCGGGTGTCTTTTCGTTTTGCCAGTGCGCGGTGTATCCAGACTCGTCCAGAATGATCTGCGCCAGTTCGATATGAGAGACTTCCGGCTCGCCAAAGCGCATCGGAGTTGTGCCGTCATCGATGACCGAGTCGTCTTCGATCTCGATCCGTGGCCCGCGCGTCATCGCGTTCCACCGCGCCAGCCCATCGATCAACTCGCGCAGCGCCTTGCCGCCTTTGCCTTTGATCAGCCCATTGTCGACAGCAATACGCGCACCATCAACCAGAGAGACGCCATTCTCACGCGCCGTCATCTGGATCGTCTGTTGGGCCTTGTCGCCTAAGCCCCGTTTCGGTGTATTCACGATCCGCTCGAACGCAAGGTCATCGCCGGGACTGACAACCAGCCGGAAATAGGCCATGGCATCACGTATTTCCATCCGTTCGTAGAAACGAGGGCCGCCAATCACCTTATAGGGCAGGCCGATAGTCAGGAACCGGTCCTCAAACGCGCGCATCTGATGCGATGCGCGAACAAGAATGGCGATCTCATCAAGGCTAAACTTGTTTATTCTACTTGCTGCAACCGATTGAAGCATGTTTGCAGCACCAGGATCCCCTGCAAGAAGTTCCAGAACTAGGTTTTGAACTTTTAGATCGCTATAGACTTCTCCCGTTTCAAATGCGTTTTTGATAAAAGAGTGCTGATCAATCGGTCCCAGGCCAGCCTTGGCGCGCCTGTCTAATTCCTGCTCAAAGCTCCGCAATCGCGGATTGAACCGATTTTTTGATTCAACGGATCTACCGCAAATATGGTCATCAATTTTTTCACCGACCCACCGCGCTTCTTCATCACCATCCCAATGACCAATTAACCGGACCTTCCATCCATCTTTTTCTGCATTGGTCCAAAGCTCTTTCCCCAGCCGGTCCGAGTTGCCTCTAATAACACCAGAGGATGCCTCCAAAATGTGCATCGTTGAACGATAGTTCTGTTCCAGCCGCACGACATATGCACCTGGGAAATCCTTCTCGAACCGCAGGATGTTACCCACTTCGGCCCCGCGCCAACCATAGATCGACTGGTCATCGTCGCCGACACAACAGATGTTCTTATGTGCCCCGGCCAACAACCGCAGCCAGAGGTATTGGGCAATGTTGGTGTCCTGATACTCGTCCACCAGAATGTACCGGAACCAGCGCTGGTACTGCTCCAACACGTCCTCGTGGGTCTGAAAGATCGTGACCATGTGCAGCAGCAGATCACCGAAATCCACGGCGTTCAGTTCGCGCAGGCGGGTCTGGTATTGGGCATAAAGCTCAATGCCTTTGTTGTTATAGGCCCCTGCATCCGCCGCTGGCACCTTTTCGGGAGTCAGAGCGCGGTTCTTCCAATCATCGATGATCCCAGCCAGCATTCGAGCGGGCCAACGTTTGTCGTCTATATTGGCCGCCTGAATCAGCTGCTTGAGCAGGCGCAACTGATCATCCGTATCCAGAATGGTGAAATTTGATTTCAGATCGACCAGTTCGGCATGGCGACGCAATAGCTTGACGCAGATCGAGTGGAACGTACCCAGCCAAGGCATCCCTTCGGCGGGCTGCCCCAGCAGTCGGCCCACACGCTCTTTCATCTCGCGTGCGGCCTTGTTGGTAAAGGTCACCGAAAGAATCTCGTTCGGGCGCGCCCGGCCCGTGCTAAGCAAATGCGCAATCCGTGCAGTCAACGCCTTGGTTTTGCCGGTCCCGGCCCCGGCCAGCATCAAAACCGGCCCATCCAGCCGCTCTACCGCGTCGCGCTGCGCCAGATTCAGCTCATCCAGATAGGGCATGGGACGCGCGGCCATGGCCCGCGCGGACAGCGATGCGCCCTCGAAGGCGTCCATTTCGTCGAAACTGCTCATACCCCAAACTACGCCGGTTACGCGCCGAGGGAAAGGGTTTGTTCACGGCTTGTTCGCGCAATTTTCAAACGAAATTCACGACTGATTTGTTTAATTCGAGCAATTTTGCCTTCACCCTCTCTGATCTTGTTAACCCTCTCTCAAACTCTGGCTCCGATGTTTGCATCGTTAATGTGGGAGTTCGGGACATGACGAGTACGGCTGGGCGAAACTTTGTTCATCGGGTGAAGTGGGCAGGAATCACCCTTTTGCTGATTGCACTGGCCGCAACCGCGGGGTGGGGAATTTATGCGCTGCCGACACCGGTTGTGGACCGGATGCTGAAAACCGACATCCTGAAACAATCCGAGCTTTGGAAACGCCGGGTTGTGCTGCATTTGAACGATCCCGAAACGGCGCTGCGCGCGGGGAGGATCGATCCGCATGACGCCGAGTTTCTCTCATCGATGCCCGAAGCTTCGGATGTGTATCGGTTCAAACTATTCGACACCGCCGGGCGGGTTGTCTGGTCAACGCGCCCCGAGGAAATCGGTTCCTACGAAACACGCGCATTTTTCCGAAGCGACGTGGCACGCGGAATGACACATTACATTCAGGAAGCCCTGCCACTGTCCGAAATCGACGGGCTCGACCTGCATTCCGAAAGCACACATTCCGCCGAACAACACCACGTGGCCGAGGTGTTCGTACCAGTCACGAAGAATGGGCGTTTTATCGGCGCGATTGAGTTTTTCACCGATTTTACCGACTTGCGGGCGACATTTATCACCCGGTTTAGGGTTTCCCTGGCGATCCTCAGCGGGATTGCTCTGCTTGCTTTGGCGGCCGTCTGTCTGGTGACATATCGGACCAACCGGTTACAGGTACTGGCACTGCAACGGCAATCTGCCAAGGAGCGCGACCTGATGGATGAGCAGCTTCGGCTTGCGCGTGAGGTGCGGCTTTTGAGTGAGTTGAACGAATGGCTACAGTCGAGCCGGTCGCTGGACGAACTGTTCGACATGGTATCGCGGTTTATGACCCACATCCTTCCCGAGGCCGAAGGCAGCGTGTATGTCTATTCGAATTCCCGCGACGTCCTGGATGGCTGCGCGAGTTGGAATGGCGGTTCCCACAAGGCGCATATCCACCCCGAGGGGTGCTGGGGTTTGCGGCGGGGCCGGACCTATGAATATGGTGCCTCGGAAATTGACTTTGTCTGTGAACACGCCGAACCGCATGACGGAAGACCTTATTTCTGCTTTCCGATTCTGGCCCACGGAGAGACGGTCGGCTTGCTGCACTTGCGGGCACACCAAGACCGCGACGCGGAGTTTCATTCAAGTAAGAAACTGGCGCAACTTTGCGCGGAACAGATCAGCATGGCGATTGCTAATGTGCGGATGCGAGATCAGTTGCACGACCAATCTGTCCGTGACCCCCTGACCGGATTGTTCAATCGCAGGCACATGACCGAGACTTTGCGCAAGTCTATCAGCCGCAGTCAGCAGACCGGCGCATCGCTGAGCCTAATTGCAGTGGACGTTGATCACTTCAAAAAATTCAACGACACCCACGGCCACGATGCCGGTGACATGGTGCTGCGTGCAGTGGGCTCGGCTCTGGGACACAATTGCGACCGGGATGAAGTCGCCTGCCGCATCGGCGGGGAAGAGTTCATGCTGATCCTGCCCGACAATACGCCAGAGGACGCGATGACCCGGGCTGAACAGCTGCGTCAGGCGGTCGAAGCGGTCTCGGTCCGTTATGGTGAAAAATCGCTGCCGCGCATCACTATTTCGGTGGGCGTTTCCCACTACCCGACGCACGGAACCATGCCACAGGATCTGATGCGCGCGGCCGACGATGCCTTGTACACAGCCAAAGACCGGGGGCGAAATCAGGTTCAGGTTGCCAAAGGTGCAACTGTGACCGCCCCGGCACAAGACGGCGCGGTAACGCAACCCAAGCGGCCTCCCGAACCGGGGGCTCCTGCCTCAGCCGCCTGAAAATCTTGCAGAATCACCCGGCAGGGTGGATCAATCCCTATGGACCTGCACAGCAAATTCCCAAGCATTGCCGATCTGAAACATCGCGCCCGGCAGAGAGTGCCGCATTTTGTTTGGGAATATTTGGACAGCGGCACCGGGGCCGAGGTGACGCTGCGCCGCAACCGAACGGCCCTGGATGATGTTGAGCTTTTACCCGCAATCCTGCAAGGCCCCATAGAATGTGACACCGGCACGCGGTTTTTGGGCCATGACTTTTCCCTGCCCTTCGGCATTGCTCCAATCGGAATGTCTGGTCTGATCTGGCCAAACGCGGAAAAGCTGTTGGCGCAGGCCGCCGCCAAAGCCGGCCTGCCCTATACCCTGTCAACGGTCGCTAGTCAGAGCCCCGAAGACCTTGCTCCCTATATCGGCAAGAATGCTTGGTTTCAGCTGTATCCGCCAAAGGATCCGGACATTCGTGTCGACATGCTAAACCGTGCCAGACAGGCGGGGTTTTCCGCTCTGGTCCTAACCGCTGATGTCCCGGTGGCATCACGACGTGAGCGGCAGGTTCGGTCCGGTCTGACCAACCCGCCCAAGCTGACGCCCCGCCTGATTGCCCAAATCGCCAGCCGCCCGACATGGGCCGCAGGCATGGCGAAAAGCGGGATGCCCAGAATGCGCACACTGGAAAAATATATCGATGGCGACCGCGCGCTGTCGCCGACGGCTCATGTCGGGTACTTGCTGCGCACTTCTCCGGACATGGAATACGTCAAGTGGCTGCGGGATGCTTGGGATGGGCCATTCATCGTGAAGGGCGTGATGCGCCCCTCAGACGCAGAACGGCTGCAACAGGCAGGGGTGGATGTTATCTGGGTATCGAATCACGGGGGGCGGCAATTCGATGGCGCTCCGGCCAGCATTCAGGTGCTGCCGTCCATTCGTGCGGCAACAAACCTGCCGTTGATTTTTGACAGCGGCGTCGAAGGTGGGCTGGATATCTTGCGAGCCTTAGCGCTGGGGGCGGATTTCGTGATGCTGGGGCGCGGATTTCTCTATGGTCTCGCGGCATTGGGTGCGCGCGGACCGGCCCACGTCATCGATATCCTTCGACTGGATATGGAGGCCAATATGGGGCAGATGGGCTTGGCACGACTAGATCAGCTTACCCTACGTTAACATATCAATTGATGCTGCAGCGCAGAATTGTTAATAAGTTTGCGCCATCAAACGGCGTTTACGAGCGCTAACATGCCGGTTCTACCCAGAACGACTGATATACGAGCGCGTATTGTCCGCCTATTAACACGGCCAAACCATCTAGACCGGGACCCCAAATGACCGACTTCAACAAGATCCTGATTGCCAATCGCGGCGAGATTGCCATTCGTGTGATGCGTGCAGCGAACGAGATGGGCAAACGCACTGTCGCAGTGTTCGCCGAGGAAGATAAGCTGGGGCTGCACCGCTTCAAGGCGGACGAAGCCTATCGCATTGGCGAAGGGATGGGGCCGGTCGCGGCTTATCTTTCCATCGATGAGATCATCCGTGTTGCAAAGGAATGCGGTGCAGATGCGATCCACCCCGGCTACGGCCTGCTGTCCGAGAACCCGGATTTCGTCGATGCCTGTGTACAAAACGGCATCACCTTTATCGGCCCCAAGGCGGAAACCATGCGCGCGCTTGGCGACAAGGCCAGCGCGCGTCGTGTTGCCATCGAAGCCGGTGTTCCGGTGATCCCAGCGACTGAAGTTCTGGGCAACGACATGGATGCAATCCGGGCTGAGGCCAGAGAAATCGGCTATCCGCTGATGCTCAAGGCGTCCTGGGGCGGCGGCGGGCGCGGCATGCGTCCGATCAATTCCGAGGATGAACTGGAAGAAAAAGTTCTGGAAGGCCGCCGTGAGGCCGAGGCCGCATTCGGCAATGGTGAAGGCTATCTGGAAAAAATGATCACCCGCGCCCGCCATGTCGAGGTGCAGATTCTGGGCGACAAACACGGTGAGATTTACCACCTTTTTGAACGCGACTGCTCGGTCCAGCGTCGCAACCAGAAGGTCGTCGAACGCGCCCCTGCCCCGTATCTGAGCGAGGAGCAGCGCGCCGAAATCTGCGAACTTGGTCGCAAAATCTGCGCCCATGTGAACTATGAATGCGCCGGCACCGTTGAATTCCTCATGGATATGGAATCTGGCAAGTTCTATTTCATCGAAGTGAACCCTCGCGTGCAGGTGGAACACACCGTCACCGAAGAAGTCACCGGCATCGACATCGTTCAGGCGCAGATCCTGATCGCCGAAGGCAAAACCCTTGCAGAAGCAACCGGTGCAGCCAGCCAGGCAGACGTACATCTGACCGGCCATGCGCTGCAAACCCGGATTACTACCGAAGACCCACAGAACAACTTCATCCCTGACTACGGTCGCATCACCGCCTACCGCTCGGCCACAGGCATGGGCATCCGTCTGGACGGTGGCACGGCTTATGCAGGCGGGGTAATTACGCGGTATTATGACTCGTTGCTGACCAAAGTGACCGCCAAGGCGCCAACGCCTGATGCTGCGATTGCCCGGATGGACCGCGCGCTGCGCGAATTCCGTATTCGCGGTGTCAGCACCAACATCGACTTTGTCATCAACCTGCTGAAACACCCGACCTTCCTGTCGAATGAATACACCACCAAGTTCATCGACACGACGCCGGACCTGTTCACCTTCAAACGCCGCCGTGACCGCGGCACCAAGGTTCTGACCTATATCGCGGATATCACCGTAAACGGGCACCCCGAAACCAAGGACCGTCCCGAACCCCGCGCTGACTTGAAAGAGGCCAAGCCCCCGGCGTCGAAAGCCGAGCCACAGATGGGCACCCGCAACCTGCTGGAGCAAAAAGGCCCGCAGGCCGTGGCCGATTGGATGAAGGCGCAGCGGCAGTTGCTGATCACCGACACCACGATGCGGGACGGTCACCAGTCCCTGCTGGCAACCCGAATGCGCTCGATCGACATGATCAAGGTGGCCCCGACCTATGCGGCCAACCTGCCGCAGCTGTTCTCGGTAGAATGTTGGGGCGGGGCGACATTTGACGTGGCTTACCGCTTCCTGCAGGAATGCCCGTGGCAGCGTCTGCGCGATCTGCGCGAGGCGATGCCGAACCTGATGACCCAGATGTTGCTGCGCGGCGCGAACGGCGTTGGCTATACCAACTACCCTGATAACGTGGTGCAGGAATTTGTGCGTCAAGCGTCCAAGGGTATCGACGTATTCCGCGTATTCGACTCATTGAACTGGGTTGAAAACATGCGCGTGGCCATGGATGCCGTCATCGAGAACGGCAAAATCTGTGAAGGCACCGTCTGCTACACCGGTGACATTCTGGACCCGGATCGCTCGAAATATGACCTGAAATACTATGTCGGCATGGCCAAGGAACTGCGCGATGCAGGGGCCCATGTTCTGGGTCTGAAGGACATGGCGGGCTTGCTGAAACCAGCCTCGGCCAAGATCCTGATCCGGGCGCTGAAAGAAGAGGTCGGCCTGCCGATCCACTTCCATACGCACGACACCGCAGGCATCGCCAGCGCCACCATTCTGGCCGCGTCCGAGGCGGGCGTGGACGCGGTGGACTGCGCAATGGACAGCTTCAGCGGCAACACCTCTCAGGCGACGCTGGGCACCGTGGTCGAAGCGCTGCGCCATACCGAGCGCGACACCGGTCTGGACATCAAGGCGATCCGCGAGATCAGCGACTATTTCGAAGCGGTGCGCGGCCAGTACGCGGCCTTCGAATCCAGCCTTCAGGCCCCCGCGTCCGAGGTCTATCTGCACGAGATGCCAGGCGGTCAGTTCACCAACCTCAAGGCGCAGGCGCGCTCCCTGGGTCTGGAAGAACGCTGGCACGAAGTGGCGCAGATGTATGCCGACGTGAACCAGATGTTCGGTGACATCGTGAAGGTGACCCCGTCGTCGAAGGTGGTTGGTGACATGGCCCTGATGATGGTCAGTCAGGGCCTGACACGCGATGACGTGGAAAGCCCGGATAC
The DNA here is from genome assembly GCF_056539305.1 of Ruegeria sp. BC1. Taxonomy (NCBI): domain Bacteria; kingdom Pseudomonadati; phylum Pseudomonadota; class Alphaproteobacteria; order Rhodobacterales; family Roseobacteraceae; genus Ruegeria; species Ruegeria sp. BC1. The sequence continues at coordinate 159,215 of NZ_JBQFUT010000002.1, forward strand.
GGACGTGGCCTTCCCTGATTCCGTCGCTGACATGATGCGCGGCAATCTGGGTCAGCCTCCCGGCGGTTTCCCCGACACGATCATCAAGAAGGTGCTGAAAGACGAAGCCCCCAATACCAACCGCCCCGGCAAAGACGTTCCGCCTGTCGATCTGGAAGCCACCCGCGCCGACCTGTCCAAGCAGTTGGAAGGCAAAGAAGTCGATGACGAGGACCTGAACGGATACCTGATGTATCCCAAGGTGTTCCTGGATTACATGGGCCGTCACCGGACCTATGGACCGGTTCGCACCCTGCCGACACGCACCTTCTTCTATGGAATGGAGCCGGGCGAAGAAATCACGGCCGAGATTGATCCCGGCAAAACGCTGGAAATCCGCTGTCAGGCCATTGGTGACACCGACGAAAAGGGCGAGGTCAAAGTGTTCTTTGAACTCAACGGCCAGCCCCGCGTGATCCGGGTGCCGAACCGGATGGTGACATCAACCACCCAGGCCCGGCCCAAAGCCGAAGCCGGCAACCCCAACCATGTCGGCGCGCCTATGCCGGGGGTTGTGGCCACAGTCGCTGTCACCGCAGGGCAAGAGGTCAAAGAAGGCGATATGCTGTTGACCATCGAAGCAATGAAAATGGAAACCGGCATCCACGCCGAGCGTGATGCGACGGTCAAAGCCGTTCATGTGCAGCCCGGCGGCCAGATTGACGCTAAGGACCTGCTGGTCGAACTGGAATAACCGGTTTAACTTTACAGGGTTACAGGGGCCGCTCGGGCAACCGGGCGGCCTTTTATATGGCCCTGAGGAAGAGGATCAATTTCTATGCTGTCCGTCACACCCGTCTACGCCGCGTTGCTGGCGATCCTGTATGTCGTTCTAAGCGCCAAGGTCATCAGCCAGCGCCGCAGCGACAAGATCTCTTACGGTGACGGCGGCAACACGAACATGCTCAAGGTGATGCGGACGCATTCCAACTTTGTTGAATACACGCCTCTCGCCCTGCTTCTGATCGTTATGGTCGAGTTGCAGGGAGCAGGCTGGCTGCTGCTGAACCTCTTGGGTCTGAGTTTGCTGGTCGGTCGGGTGTTGCACGCTTACGGATTCGGGCGCAGCCCACAGATCGTGGTTCTGCGCCAGATCGGGATGCTGCTTACCTTCGCGGCCATTCTTTTCGCCGCCTTTGCTAACCTCGTGTTGGCCCTTTGACCCGATCAGACATTCTCAGCCCGTTAAAACATGCGTTTCAACCAGCGGGGCATTCCTAAGGACCGGCTCGACTTCGACCATCTGGCCCCCGTCCCGCCCGCACATCATTGCGGTCACTGCAATCAACACGGCCAGCAGTGCCATCTTCATATCTGCGATCTGTGTCATTTCCTCTCCTCGAACCCTCTTATTGTGTAATGTTCTGAGTTTTGAACGGGTGGCCCGCAGAATTCCGTCGAAATATTTTTGCACCTTTTTGTGCTTTTCCGCTTGCAGGCCCGCGTGGGAATTTATACATCCCTCCTCACTCAACGGCGCGGGCGTAGCTCAGGGGTAGAGCATAACCTTGCCAAGGTTAGGGTCGGGCGTTCGAATCGCCTCGCCCGCTCCATTGAGAGGTCTTCGGACCACACATGTATCTGATGCGGGCGTAGCTCAGGGGTAGAGCATAACCTTGCCAAGGTTAGGGTCGGGCGTTCGAATCGCCTCGCCCGCTCCAGATACAAACCTCTCCAAACATACTGGTTCTTTGGTTGGTGTTGGGCCATTCTGGCGATGATTTCAATCACGCACGGAATTCACCCATGTCGGACTATGTCATACGCCCCCTCTCCGCTTCCGAAGTCGAACATGCCGTGGATTGGGCTGGTCGTGAGGGATGGAACCCCGGTGTCCATGATGCCGAATGCTTTCGCCCCACGGACCCTGCTGGATTTCTGGGCGGGTTTCTGGATGGAGAGATGATTTCGTCCGTGTCAGCTGTGAACTACGACGACACGTTTTCCTTTCTGGGATTTTATATCGTTAAGCCTGAGTTTCGACACCACGGCCACGGGCTTGAGATCGCGCAGCACGCACTGGCCCATTGCACGGGTCGCAACATGGGGCTGGATGGTGTCGTCGAACAGCAGGACAATTATCGCAAGTCCGGGTTTACCTTTGCCTATAACAACTATCGCTTTTCCGGCACGAAAACCCGGATACTGAACAAGTTGGGGACTAGTCAGATCAATCAGATATCCGACCTGACACGTGCGTCGGATGAGCTGAAGTCCTATGACCGTAAACTGTTCCCTGCTCCTCGTGATCTGTTTCTGGACAGTTGGCTAAGCGCGTACAGCCATGTGTCAAAGGTCTATACCGAAAATGGCCAGATCAGGGGATATGCCACACTGCGCCCTTGCCTGACCGGGTACAAGGTTGGACCACTGTTTGCCAACACAACCGAAATCGCACGGGCCTTGCTGGGCGCGATTCTGACCGCGATCCCCGAGGACCACAACGAACATGAGGTCTTTGTGGATATGCCTCAACCCAACGCGGCGGCCTTTGCATTGGCCGGCGAGCTTGGGCTGGACAAAGTGTTCGAGACCGCGCGGATGTATTCCGATCACGAGCCCGACATCGACCTGAGCAGAATCTACGGCGTCACGACCTTCGAGCTGGGCTAAAACGCCTTGAACGTCATCGTGGTCAGCGACCGTTCAATATTTGGAATCACCAGCAGGTTTTCGTTGATGAAGTGCCCCACATCCTCGGTTTCGGGGATGTAGAGTTTCAGCAGCAGGTCATACTCGCCACTCGTCGAATAAAGTTCCGAATGAATTTCGCGCAGGGCGATTTCCTCGGCCACCTTGTAAGTGGTGCCGGGTTTGCAGCGGATCTGGATGAAAACGCAGGTGGACATGGGCCGGGCCTTGTTGATTGAGTTGAACGCAGGCTGACATGGCACGCCACCGGGTGCAATCCCTTGCAACAGTTTGCAGTGAACGCCACCTGTGGTCTGGATCAATCCGCCCTTCCCCGTCTATAAGCGCGCCTGAAGCAAAAGGAATTCGCCCATGCGCAGCGCAAAGATCAGCCGCCAAACCGCCGAAACCGAGATCACGGTCGAGGTCAATCTGGACGGCACCGGCACCTATAACAATCAGACCGGCGTTGGCTTCTTTGACCACATGCTGGATCAGCTGGCGCGTCATTCGCTGATCGACATGACGATCCGCGCCAAGGGCGATTATCACATCGACGATCACCACACGGTCGAGGATACCGGTATCGCGCTGGGTCAGGCGCTGACGCAGGCGTTGGGCGACAAGAAAGGCATCCGCCGCTATGGCGAATGCCACCTGCCTATGGATGATGCACAGGTCCGCTGTGCGCTGGACCTTTCTGCGCGCCCGTTTCTGATCTGGAACGTTGATCTGCCAACGTCCAAGATTGGTAATTTTGACACTGAACTTGTCCGCGAATTCTTTCAGGCGCTCAGCACCCACGGCGGCATTACGCTGCATATCGACCAGTTGCACGGCTTCAACAGCCACCACATTGCCGAGGCCGCGTTCAAAGCCGTTGCCCGCGCCCTGCGCCTGGCAGTGGAAACAGATCCGCGCAAGGCGGATGCGATTCCGTCCACCAAAGGCGCGTTGTAAATGCTGACGGCCATTATTGACTACGAAAGCGGCAATCTGCACTCGGCGGAAAAGGCGTTTCAACGTATGGCGCGTGAGGTGGACGCGGGTGAGGTCGTTGTGACCTCGGACGCGGACGTTGTCTCGCGGGCCGACCGGCTGGTTCTGCCCGGTGACGGCGCATTTCCCGCCTGCGCGGCCGAGCTGCGCGGGCACAAGGGCATTTATGACGCGATGGTCGAGGCGGTCGAACAAAAGGGCCGCCCCTTTCTGGGTATCTGCGTGGGCATGCAACTGATGGCCTCGAAAGGGCACGAATACACGGAAACCGACGGTCTGGGCTGGGTCGCGGGTGATGTGGTGCGGATTGAACCGTCAGACAAGACGCTGAAGGTTCCGCATATGGGCTGGAACAATCTGGTGCTTGAAAGCGATCACCCAGTTTTCGCCGGAATTAGCTCGGGCGACCATACATACTTCGTCCACTCCTACCATTTCCGGGTCAGCGATCCGGCGCAACGGCTGGCCTATGTGGAGTATGGCCAAGAGGTCACGGCCGTGATTGGCCGTGATACGATGATTGGAATGCAGTTCCATCCGGAAAAAAGTCAGGATGTCGGCCTACGCATGATCGGCAACTTCCTGAACTGGGCTCCGTAAGAATTACTGCACGCGTGTCCAGGTCTGCCCCCGGCAGACCAGACCTCCGACAGCGCAGCCCTTCACGGTCAGTTTGTTCTGGCCATCCAGCGACATTTTCGAGCTATAGGTCTTGTCGCGGTCCGGTGCCCAGATTTTCCCGCCGTCATAGTTTCCACCACCTTCGGGCACCATATCCCAGATGATCTGCTTGCCAAGGTTCTCGTAATTCAGCTGTTGGTCGCCGTTGCCATCAAAGGCAGAATCAATCGTGCCGCAAATGGCGCTGCCACATTCCGAAATCGAGACATGAAGGTATCCACCAGTATCGCCCGGCTGGGTCTTCCAAAGCCCGTCCACCGGATCAGCCGCAATGGCAGTGGTGGCCAACGCTGCAAATCCCGCTGCAACTAGAAATGTTCTCATAATCGTCTCCCTGTTTTGCAGTCAGTCTGGCCCGGTGATCGGCTTCGGGCAAGAATGACTTTGCGTCGCGTTGCATCCCCTGCCCGGCTTGTGCGATATCCCGCGCGACAAACTGACAAACAAGGCCGCCCGACATGATCCTCTACCCCGCAATCGATCTCAAAGACGGCAACGCCGTGCGCCTACTGCGCGGTGAAATGGACAAGGCCACTGTGTTCAACGAAGACCCGGCTGCGCAAGCCCGGGCTTTTGTCGAAGCCGGGTGTGAATGGTTGCACCTTGTGGATCTGAACGGTGCATTCGCCGGTGAGCCGGTTAACGCCGCCCCGGTCGAAGCGATTCTGAAAGCCTGCAACGTTCCCGCTCAACTGGGTGGTGGCATCCGTGACATGGCAACAATTGCGACATGGATCGACAAGGGCCTCGCGCGTGTGATTCTGGGCACTGTTGCAGTTGAAAACCCTGATCTGGTGCGCGAGGCCGCGCGGGAATTTCCAGGCAAGGTTGCCGTTGGCATCGACGCTCGCAACGGCATGGTCGCCACAAAGGGCTGGGCTGAAGAGACCGACGTTCAGGTTACCGATCTGGCCCGCAGTTTCGAGGACGCAGGCGTCGCGGCCATCATATACACCGATATTAACCGCGACGGAGCGATGCAGGGGCCAAATATCGAAGCAACTGCAGACCTGGCCCGCGCCGTATCGATCCCTGTGATTGCCTCGGGTGGCGTCAGCTCGCTGGCAGATCTGATCGCGCTGCGCGACTGCGGAGTTAAACTGAACGGCGCGATCTCGGGTCGCGCGCTCTATGATGGCGCGATTGACCTGAACGAGGCCATCCGCGCCCTGTCGTAGCCGGCTTATTGCGCGGCAACCGACGTCAGCTTGGCCAACGCGCCGCGCATCTTCTCGATGACCGGCGACTTCTCGACGTCGTCAAGCTCATCCATGGTTTCTTTCGGGTCTTCATAGGCCAGCCAGACCTGCCCGTTTTCATCCTCGTACGCTTGCACCTTGAGCGGCAGGAACAAACCCGCGCGGGGGTCAATCTGCATGGCAGGTGTACCCAGAGCCGGGTTGCCAAAGATCAGCACTTGGTTGGCGGGGATCGTCAGGCCGACCTTTTCAGCACCCGCAGCGTGATCGACGCGTGCGAAAACGGTAGCCCCCGCATTGCCAACCGCAGCTTCTAATGCGTCCATCGCCTCGGACACTGATTTGGCGGTGTTTACCTTGATAATATCGTCTGCCATCGCCGCGACAGTTCCTCCTAGAATGAATGTGGTTGCCAAAAAGAGTTTACGCATTTCACTAATCTCCCAATGAATCTGGGGACAGTTTTCACAGGTTTAAGGAATGTGGCAATCACAAGTCTGGCATCAGCGGGGCTTTGCCGTTAGAGGTGCGCCAACAAAGGACGCCGACATGCTGAAAACCCGCATCATTCCCTGCCTTGATGTAGCCGATGGCCGCGTGGTCAAGGGCGTCAACTTCGTTGGCCTGCGCGATGCGGGCGACCCGGTGGAATCGGCTAAGGCTTATGATGCCGCTGGCGCGGATGAGATTTGCTTTCTGGACATCCACGCCACACACGAAAACCGTGGCACCATGTTCGACGTTGTGCAACGCACAGCCGAGCAGTGTTTTGTTCCCCTGACCGTGGGCGGCGGTGTCCGTACCAAGGACGACGTGCGCGCCCTGCTGTTGGCCGGGGCGGACAAGGTTAGCTTCAACTCGGCCGCTGTAGCAAACCCGGATGTAATCGCCGAAGCAGCGGACCAGTTCGGCAGCCAGTGCATCGTCTGCGCCATCGACGCCAAGACCGTCAGCCCCGGCAAGTGGGAGATTTTCACTCATGGAGGGCGCAAGCCCACCGGCATCGACGCCGTGGAATTCGCCAAGACCGTTGTCGCCAAAGGCGCGGGTGAAATTCTGCTGACCTCGATGGACCGCGACGGCACCAAGGCCGGGTTCAACCTGCCGCTGACCCGAGCCATTTCCGACGCGGTGGACGTACCTGTGATTGCAAGCGGAGGGGTCGGCAATCTGGACCATCTGGTCGAGGGCGTCACCGAGGGCGGCGCCAGCGCGGTTCTGGCCGCCTCGATCTTCCATTTCGGCGAATACACGATCCGCGAGGCCAAAGAACACATGGCCTCGGCAGGCATCCCGATGAGGCTGGCATGAGCATTCTTCACGACCTGGAAACAACCATCTCCGCCCGCAAAGGGGCCGACCCCGATTCCAGTTGGACTGCCAAGCTGTTGGCCAAAGGCCCCGAAAAATGCGCCGAGAAGTTTGGAGAGGAAGCCGTCGAGGCCATCATCGAAGCTGTCAAAGGTGACACAGCTGGGCTGACCTCTGAGGCGGCAGATGTGCTTTATCACCTGCTGGTCATGCTGGCCGCGCGGGATGTGGCACTGGATGACGTTCTGGCCGAGTTGGCGCGGCGTCAGGGTACCAGTGGTATCGCTGAAAAGGCCGCGCGCCCCAAGGGCTGAGCAGCGGGGTTTCGCCCCATTGTATCACCCTCTATGATTGGGCTTCCAAGTTCACAGATCAAAGGGCGCAAGAATGATCAGAGCTTTGGCCATCGTTCTGGCCCTTGTGACACTGTCTGCCTGTGCATACCCACCGGCCTCAACCGGGGACGAGGTTCAGCGGCTGGCGTCCGAAATTCAAAGCCTCGGTCCCGATATCGACCCGGAAGAGGCCAACCGCGCCGCCCGTATCGCCTATTCCTATACCGCGCAGTTGGCGCAGGAATACCAGATCACTGACCCACCGCTGATCCATAACGCCAAGGTCAACAAGGGCCTGCGTCCGCGCGGGCTTTGTTGGCATTGGGCCGAGGACATCGAGCGCCGGTTGAAACGGGAAAACTTCCAGACACTGGAAATGCACCGCGCGATTGCCAATGCGGACAACCCGTTCCGAATTGATCACAGTACCGCCATCATAAGCCGTAAAGGCGAAACAATGTATGACGGAGTTGTGCTGGATCCCTGGCGTTACGGCGGGGTGCTTTTTTGGTCGCTGCTGATCGAGGACACAAAGTATGAATGGGTGCCGCGCGAAACCGTTTTGGAAAAGCGCCGTCAGGAACAATATGGCGATCTGCTGCCCTACGTCAGCGGGTAGCTATCACAGCTTGGACGAGATCACTCCGGTGGCAAACCCGCCCATGCGCAGCTCGCCGAACAAACGCTGATATTCGATCTTAGGACAGCGGTTCATCACCACATCCACCCCACGCGCCTGCGCGATGGCCGCTGCGTCTGCGTGCTCGACGCCGATTTGCATCCAGACCGTACGCAGAGTCTGGAAGGCCGACAGCGCCTCATCCACAATCGGCGGGACCGCCTCGGACCTGCGGAAAATATCAACCATATCCACCGGCTCGGAAATATCCGACAGCGAAGCGTGCACTGTTTGACCAAACAGCGTTTTACCGGCATGACCCGGATTAACCGGAATGACCGTGTATCCCTTCAGCGAAAGATACCGTGCCACGTAATAGCTGGGCCTCACAGGATTCATCGACACGCCAACAACGGCGACCACCTTAGTGCGCTGTAGAATATTTTTCAGAAAATCAACGGAATGATCGGTCATGCGCCCACCCTATGCGGAGCGCAGGAAAGAAAAAAGCGCCCAGGTCGAACCTGAGCGCCAGTTGTTGGAACGAGGGACAGTGAAATGACCCGCGGCAGTTCCGTTCCGCGGTCACTGTGACATTTAGGCATAAGTTCAGAGAAAAAAAGAGGGGGCGCGCATTTTTGTGATGACAGGTCACGGAAAGCGGAAACCCGCTTATTGTTCGTACAGAATGACAGGCCAGTGTGCTTGCGCCATATGTATGTATTCCGCAGACGCTTCGCGCCACATCTGCTCGATTTCAGGTGAATGAATCATATACAGGCGGCCCTCAACAACCTGCCACGCCATTGGGTCAGCACTGGCCAGAAGCCCCTGTGCCATTGCATAGGCACAATAGCCGCCGAATTGAGGGGCAAAAGCACGCGGATCACGCTCAAACGCTTCGCGGTTTGCGTCGGTGGCGAAATGCCACTCCACACCCTTCCACACAACAGCGTATTCTGGCAGGCCTTGGACCGGCACTTCACCATCGAAATACGAGACCGCGTCATACCCGGCTATCGCTGCACCATCGGTTACAAAATACACGGGCATTTCCTGCGCGGTTGCGGCAGGGCTAATCAAAGCGGCGGCCATCGCGCCAAGAAGGAAACGTCGGGTAATCATCACGCTATTCACGTCAAAGACATTGCGGTCTCAAAATGCAACATTTGGCGCCAAGTTGAACCCCCTTTAACGGTGTTGTGAACACCTGTGTCACCTGGGCTTCACATCAGTCGAAGATGTCTTCGATCACATCCCACGCCTCATCCAGCACGCGCGAGAACATACCCTTTTTCTTTTTCTGCTTCTTTTTCTTGTTTGAAAAGGCGGCCTTGTGAACGTCACGCTTTGCCTTCGCAACGTTCAGTTTTCGTTTGGGCACCATTTTGAGATCATGCAAGGGCGCGCCGCAGCTGGAACAGCTTAGCTCATGACGTTGTTGCCCCTTCAGGACCAACGCAGCGCGGGTTCCACAGTAACAACAGGTGGCGATTTTGGACGGGCTGGGAATGGGTTTCTCCTGTCTATCTGTGCCTCGATGCATATAGGGCAATTGCGGCAGCATTTGAGACGTTGAGCGATCCAAACCCGCCCGCTGCGTCGATTTTCACTAGTTGATCGACAGTTTCCTTGGTTTTTTGACGCAAACCCGGCCCTTCGGCCCCCAGCACCAGCGCGACGGGCTGGTTCAGTTTACCGCCAAGAGCCGATTCGATGGTCGCTTCGGCCTCACCATCCAGACCCAGAACAAGAAACCCCATGCCCTGAAGTTCGACGATTGCGTCTGCCAGATTTCGGACCCGCAGATAAGGCTGACGCTCCAGTGCCCCGCTTGCCGTTTTGGCAAGTGCCCCGGTTTCCGGGGCCGAGTGGTGCCGCGTGCCGATCACTGCACTGGCCCCCAGCACCTCGGCAGATCGCAGAATCGCCCCGACATTATGCGGATCGGTGACTCGGTCCAACATAATCACACGGGGATGTTCACGCCCGATGCAATTCTCGGCCAGACCGCCCCAATCCAGCGGCTTGACCTCAAGCGCGGCACCCTGATGCACGGACCCGGGATCAATCGGCGCGGTAAATTTGCGCGGGTCGACCATTTCCGCCTCGATCCCAGCAAATTCAATCGCTTCCGCCAGCTTGTCCCGCGCATTTCGGGTCACGATCAGGCGCAATTTCTGCCTTTTTGGGTTCATCAACGCGTCACGAACGGCGTGCAATCCGAACAGCCAGACAGTCTCGGACGCCGCTGCTTTGCGCGCCTGTTCCTTTTCAACGACCCACTTGGGTTTCTTCATTTCTTGGGCCTCCGGGCCGGGAATTCGGTTTCCTGCGTCAAAGCGGTATTTTCCTGTTGACGCTCCTTTAGAGCGCTAGTAATCACGCCTCCACGTCAGGTGCAACGCCTGACAGTGGGCGACAGGCCGCAAGGTGTGGCAGGGGACTGTAACTCCCTCGCGGAGACGCACGCCTGGTTCGATTCCAGGGTCGCCCACCATCTTCTTCTGATGGTGACAACAAGCAACAGCCGATACTACGGCTGATGTTTCTATTGCTTAAGCCGCCGCTGCGCGATGCGCGTTCACACGTTCAAACCAAGCAACGATGGCCTCAAGGTCCGGCGCGACCTGTTCGGCCACGCCCCCGGTGAAGTCCTGAAATTTTTCGTTGTTCAGACCGTTCACTCCGACCAGCACCGGAATATCCTGAGCCAACGCTTCTGCGATTACAGGACGAAATCCGCGCCCATCAGCCTCATGCTTGCCGAATTTATTGATGATCAGCAGTTGCGGCGCGTCCGCAGCAAGTGAGTTGGTGACATAGCCCACCGCCTGCTCCAACGCAGCCGGGTCCAGACGACAGCCACGCGCGTGCGCCCCCAAAGACTGCGAGATACGAATTGTCTCACCCTCCGGCAAAACCCGGACATCCATGTCGCATTTGCTTTTGTCAGCGCATTCAGTGTTGGTTTGCACAACGCCGGCCAGTCGGGCGCCGGTCGCCAAAAGACGCTCTGCAGCGGCACTTAGCAGGCGGTCGGTGGCGCCACGATCTGTGGTGGTGACATAGGCCAGGTACATTCAGAGACCCTCGTAGAAAAACTGTGACATTCCAGATAGCACGCCCGCGCCTGCCCGACCACTCCTCTGACGTCAGGGCAGAGGAGAAAGACCAATCACAGGAGCGTGCAGGTGAAGCAATACGGCAAATACAACAAGTGAAACCAGCACGACCCAAAGACTGGGCCACGGGGCCGGTGCTCGGAAGGAAAACCGTGCGGTATTGCGCGACAAACGCACCCAGTCGATTCCCATATCCCGTTCTTTACGGCGGTCAATCAGAACCATTCCCGCCCCGGCAAAGCCCGCAAAAAGACCGAACAGGATGACGTGAGCCAGGCTGCCATTGGCCAGCAAGTGCGCCAGCGCCCACAGCATCAGCGCCGCAAGCACCGGATGACGTGTCGTACGCAGGATGCCCGGAGTTTCGGGATCAAAGGGCCGGTGCCCCATCCCGCCGAAAGAAAAAGGGTTCTGAATGGACACTCCAGCAACGGCCAACCAACATACGACAGGCATGGTCAGCAGTGGCACCCAGCGCAGGACCGGAGCGGGAGGGATGACCTCGACATAAGGTGCTTGCGCTGCGGCCACGATCAGCCACCCCAACACTAGCAAAGACAAGACAGAATAAGCCGCAAAATAACCCCTGCGCCCCATCACCTCAATCAACCGCCCGCGCATAGCGGGCCGCGCGGGGATGGCGTGCGTCAGCAGAAAAGTGATGAGTGCAGCAAGGAAAAGCCCCCAGCCCAGCATTGTAATCTCCGTAGGTTTTAACCCGTTTTAGCCTGAGGGCTCCGGGCGATCTTTGTCCGAAGTCAAGTTGGACGCGACGCTGAAGGTCCGTTCAAGTTGCAATCTTGAAAAACTTTCCCCGCATCAGCGCTTGCAACCCAACGGTGAAAACGCAACCCTGCGGGCGGAGGGATCCCATGCACCATTTCGACGACATCTTCACCATGGCCGCGGATCGCCACGGCGGCGCGGATGCACTAGGCGCAAAGCTCAGCAAACCCAAAAGCGCGGCCGAACTGGCCGCCATGCCCGAGGATCGCTGGTTGTCGATCATCACCAAATGCATCTTTCAAGCCGGGTTCAACTGGAAGGTCATCGAAAACAAATGGGATGGGTTCGAAACCGCCTTTGACGGATTCGACGTCGGCCGATGCGCCTTTATGAACGACGAAAAATTCGATGCGCTGCTTCAGGACACCCGTATCGTGCGCAACGGCACTAAAATCGCAACTGTTCGGGACAACGCCGCGTTTCTGCTGGAGTTGCGTCAGGAAGGTGGTGTCGGAAAAATTCTGGGCGGTTGGCCCTCGACCGATCACGTCGGCCTGCTGGCAATGCTGGGAAAAAGGGGATCGCGTCTGGGCGGAGCCTCGGCACAATATGCCATGCGCTTTGCCGGGCGGGACAGTTTCATCCTGTCGCGGGACGTCACCGCCCGCCTGATCGCCGAAGGGGTAGTCGACAAGGCACCAACCTCGAAGAAAGCGATGGCAGCCGTGCAGGGTGCCTTTAACACCTGGATGGATCAATCCGGGCGGTCGCTGACAGAAATCAGCCGCGTTTTGGCGATGAGCCTATGAAAACCGGTTGCAGAGTGGAGGCTTCGCATTAGGCTTTGAATATGGCTTGGCGCATTTTGATGACGTGTTTGTTATTGCTGGCCTCCTGTGGTCGTCCGCTGACGGATCAGGAGCGCGCCTTTGCTTCTACCGTACAGGGCGAGACATTGGATCTGGACCGGGTGCGTCTGGTCGAAGGTGCCCCCGTGGCGCCGATCACCTTCTACCGCAAAGAACGCCCGCGCCTTGCCTGTCGCGAACGCATTCTTCCGCCACCTAAAGAGGGCATCGTAACGGCGAAACCCGCGGCGGTCGCCCTGTTCAACAAAGTCTACTTCACGCAGGACTGGTACCTGGAAGATTATCTGTCCGACTACCCTGATCAAATGAACCTGATCGCCGCCATGTTACTGGCGCACGAGCTGACCCATGTCTGGCAATGGCAGAACCGAAAAACCACCGGATACCACCCGCTGCGCGCCGCGGCGGAACATGGTGGCAACAAGGACCCCTATCTGTTCGACATCGAAACCTCGTCCGATTTCCTGTCCTACGGGTTCGAACAACAGGGGGCTATCGTCGAGGAATATATCTGCTGCCGGGCGCTGGACCCCAAGGCCCCTCGCACGCAGCGGCTGCACGACATGCTGGGCGCACATTTCGATCTGTCCCCCCTGCCCCAACAACAGCGCGAACTTGACATCCTCATTCCGTGGGACGGCGCGGAAATCGAAGGTATTTGCCGATAGGTGCTATTTAGCCTGCAACGTCTTGAGATAGGCGACCAGATCGACGATCGGCTGGCTGGTCAGGATCGGCTGCCCCTCGGGCGTTTTCATCGAGGTATCCTGACCGTCGAAATACGGCCCATAAACCGGCATCGGACTGCCGTGACTAACCAGAGGATCGCGCCCATCGATCCGTGCCACGACCCGCGCAGTAGGGAAGACCCCGTTCTCTCCGGCCAGCCGGGTTAGATCGACGGGTTGAATGACCAACACCCCGGCCATCGGACCATGCCCAGTTGCGTCAATCCCATGACAGGTAGCGCAATAGTGCTGATACAGCTCAGCCCCGGTACCCACATCCTGCGCTAAGCCCTGCGAGGCCGTCATCAGCGCCCCGATTGCAAGGGCATTCAATAGCGGTCTGGTCATTGCATCCTCCTGTCACGATTGACATTTGCAGGCTTGCCCGAAGACCCGCTTGGCGCAATGATCCAGATCAACGAAGCACGAGGGGACAGGCAATGACACAATATGCAGCCATCATGCTGGCGGCCGGGATCGGCGTGCCGATCCTTGCGGCATTGAACGCCGCATTGGGCAAGCTGATCGGATCGCCAACCGTGGCCGCCGTGGTCCTGTTCGCCATCGCGTTTGGCGCATCCGCGCTGGTTATGGTGCTGTTTCCCGGCTTCGGGCCGCTGTCCAAAGTCGCCTCAGCCCCCAAACACCTGTTACTAGGAGGCGTCCTTGTTGCCTTTTACGTGCTGTCGATCACCCATGTCGCCCCGCATTTCGGCGTCGGAAATGCGGTGTTCTTTGTGCTGCTGGGTCAGTTGATCAGCACCGCAGCGATCGACCATTTTGGCCTGTTCGGCGCTCAGGTCACGCCGCTGACTTGGATACGTGCAGGCGGAATCACCGTGATGGCAATCGGCGTCGCGATCACTCAACTGGCCTGAGCAATCCCGCCTCCAGCCTCAGCTTTCTGTCCATCCGCGCAGCCAGGTCCATGTTATGCGTGGCAATCAGCGCCGACAGCCCCTCGTCCCGAACGAGCGCCATCAATGCGTCAAACACCTGATCCGAAGTCTCGGGATCGAGGTTGCCCGTCGGCTCGTCGGCCAGCAGGACACGCGGCTTGTTCGCCAGCGCCCGGCAAAAGGCCACGCGCTGTTGTTCGCCCCCCGACAAAGCCGCCGGGCGGTGATCTGCGCGCGCAGCAACACCGACGCGCCCCAGCAGGGACATTGCCCTTTCCCGCGCGGCCCTTTCGGAAACGCCATTTGCCAGTTGTGGCAGAGTGATGTTTTCCAACGCGGTAAATTCGGGCAACAGGTGGTGAAACTGATAAACGAACCCTACGTCCCGCCGTCGTAGTGCGGTTCGGGTACGATCACCTTTGCCGGTTGCGTTCTGTCCGGCTATTTCGACCGATCCAGAATCGGGCGTGTCCAGCAATCCGGCAATGTGCAGCAAGGTCGACTTGCCCGCCCCGGATGGTGCGACCAGCGCCACAGCCTCACCTGCGCGCAGTTCCAGATCCGCACCCCGCAGCACCTGAACCTCACCCGGCGTGCCCTTCAGATACGTCTTGGTCAAGCCGTTCAGCCGCATCGTCACATCATTCATAGCGCAGCGCCTCAACCGGGTTCAGCCGCGCCGCGCGGCGGGCGGGGAAGTACGTGACAAAGAAGGACAGGCCCAGCGACAATCCAATCGCCTTGAGCACATCCGACAAATGCAGTTCGGCGGGCAACGCATAGATACCACGAATGGATGGGTCCCAAACCCCGCCGCCCATGATGTAGTTTACGAACGAGAAGATTGGATCGATATAAATCGCAAACAGACAGCCCAGAACCACACCCAAAACGGTGCCAATGATCCCGGTGAACGCGCCGCAAATGAAGAACACGCGCAGAACCGACCCCTCGCTCAGGCCGATAGTCCGTAGAATGCCAATGTCGCGCCCCTTATTCTTGACCAGCATGATCAGGCCCGAGACGATATTCATCGCAGCGATCAACACGAGGATCGAGAGAATGATGAACATCACGTTGTCCTCGACCTCAAGCGCGCGCAGGAACCCGCCCGAGGCGTCCTGCCAAGTCCAGATCCGACTACGCTCTCCAGCGGCCTCGATGATTGGAATAAGTACGGGTGTAAGGTCTTCGGGGTTGTCGACCATGACCTCGATCTCATCAGCCACGCCTTCGCGGTTGAAAAAGCTCTGCGCCTGTTCGAATGGCATATACACCCGCGTGCGGTCGATATCGTAGCGCCCGGCCGAGAATACATAGACCACCCGATACGCATTCACGCGCGGCGAGGTTCCAAAGGCCGTCTTCACGCCGTTGGGCGAGGTAACCTTGACCGTATCCCCCACAGTGGCACCGATACTACGCGCCACGCCTGAACCGATGGCGATCACATCCTGACTATTTTGAAACTCGGACAGATCACCCACCGCTTGTTCGCTTTCGGCAATGCCCGGCAGGTCAAGCAGATCGTCCGGCTGAATACCGTACACTTCGACCCCGCTGCTGATTTCGCGATTGGTGATCAGAACCTGACCTTTGACCAGAGGCGCGGCCCGCTGCACCTCCGGCACCTGTGCAATGCGTTCCGCGACATCATCATAATTTTCAATAGTGCGGTCCAGACGCCCCTGTGCATCGAAGTTGCCAGCGGAATAGACCGTGACATGAGCATTGGCCCCTAGAATGGTGCCAACAAATTCGGATCGGAACCCAGATCGAACAGCCAGGGTGGCGATCAATGCAAACACCGCCAGTGTAATCCCGATCAGCGATATCCAGGTCATCACGCTGACACCGCCTTCGGCACGGCGCGCGCGCAGGTATCGCCAGGCGATTTTCCATTCAAATGGGGCAAAGGGCGGAGGCGTCTTGGCCATAACTGCTCCGGTATTTTCGGTTTGCGCGACCCTTTCGGCATTTCGTCGGATGGTCAAGCCGGTTCTCAATCACTTGCGGGTGCACGCCAATCCAACCCCCGCTTTAAAGGTTCGTCTTCACCTGCGCGAGGCTGTGTATCAGTCCATTTATTAAGCCGTTTTTGATGCCCTGAAAGCTCCACATCACCTAAACTTGCGCCTGACTCTCATACAAAACGAATCAAAATACCCTGATTGCGCAAAGACTTGCGCGGGTTAAAGGAGATCGCAAAGGCACCAATTAAACCCGCAGTTGTGAACCCATTCACAGACAGCGCCCTATTGTTTCAGCTATGAAGTCAATGTGAACTTTACAGGTCAAACTGGTCTCAAAATGCAACATTTTATACGCAATATTATTTCGTGTTTTGCCTATTTTGGAAAACTTTGTCACCCTGTGAATAGGGGGAAGATTATTTAAAGAGCGGGGGTCGCTCATGAGTATTGAACTGGAAACTAACAAAGCGGGCACAATTTCGGCCCATTCAGCGTCATCTGAACTGGATTGTGAAACAGCGGCTTTGCTGCGTGCCACCATCCGCCCGGCATTCGCCAGCGCCGTAAGCTGGAGCAGCCTGACAGACATCTTAAGGGACAAAGGCTATCGCCTTGCCTTTCGGCAGGGACGGCTTTGCGTCACAGACCGCGACACCGGTGACCGGGTCTGCGGATTAAGGTTCTTGGGATTTGATTTCAGAGACCTTGTGCTGCGTCTGGGACGCCCAATCGTCGTGGCACGTGGCAGCCAGGCGGACGGCGATCTGTTGATCGCACGCCCAACGGTTGGCAAGGCTTAATTTCGCCGCCCAACCTGATCTAACCCTAGCAGGGGAATACCCGGCACGCCGGTCAGATCAGGCGATGTTCTTATAAATTTCAGCAATTTTGATTACTGCGGCCTCGGGGCTCAGTTCTTCGCTTTCGCCCGTGCGGCGGCTGGTCAGTTCGACCACACCATTTTTCAGACCTCGCGGACCTACAGTGATGCGCCACGGCAGACCGATCAGGTCCATGGTGGCAAATTTGCCCCCTGCCCGCTCATTGCGGTCATCATACAGCGGCTCCAGTCCCAAGGCTGTCAGTGCACCGTAAATCTTATCACAGGCCGCATCGGCCTCGTCATCACCCTGCTTGAGGTTGACGATCCCACAATGGAACGGAGTGACGCCTTCGGGCCAGATGATACCCTTGTCGTCATGGCTGGCCTCGATGATCGCGCCGATCAGGCGGCTGACGCCGATGCCGTGGCTGCCCATGTGGACCGGAACTGGTTTGCCATCGGGGCCTTGCACGGTTGCGCCCATCGCCTCGGAATACTTGGTGCCAAAATAGAAGATCTGGCCCACTTCGATCCCACGCGCCACGCGGCGACGATCTTCGGGAACCTGATTGAACAGCGCCTCGTCATGAGTTTCGTCGGTACGGGCGTATTTCGACGTGAACTCTTCAAGGATCGCCTGACACTGTTCGCGGTTGTCATAGTCGATCTGGCGATCCCCAAAGGTCAGGTCGGTGACGGCGCTGTCATAGAAAACCTCGGACTCGCCCGTTTCAGCCAGCACCAGGAACTCGTGCGTGTCATCGCCACCGATGGGTCCGGAATCGGCGCGCATCGGGATGGCTTGCAGGCCCATTCGCTCGTATGTGCGCAAGTAGCTGACCAAGTGGCGGTTATAAGCATGCAGCGCGTCTTCTTTGGTCAGATCGAAATTGTAGCCGTCCTTCATATAGAACTCGCGCCCCCGCATCACGCCGAAACGCGGGCGGATTTCGTCGCGGAATTTCCACTGGATTTGATAGAGAGTCAGCGGCAGGTCTTTGTAGCTGTTGACGTGACCGCGGAAGATATCCGTCACCAGTTCTTCGGCCGTAGGCGTAAACAGCATGTCGCGCTCGTGGCGATCCTTCATACGCAGCATTTCCTGACCGTAATCATCGTACCGACCGGATTCGCGCCAAAGGTCCGCTGATTGGATGATAGGCATCTGGATCGCGATATGACCAGCGCGCGCCTGTTCCTCGTGGATGATGTTTTCCAGCTTGCGCAGTACTTTGAAGCCCAGCGGCAGCCAGGAATAAATCCCGGCGGATGCCTGCTTGATCATCCCGGCGCGCAGCATCAGCCTGTGGCTGACGATCTGAGCCTCGGACGGGTTTTCCTTGAGAACGGGCAGAAAGTAACGACTGAGGCGCATAACGTAACCTTTTGGGGTGATATTCCAACAAAAGGGTGATTATGCCAAAGCCCCGCCGGGGGCAATCATACAATGACGTTTTGCGACCCCTGTTCCGTCGGAATCTTGATTGACCCGCCAGTCGCAAACCGAAATGTTGCTGCAAACATGACTGCACGAGGCGCAAATGCAAACTATCCAGGAACCCGCCCGCCAAATTCCAGTTGTCCATAAGACGGACGTCCTGGTCGTCGGCTCCGGCCCGGCCGGTTTAGCAGCGGCGCTGGCGTCGGCACGCGCCGGGGCCGAGGTGTCTCTGGTCGATCGCTTCGGCTGCATGGGCGGCAACATCACTGCTGTGGGTGTCGAAGGCTTTGCCTGGTATCGCCACGAACAAACGGTCGAGGCTGGTGGCATCGGCATGGAGTTCGAGACCCGCGCCAAGGACATGGGCGCGGCAGTGCCCGAAAGCCAGTCGCTGAGTTACGAGCTGGACAGCGAGGGGTTCAAGCTGGTCGCTGACAAGCTTGTGCAAGAGGCTGGCGTGCACCCGATGCTGCACCGTCAGTTTGTCGCTCCGATCATGGAGGGCGACCGGATCACCGGCATCATCACCGAATCCAAAGCAGGGCGAGAGGCGATACTGGCCAAGGTAGTCATCGATGCCACCGGCGATGCCGATGTGGCGCATCGTGCGGGCGCGCCCACCCACAAGACGGCGCGTGAAGGAATGATGGCGGCATCGGTCATGTTCCATTTGGCTGGCGTCGACAAGCGCGCGTTCATGGAGGGCGTCAAGGCCGATCCGCAAACCTACAAGGACTGGGGCGGCGGCGGCGAATGGAACATCGAAACCTCAGGCAAAGAAGACGACATGTTCTCGCCCTTCGTCAAAAAGCCCTTTCAACAGGCCATCGAAGAGGGTCTGATCCCGCCGCACCTCAACACCATTGCGGGCACCTGGGGTGCGGTGCACGACTCGGGTGAGCTGACCTATATGAACCTGATTCATCTGGCTGAAATCGACGGCACCGACCCCGACAGTCTGACCAAGGGCGAGATTGAAGGCCGCCGTCAGACCATGCTCGCTATTGAGGCGCTGCGCCGGTTCATGCCAGGCTGCAAAGACGCGCGGCTGCGGAACTTCGGCATGTCCATCGGCATCCGCGACACCCGCAAGATCGACGCAGTGTATAACATGACCGAAAACGATGCCCGCCATCAGGGCCGGTTCGAGGACACCATCGGCATCTACCCCGAATTCATCGACGGGTACGGCATCTTGATCCTGCCCACCACAGGCCGGTATATGCAGGTTCCCTACCGCTCGATGCTGCCAAAAGGTATCAAAGGCCTACTGGTCGCGGGCCGGTCACACGGCGCAGACAAGGTCGCCCATGCTGCGACCCGTAACATGGCCTGTTGCGCCGTCATGGGTCAGGGCGCGGGCATTGCGGCAGCCCTTTCTCTGAAAAGCAATCAGGACATCCATGAGATGAACCTCAGCCCCGTTCACGCTGAACTGGACCGACAGGGCGTTAGGATTCACTGATGGAACACATCCCCACAATCGACATCGCCCCGTTGAGCGATCCCGCAAACGCGAGCTATGACCGGACCGTTCAGCAGGTGATGGAAGCCTGCACCGATATCGGGTTTCTGTCGATCACCGGGACGGGCATCCCTGTGGCCGCGGTCCAAGACGTACGCAGCTGCGTTCAATCCATCTTTGGGATCGAAGAATCCTCCAAATGGGATCAGGCGATTACCCGCGACAACTATCGCGGCTTCATCCCCATGGGATTCTTCACGCCAAATGACGGGTCCGGCAAGGCAGATAAGTACGAAGGCTACAAACTACATTGCGAAACGGACGCGCATGCCCCTATTCGCATTGATTGTGCATTGTACGGCCCGAATATCTGGCCGCGAGAGGTACCCGCGGCCAAAGCGGTCATCCTTTACTATTGGGCGCAACTGGACCGCGTAACCGGCATGTTGCTGGGCGCGCTTGAGGCCGGGCTAGGCCTACCCTCCGGTCAGTTGCGCGACGCCTTCCGCGACCCGATGACCAACATGACCCTGCTGCATTACCCCCCTCAGGCCGAGGATGAGGGCGGCTATGGCATCCATCCCCACAAGGACACAGACGCGCTGACCATCATCGCCCCCGATCCGGTGGGAGGGCTCGAGGTTCAGGCCCGCGATGGTGGCTGGATCACGCCGGACTGCCCGCCGGGCGGCTTTATCGTCAATATTGGCGATATGCTGGAGCTGTGGTCGGGCGGGCGGTTGAAATCCACACCACACCGCGTGGTCAACCGCTCGGGCAAAGAGCGTTACTCGTTTCCCTATTTCGCCGTTCCGCGCCATGATGTGACAGTTGAACCCCTGCTTGCCCCCCTGCCCGGCTTTGACCGACCATCAGTGCACTGCGGTCACTGGTCCGCCGAAATATGGCGCACCAATTGGCCGGACGAAACAGCGCATGACGCCACACCCGAACTAGGCACTCTCAGCGACTAGCGGCTTGAATTCACGCGGGCATGAAGCCCTTGCATCATGGGGCAGCATACGCCAAGAACACCAGCAAGAGCCGAAAACAAGGGGACAGCTATGGCTTTGCCGGTAAAGGATCAGCTCAGGTACTGGGGCATAGTCGCTGCTGTTTTTGTGCTGCTGTTATGGGCACTTGGCGACGTTCTTCTGCCCTTCGTGATCGGCGGGGCCATCGCATATTTCCTTGATCCCATCGCCGACCGATTGGAAAATATGGGGCTGTCACGGATGGCCGCGACAGGTATCATCACTATTGTCGGCATTCTGGGCTTTGTGCTGATGGTCCTGATGGTGGTACCGGCGCTGATCACCCAGTTGATTGATCTGGTCGAGGTGATGCCCAGCCTGCTCAAGCAACTGCGCGGCTTTATCGAAAAGCAATTCCCGTCCCTGCTGGACACTGAATCCAGTTCACACCAATTTCTCGTGTCGCTGGGTGAAACGTTGCAGTCCAAAACCGGCGATGTCCTGCAATCCGTTGCCGCGTCGCTGGGCTCGGCTATCAACGTCGTTGTTCTGTTGGTCATTGTACCTGTGGTCACCGTGTACATGTTGCTGGACTGGGATCGCATGATTGCCCGCATCGGAGAGCTGCTGCCCCGCGACCACGCCCCGACGATCAAACGTCTGGCTGGCGAAATTGACGCTGTTTTGGCCTCGTTCGTGCGGGGTATGGGCACCGTCTGCCTGATCTTGGGTACCTACTACGCTGTGGCGTTGATGATCGTCGGCCTGCAATTCGGTCTGATTGTCGGCTTCATCGCTGGCCTTGTGACCTTTATCCCCTATCTCGGGGCGTTGATCGGCGGATCGTTGGCGATCGGGTTGGCCCTGTTCCAGTTCTGGGGGGATTGGGTCCAGATCGGTCTGGTCGCCGGTATCTTTGCACTGGGTCAGGTGACCGAGGGGAATTTCCTGACCCCCAAACTGGTTGGCAGCTCGGTTGGCCTGCACCCGGTCTGGCTGCTGCTCGCGTTGTCAGTGTTTGGCGCGCTGTTCGGCTTTGTTGGCATGTTGGTCGCGGTGCCTGTGGCCGCTGCGCTGGGTGTCGTGGCACGGTTTGCGACCTCGGTCTATCTGGACAGCCGTCTGTACACTGGCCTCGAAGGTCTGGACCAGGAACAAGAGTGATATGGCCCGTCAGCTAAGCTTTGATCTACCGGCCAAAACTGCGCTGGGTCGCGAGGATTTCTTTGTCTCACCCGCCAATGCGTTGGCCGTTGCCATGATCTCGGCCACGTCTTGGCCCGGCAACAAACTGGTGCTCAGCGGCCCTGCCGGCGCAGGCAAGACACATCTGGCCCATGTCTGGGCCGGAGAAACCGGTGGCCGCATCATTCAGGCACGCGATTTACGATACGAAGACGTACCCGATCTGGCCCAAACGGCCATTGCGGTCGAAGACGTTCCGAGGATCGCGGACGATCCAGAACAGCAGAAAGCTCTGTTCCACCTGCACAATCTGGTGCTTGCCGAAGGTCATGCGTTGCTGATGACAGGTCGGCTGGTGCCGAAACTTTGGCAGTTGCCCTTGCCGGACCTGCAAAGCCGCATCGAAGGCGCGCATCATGTTGCCCTGGATCCGCCGGATGACGCATTGCTGGGGGCCGTCCTGGCAAAGCTGTTCATCGACCGGCAGCTCAACCCCGGCCCCGAAGTGATCGCCTATCTGGTCAAGCACATGGATCGCCGTTTTGAGACCGCCGCCGAGGTCGTGACGCGGCTGGATCAAATTGCCCTGTCTGAAAAGCGTGAGATCACCCGAACGCTCGCGGTCAGGGTTCTGAATTCGGCTCCGGTTGATTTCGAACCCGACAATTGACCGGTAACTGATGATTTCGCAAACTGCGAAGGGAACATCTGGAAGAGATATGGATCAGACAGTCGAAACCGAGATTCCGGACTGGGGACCTTTCGGAAAACCATTGTTTGACAATCCCGAGGCGCGCGCTTTGTCGCGCGTGGGTGTTGTCGATGTCGGATCGAACTCGGTTCGGATGGTGATCTTTGACGGCGCGGCGCGGTCGCCTGCTTATTTTTACAATGAAAAGGTGATGTGCGAACTAGGGGCTGGGCTGTCGGAAACCGGTCGCCTCAACCCGCGCGGGCGCGAACGAGCGCTGTCAGCTTTGCATCGCTTCCGACGTCTGGCCGATGATCTGGGGTTGCCGGGTCTGCACGTTGTGGCGACCGCTGCCGTGCGCGAAGCCAAAGACGGGCCGGATTTCTGCAGACAGGTCAAATCGGAAACCGGCCTGACTGTTTCGGTCATCGACGGCGGGGAAGAGGCGCGATTGTCCGCGCAAGGCGTTTTGTTGGGCTGGCCGGGGGCCTATGGGCTGATCTGTGATATCGGCGGATCGTCGATGGAGCTGGCCGAAATCGGCGACGGCAAGGTTGGGCGCCGTGTGACCTCCCCGCTGGGGCCGCTGAAACTGCGGGACATCAAAGGCGGGCGCCGGGCTCGTAAAGCCCATATCAAATCGACGATGGAGGATTTGCGGGATCAAATGGGTCCGCAACGTGATCGTTTGTTTCTTGTGGGCGGCAGTTGGCGGGCTTTTGCGCGCCTTGATATGTTACGCCGGGGCTATCCGCTGAACGTGCTGCATGAATACCGCATGACCACCAAGCAGGTTCACGAAACGATCAAATTCATCGAAAAAGGCGATCACGACAAACTGCGCGGCCAAGCCGGTGTTTCCAGCTCGCGGATGGCGCTGATCCCATACGCAATGGACGTGCTGGCACGGTTAATCCGCACGTTCAAGCCCAAAGACATCGCAATCTCAAGCTATGGTATCCGCGAAGGATTGCTGTACGAGCAGATGCCACAAAACCTTCGCGACCGTGATCCGCTGATCGAAGCAAGCCGGTTTTCCGAGGCCAAGGATGCCCGTCTGCCCGGGTTCGGGAAACACCTGTATGACTTTGTGATGCCGCTGTTCAAATCGGCTCCCCCCGCTCGGATTCGGCTGATAAAGGCCGCTTGTCTGTTGCACGACGTCAGCTGGCGCGCCCATCCCGATTATCGGGCCGAAGTTTGCTTTGACAACGTCACCCGCGCCAACCTGAGCGGCTTGAAACACTCCGAGCGGGTCTTTATCGGTCTGGCGCTGCAACATCGTTACCGCAACAAGCGCGAAGGCAACAGGTTCGAGCCGTTGTATAAACTTCTGGACGCGAAGGAACAAAAACAGGCCGAGATCCTGGGCAAAGCCATGCGGTTCGGCGCCATGCTTTGGATGCAAAGTGACGCTACGATGGGCACGCTGCGCTTTTACCCCAAAAAGCGTAAACTCGAGCTGTACCTGACCAAGGCTACCGGCCCACTTTTCAACGAAGTGGCCGAATCCCGATTGAATTCACTGGCAAACGCTTTGGAATCTGAAACCCGAGTGATTTACAAACGCTGAACGTCAAATCTCGGTTGCACCGTCATCATCTTCGGTTGGCTCGGGTGTTTCCAGTGGATCCTGCGGCGGCTTCTTACGGATGATGATATCTCCGTTGGGCAACATCTCGGGCGCTTCATACGCGCTCCAATCCTGAATCTCACCCGCCAGTTCCGCCAAGGCAGGACCCATTTCTTCAAAGAACGACTGCATAGCTGGTCCGAATTGAGTGACCAGCCCTTGCAGATCCTCAAGCGTGGGTGCCATTTCCTGACGCAGGCCCTCAAAGAACAGCTCGGCCCCCTGCTCCATCAGGGATTGGCCGGTGTCTTCCTCGGCATGAGCCGGAAAGGTCACAGCGACAGAGATCGCACAGATCGTAAGAAGGTGTTTCATGACAACAAATATAGGTGTTACGGCCCGCTGAGGAAAGATCACAGATCAATATCCAGCGTGACGGGAAAGTGGTCAGAGGCCGTCAGTAAAGCCTGCTGCAAGTCCGTTGAGGCGCTGCAACCGGCGTCTTTGAACGGGTGCCAAATCCGCCACGTCGGGTTCAGGGTACGCAGGTTTTCACTGATCATGATATAATCCAGCAAAGCCTCGAGGTACTGCCCGCCTTCGCGGGCGAACCTGGCGGTTGACGGGGCGGGATCTGCCCCCGCCGCGTGCGGATCGAACAATCCGGCCCGAAGCAAAATCTCAACGGAAGACCGGCCAAACAGGTTCTCAAACTCATCCAGCCCCGGACCATCGTTTAGATCACCCAGCAAGATCACCTGTTCATTGTCCGCGATATGCGCCTTGACCCGCCGGGAAAGCCACACCGCCTGCGCCAGCTGCTTACGTCGGTTTGCGATCGAGATACGGATCGCCTCGTCCCGCGATCCGGCCCCATGCGGCGCTTTCGATTTCAGATGGGCCCCGATCAAACGCAATTGCGCCCCGGTACGGGTCTGCACGGCCAATTCCATCGGCGGCTTCGAAAACTGCACGTGATCCTCGGTCGCATCGATATCGAGGTCGATGTGAAACACATCGTCAAAACGTGGGGCTGAGCCATCGCCTGCTATCGGATCGTGGCGCGCCTGAAGCATCTCAGGATCAAAAAGCAAGGCAAGTTCCTGATGCGTATCGTTGGCAAACCCCATCACCGCATGAGAGGTGCGCAGGTCAAACGCCTCGGCAAAGTTCTGCAACGCCCGGACGGTATTCTGCGTCTTACCGGTATTCGGCGCCTCAACAATCAAAATCGCATCCGCATCGACCGCGGTCAGTACCTTTGCAATCGCTTCGATCTGCTGCGCCTTGGTTACGTCGTGGCGACCTGACCAGCCGTCATCGACAATCAATTCGTCGTAGCGATCAAACAGGTTGGCGAACCACTCAATATTGTAGGTTGCCAACCGCACGACCTTAGGCCCGCGCGCCGTTGATCTCGTCCCACGCGCGATTGATGTCGATCATCTTTTTCTCGGCTAGGCGAATGGCTTCTTCCGGTACGCCGCGCGCCATCATCGCGTCCGGGTGTGTCTCGCGGACCAGTTGTCGCCAGACCTTGCGGATATCGGGCAACGGCATGTCGCGTGGCACCCCTAACACCGTGTAGGGATCTTTGGGTGCATCGGGCACGAACCGTTCTCGCAATGCCATGAACTGCGCATCGGTCTGGCCAAAAATGCGACTGACCTGTTCGAGAAACTCGTTTTCGTTGGGATGATAGAAACCGTCAGCCATCGCGATATGAAACAGCCCCTCCATCAGATCGCACAATGTGGTGCTATCATCGGCAAACATCCGGGCAATCTTGCGTGCATAATCCTGATAACCAGCGACATCGGTACGGGCCATGTCAAAGACGCGCGCTGCACCAGCCTCATCCTCGCGGGCAATTTGGAACACATCACGGAACGCAGTGACCTCGTCCCGGGTCACCTGCCCGTCGGCCTTTGCCATTTTCGCACCCAGCGCGATCACGGCAATCGTAAACGCGACCGACCGTTCCGGCGGCGTGCGCAATTTCTCAAAAACCGCGGTAAGGCTTTCGCCCTGGGCAAGCGCGCTGAGCGCATCGGATATACGGGTCCAGATCGACATGAGCGCACCCTAGCGCCCCAATTCGCGCCTGTCAGGTGCGACAGATCACTCCATCGAAAGAATTTTTTGCATCAGCACCAGATCCAGCCGTTTGCCCCATTTGAAACCAACTTCGGGCATGCGACCGACCTGCGCAAAGCCAAGCGCCGTGTGAAAGGCAATCGCGGCTGGATTGGCCGAGGAGATGCCAGCCACCAGCACATGCATGCGGTCATCCTTTGCAACAGCCTCAAGTGCCGCCATCAATGCCCGCCCGACCCTTTGCCCGCGAGCCTCGGGGGCCAGTTGAATCGTATGTTCCCGACTGTGCGCGTATCCCGGCCCGGCTCGAAAGGGGCCGTAGGTTGCGAAACCCAAAACGCGCCCGTCCCGTTCGGCGACCAGATATGCGGGACCACGGGAATTGATGTCGTCCGCGATGCTTTCGACACTACGTGGATCGGTGGTGAAGGTAACAAGCGTATCGCGGATAATAGCATTGGTGATCTCAGCGATTGCGGTAGCGTCCGCAGTCTGCGCCTGCCGGACAATCATACCAGCACACGCGGGCCGTGGGGCGTTTCGAACTCGGCCCGAAGTGCGGCTGGGCCGGTGTCGAACACCACGAGGTCCAAATCCCCCAACAATCGCGCCAGTTCCAGCGCATCCGGGTGATACACGACCAGACGCTGCAACCGGCAGCCGCTGACCTGCAGCATACGGGCCGGATGCAGATCTCCGTGCCACTGGATCAGCGCTGGAAACAGGTTGTCAAAAGGCAACCGCCCATTGGGGGGAACCGCCATTTGCCAGCGCAACGCCCCCCGCGCCAGATCAATGGGCTGCCCCACACCATCGGAAAAGGCCGACAGCGCATTGTGGATGTCCGCAACCCGACATATCCAGTTGGTCAGGCGCGGTTTACCCGTAAACCGGTCGAGGTCGAACCAACGCGTCCGCTCCAGCCTTGGAGCGGTTGGGTCTATCGCAATGGCCTCAAGATACAAACCATCGCGCAAGCCCAGCAGGCGGTTATGAGTGCCAAAGGCTTCGTGTTTGCCTCCGTCTTGCAGTGGCACACCTAGAGCGTGTTCGATATGTGCCGAAGCGTCTTCAAGCGTTTCGCCTGCAACGGCGAGGTGGTCTAAAATCACGCGCACCCTCCTAAGACAACGACCAGCTCCTTGCGGATCTGGTCGCATGTTTTCGTCAAAGGCTAAGGATCACAAGGTATTTGTTGATATCCCTGTCGAATATCAGCCCTTGGCTTCACCGATCAGACGCAGGATGTCCTGAGCAGCCTCGGGGATATTTGTTCCCGGACCAAAGATCGCTTTGACCCCGTGATCGTAGAGGAACTGGTAATCCTGCTGCGGGATCACCCCGCCGCAGATCACGATGATATCCTCGGCCCCGGCCTTTTTTAGTTCTTCAACCAGTTGCGGAGCCAGCGTTTTGTGACCGGCGGCCTGCGATGAGATTCCAATCACATGCACGTCATTATCGACCGCATCCTGCGCGGCCTCAGCCGGTGTCTGGAACAGAGGTCCAACATCCACGTCAAACCCGATATCAGCAAAGGCTGTCGCGATCACTTTGGCACCCCGGTCATGACCGTCCTGCCCCATTTTCACCACCAGCAGGCGGGGGCGGCGGCCTTCAACCTCGGCGAATTCCTCAATGGACTTCTGGATCGCGGCAAAACCCTCGTCGCCTTCGTAGGCGGCGCCATAGACACCTGCCAGAGTTTTGACCTCGGCGCGGTGACGGCCGAATTCTTTTTCCATTGCCATGCTGATCTCTCCTACGGATGCGCGGGCACGGGCGGCTTCGACAGCAGCGGCCAGCAGGTTGCCACCCTCGCGGGCGGTGGTGGTCAGGGCGTCGAGCGCTTGTTGGCACGCGGCCTCGTCCCGTGTGGCGCGGATACGTTCCAGCCGCGCGACCTGAGCTTCGCGAACGGCAACGTTGTCAACATCCAGAATGTCGATCGGGTCTTCCTGTTCCTTGCGGTACTTGTTGACGCCGACGATCACCTCGTCGCCCCGGTCGATCATGGCCTGACGTCGGGCGGCGCTTTCTTCGATGCGCAGCTTGGGCATGCCCGAGGCAACGGCCTTGGTCATGCCGCCCATTTCCTCGACCTCTTCCATCATGGCCCAGGCCTTTTCGATCAGCTCATTGGTCAGGCTTTCGATGTAATACGAGCCCGCCAGCGGATCGACCACGTCGGTCACGCCGGTTTCCTCTTGCAGCACCAGCTGGGTGTTCCGCGCGATACGAGCCGAGAAATCGGTGGGCAGCGCAATCGCCTCGTCCAGAGCATTGGTGTGCAGCGACTGGGTGCCGCCCAAAACCGCGCTCATTGCCTCGTAGGCGGTACGGATCACGTTGTTATAGGGATCCTGCTCCTGCAACGATACACCCGACGTCTGGCAGTGGGTGCGCAGCATCTTGGACCGCTCGGACTTTGCACCGAAATCTGTCATCACCCGATGCCACAGCGTGCGCGCAGCGCGCAGTTTGGCGATCTCCATGAAGAAGTTCATGCCGATGGCAAAGAAGAACGACAGACGACCTGCGAACTTGTCCACGTCCATCCCGGCCTGCGTTGCGGCACGCACATATTCGCGCCCGTCGGCCAGCGTATAGGCCAGCTCCTGCACCAGGTTCGCGCCGGCCTCTTGCATGTGGTAGCCCGAGATTGAGATCGAGTTGAATTTGGGCATTTCGTTCGAGGTGAACTCGATAATGTCCGAGATGATCTTCATCGACGGCTCGGGCGGATAGATATAGGTGTTGCGCACCATGAACTCTTTCAGAATATCGTTCTGAATTGTGCCGGACAGCACCGATTTGTCGTGGCCTTGCTCTTCACCTGCAACGATGAAGTTCGCCAGAATTGGGATCACCGCACCGTTCATCGTCATCGACACCGAGACTTTGTCCAGCGGGATACCGTCGAATAGGATTTTCATGTCCTCAACGCTGTCGATGGCCACACCGGCCTTGCCCACATCGCCAACAACACGGGGGTGGTCGCTGTCATAGCCCCGGTGCGTTGCCAGATCGAACGCAACCGAGACACCCTGCTGACCGGCCGCCAGATTGCGGCGATAAAAGGCGTTGGATTCCTCAGCCGTCGAGAACCCGGCATACTGACGGATCGTCCAGGGACGCCCCGCATACATCGTCGCCTTCACCCCGCGCGTGAACGGCCCTAACCCAGGCAGTGAGCCCATATGCGGCAGTTCAGCAGTATCGACCTGCGTATACAGCGGTTTGACGTGGATGCCTTCCAGCGTTTCCTTGGTCAGGTCGTCCAACGGGCGACCGCGCAGCTCTTTTTCAGCCAGCGCCTGCCAGTCCTTCGTATCGGTCATTACGTGTTCCTCTCGTCCATTCTTTCAGCGGGCGTATCTGCGCCCCGCTCTAATTCCTGTTGCAGGCACAGACAGGCCAACCCATCAGCCCCTGATGTCAGCCACGACAAATCATCCGCATACTTCATCATAAGGTTCATTTCCTGGGCACTGTTTGGCCCTTGGATTTTTTCAATCCCGTCCTTGTTGATCCACACGTCAGACGCCATTGGAGGTACTGGAAGACCAAGGACAGAGGCCAATTGCTGATCGGGTCGTCCGGCGAATTCCTCGAACGGCAACACCAAAAGGGAGGCTTGCGGAAAGGCTCCCCTCAGTTCAGTGATAACGTCTCGCCAACTTCGCGGATGACGCGCAACCTTCGCCCAACGCATGTTTGCCCGAAATCTCGATTTGTTGCGCACAGCGTAGGCTGCAACCGAGGTCCAATAGGTGTTCAGCGCGCGAATGTTCAGGACAATTCTGGAAACACGATCACCAAAAACCTCAGAAACCAATTGCGCTCGCGTTCCGGCATTGGGGTAAAGCTCACCCTTGCTGACGTTCTCGGGCATCATGCCCAGGAAGTTTTCTTCGGTGACGATCAGGTGTTTGACGCCTTGGTTCTGAGACCGGTCCATTTCACGCTGCAGCTTGGCATGGGTCGCAGGTGTCATGGACTTCAGCCCATGCAGGCCAGTTTCCTGTATCACGTCCCGCCCCCAAACAACGATCCCCTGTTGCTCGAGCACTTGGGCGTTATGGCGCAAATACTCTTGAAAGCTGGTTGTGGCGCAACGGTGAGCTCCAAAATGAATGGTAATGTCCATGCGCCTAGCCTGCCAAACTGACGCGCACCCGGCCGGGCGCTGTCGTTTTAAACACTTTTTTGAATGCCAGTGGCATTCCAATGGTCGCATTACCCGTCGCAGAGGCTATATTCAGATCAACAGGAGGCCCCATGACACGAACGCTTGCCCTTGTTTTCTCGGCACTAATCCCGCTGGCCGCAGTGGCTGCTGACGGGTCCGCGCCGGCAGAAGACGAATTTGTCCGCCCCGCAGGTGACAGCGACCTTAGCGAGTTTCTGTGGGTCAACAGACCTATTGTCGTTTTTGCCGACACTCCTGCGGATCCTCGATTCCAGCAACAGATCGACATGCTGGTCGAGGGCGAAGCGGCCATGCGCGACCGCGATGTCGTAGTGCTGACGGATACTGATCCGTCGGCGCGGTCCCCGATCCGGTCGCAGTTGCGCCCCCGCGGTTTCCAGATGGTGTTTGTCGACAAGGATGGCGTGGTCAAGCTGCGCAAGCCATCGCCGTGGAGCGTTCGCGAGATCGGCCGGTCCATCGACAAAACGCCCCTTCGCGAACGCGAAATCCGCGAACGACGTGAAGGCGGTTGAGCGCCTTTGCCATACCCATAGCCCCCGGCGCAGAGCGCTAGGGAGCGTTGGGAATATGGCAAAAGCGCACTCATGATCACTCGAACTCGATGATCACGTCGTCCACGGCGAGGCTGTCACCGGCCCCTGCGTTGATCTTGGCGACAACGCCCTTTTTCTCGGCGCGCAGGATGTTTTCCATCTTCATCGCTTCGATAGTGCACAGCGCCTGACCTTCCTGCACCTCTTGCCCCACTTCCACGTCGATCTTCACGATCAAGCCGGGCATCGGGCAAAGCAGCATTTTCGAGGTATCCGGCGGCAATTTTTCAGGCATCAACCTGGCCAGTTCAGCCTGACGGGGACGGCGGACATGCACCTTCAGGTCCGCGCCCCGATTGCGAATGCGGAACCCGCCCGGAATCTTGTCGACCTTCAAGACCAACTGTTTGTCACCCACAGACAGGATCGCCAATTGATCACCCGGCGTCCAATCCGATGCAACGCGCAGGGTTTCGCCGTCGCTGAACGTGACCGATGCACCGTCTTTGTCTGCCTCGATTGTGACGTCGAACTCGTGCCCTTGCAGCGCGACGTTCCAGCTTTTGCCAACCTTGCGTTCGTGGTTGTCCATCCGGCCCGATACGCGGGCACGGCGGATTTCAGCAACCCGGTACATGGCAGCACAGGATGCTGCGATCCGGCGCAGGTCGACCTCGGGCAGCTCAACGCCTTCGAACCCGTCGGGATATTCCTCGGCAATGAAGGCGGTGGTCATGCCGCCGCTGACGAATTTCGGATGATCCATCACAGCAGACAGGAACGGCAAGTTGTGACCGATGCCTTCAACCTCAAAGCTGTCCAGAGCCACGCGCATCGCCTCGATCGCCTGCTCGCGGGTTGGGGCCCATGTACACAGCTTGGCGATCATTGGATCGTAATACATGCTGATCTCGCCGCCCTCATAGACGCCGGTATCGTTACGCACAGCTGCGTCACCCTCGGGCGCATCACCCTGCCATTTGCCGTTCACCAGCATCGGACCGGCTGCGGTTTCCTGCGGTGGGCGATAACGGGTCAGACGACCAATCGACGGCAAGAAATTGCGATACGGGTCTTCGGCATACAGACGGTTTTCGATGGCCCAACCGGTCAGTGTCACGTCATCCTGTGTGATCGACAGGGGCTCACCCGCCGCCACACGGATCATCTGTTCGACCAGATCGACCCCGGTGATCAGTTCGGTCACCGGGTGTTCCACCTGAAGGCGGGTATTCATTTCGAGAAAGTAGAAGTTTTTGTCGCCATCGACGATGAATTCCACCGTCCCCGCGCTGGCATAGTCCACAGCCTTGGCCAAGGCTACCGCCTGCTCACCCATCGCCTTGCGGGTTTCCGGGTCAAGGAATGGCGAAGGTGCCTCTTCCACCACTTTCTGGTTACGGCGCTGGATCGAGCATTCTCGCTCGCCCAGATAGATGCCATTGCCGTGGCTGTCGCACAGAACCTGAATTTCAATGTGACGCGGCTGGGTCACAAATTTCTCGATGAAAATCCGGTCATCGCCAAATGAATTCGCGGCCTCGTTCTTGGATGACTGAAACCCTTCACGGGCCTCCTCGTCATTCCAGGCGATCCGCATGCCCTTGCCGCCACCACCGGCGCTGGCCTTGATCATCACCGGATAGCCAATCTCATTAGAGATTTTCACCGCCTCTTCGGCATCTTCGATCAGCCCCATATATCCTGGGACCGTGGAAACCCCCGCGTCCTGGGCGATCTTTTTCGAGGTGATCTTGTCACCCATGCTTTCAATCGCACCCACCGGCGGGCCAACAAAGGCCACGCCTTCGGCATCCAGTGCTTCGGCGAATTTCGAGTTTTCCGACAGGAAACCATATCCGGGATGCACCGCCTGCGCACCACTTTGGCGAATGGCATCCATAACCTTGTCAATCACGATATAGGACTGGTTCGCGGGCGGCGGTCCAATATGCACCGCCTCGTCCGCCATTTCGACATGCAGCGCGTTCTTGTCTGCATCCGAATAAATGGCGACGGTGCCAATACCCATCTTACGCGCAGTCTTGATGACCCGGCATGCGATCTCGCCCCGGTTGGCAATCAGGATCTTATTGAACATGGAACGTCCTTTGTCTTGATGTTCTGGAAACGCAAAACGCCGCCGCGAGGCATAAACCCTGCGACGGCGTCTTGCGCGATGACGGTCGAGACGGCGGGCGCCCCGAAAATTATGTTACCTACAGTTGTGCTGCGTCTTGCAGTAGAGCACGTTGCCCGCTGCACCGACAACGGCGCCGAGAAGCGGATCGGCGCTGAGAACCGCCGCACCCACCGCGCCCGCGCCACCGCCGAGAATCGCCTGCTCGCCCGTGTTGCTACCGCAGGCGGCAAGGCCCGCGCAGGTTGCCATTGCCATGAAGAATTTCGAGATTCGCATGCGTACTGCCCCTTTAGATCTCTTGATGCATTCGGGGGCAGATGCCGGAAACACGGGCTGTTATTCAATAACAGACGGGGTAATTCGGCTTTTTGCGCAGATTTATGCCGCTCTAGGCGCGCAAAGAAAAACGCGGGCAGGATTTTGTGGGTTTCACAAACCTGCCCGCGGAAGGAAGGGGTACGGAATAGTAGGTGCTTGTGCGACGCAGGCAAAGTAGAGCCGCACGGCCCGTTCAGATTGCACGTCACAATCTTTGCCGCAAACAAAGTATTGTTTCCAACGGAGATTCCGGCTGGAAATCGCCCAAATGGCGAAAACCCGCGCAGAATTGCGCCGACCCCAGACAGCGCCAACTGGGCAGAACAGGCACGTGAAACCGCCGCGCAGGTCTTACAGTTCTCGTGATCGAGGCATGTATATACGTGTGCGGCAGGGGCATACATGGCTCAACGCACCCCATCAAAAATGTCGGGGAATGAAACCCGCAATGCATCGGGGTCAATAACCAGCAATGCGTCATAGCTGGCCGGATCAAACGGATCCTCGGCCGGGACAACCTCTCGATCGAAAAGCCAGCTCAGGCGGCCTGCATCCAGATTGCCGCGCTCGAAAGGCTGGTCACCGAAATGCTGCCACAGCGCTTCCATAAATGCGGCATCAGCGCGCTTGTCCGCTGGCTTACGGTCCCGGAATCGTTCGCGTCGGGTAAGTGGCGTGACCCCTTTGGGGTTTGCCCGGCGAATGGTGAATTGAAAATCAGTTCCAGGCAAACGTCCTGGGAATCCGCGGTGCTTCAACATGTCGGCACCTCGTTGTTCAATGTGTTCAGGGAAACGGAAAACACGCCGCCAAATGCAGACAGGGTCAAGTCGCACACCTCCAAAGCCATCTTGGTATCCAGAAACGCTCTGATGTGATGAAAACGGGGTTTCATGATCAAAGCCCCTCCCAGATACATCGAGATTGCTCTAACCGGTAGGCTTCAAAGAATTGCGTCGCATCGGGTGTCGCGCGCCCAAATTCGATGGGCCGGTCCGACAACGAGATCACGACCCGCGCGGGGTCAAGTTCGTGTTTGGCCACATAGGCCACGGCAAGCGTCTGACACAGATGCTCCATATCCACAGAGGCGACGTCATAGCCAATACGACCAACGGACGATCCGATCTTGGGCGCAATAAAACGGAACCTGACCCACAGTTCACCCGGGTTATTGTCCAGCAGCACGTCGCTCAGATGCACTGGCTGACCGGACGGGACAGGAAGCAAGTTGTCAGCCTGAGCGAGCGCGCCGTTTGAAGGCGCCAACAGCGCCAAGACAAAGGCGCAACCCCAGACCCGCAAGCGGGCTCCTCTCTCCGGGGTCGCGCGCGCGGGGCTTTCGGCCTGCGCTTGTCTATATCTTATGGGGCAAGTCATTTAGCAGCTTTGGCCTCAAAGTCAAACAAACCGCCTGATTGCTCTGTACTGATCCGATTTCGGGTCGTTCTTTTACATGCAATCAGCTCGGCAAATTGTTCAACACCTCCCTTACAACGGAATATTATCGTGCTTTTTCCACGGGTTCTTCAGCTGCTTGTTGCGCAGACTGGCAAACGCGCGTGAGACACGGCGGCGAGTGGATTGCGGCATGATCACCTCATCGATGAAGCCACGTTCCGCAGCGACAAACGGGTTGGCAAACCGGTCTTCGTAGTCCTGTGTGTGCTGCGCGATCTTTTCTGCATCGTCCAGATCGGCGCGATGGATGATTTCGGTCGCGCCTTTCGCCCCCATCACCGCGATTTCCGCGGTAGGCCAGGCATAGTTGAAATCGCCACGCAGGTGTTTGGACGCCATAACGTCATAGGCACCACCATAGGCTTTGCGCGTGATCACGGTGACTTTCGGAACTGTCGCTTCACCATAGGCAAACAGCAGCTTGGCACCGTGCTTGATGACTCCACCGTATTCCTGCGAGGTTCCCGGCAGGAAGCCCGGAACATCGACCAGCGTCAGGATTGGAATCTCGAAACAGTCACAGAAGCGCACAAACCGCGCGGCCTTACGCGAGCTGTCGATATCGAGACAGCCCGCCAGAACCATCGGCTGGTTGGCCACGACACCAACAGTCTGCCCCTCAAGGCGAATGAAACCGGTGATGATGTTCTTGGCGTAGTCTTCCTGAATCTCGTAGAAATCGCCCTCATCCGCCACTTTAGTGATAAGTTCCTTCATGTCGTAAGGCGTGTTCGGATTGTCCGGGATCAGCGTGTCCAGTGAGGTTTCGACACGCTCAGGACTGTCAAAGAACGGGCGAACGGGCGGTTTCTCGCGATTGTTCAGCGGCAGGAAGTCGACCAGACGGCGAACTTCGGCCAGCGCCTCGACGTCGTTTTCGAAAGCACCATCTGCAACCGAGGATTTCTTGGTGTGAGTCGATGCGCCACCCAGTTCTTCAGCGGTCACAACCTCGTTGGTGACGGTTTTCACCACGTCTGGGCCGGTCACGAACATGTACGAGGTGTCTTTGACCATAAAGATAAAGTCCGTCATCGCCGGGCTGTAAACCGCGCCGCCAGCGCAAGGGCCCATGATCACGCTGATCTGCGGCACAACGCCCGACGCCATGATGTTGCGCTGGAACACCTCGGCATAGCCCGCCAGCGACGCCACACCTTCTTGAATTCGCGCCCCGCCCGAGTCGTTGATCCCGATAACCGGCGCACCGTTCTGGATCGCCATATCCATGATCTTGCAAATCTTCTGCGCGTGAGTCTCCGACAGAGAGCCACCGAACACCGTGAAGTCCTGACTGAACACATAGACCATGCGACCATTGATCGTGCCCCAGCCAGTGACCACGCCGTCACCCGAAAGCTTTTGCTTGTCCATACCAAAATCGGTGCAGCGGTGGCTGACGAACATATCGAACTCTTCGAAACTGCCTTCGTCCAGCAATAGTTCAATCCGCTCGCGTGCGGTCAGCTTGCCACGCCCATGCTGCGCATCGATGCGTCGTTGGCCGCCACCCAGCCTGGCGTCGTTTCGGCGGTCTTCAAGCTCGGTAAGGATGTCTTTCATGACGGTGATCCCCTGTGAAATTTAGCGCGACACTATACGCAGAAACCTCAGGACCAAAGCCCCCTTTCGGCAAATTTGCAAATCCTTGGCAACTAACTTAAGGTAAATTGAAAACTTGCTAATATTTACATTGAGACGTGGTCACGGATAGTATTCCGTAAATCCATCACTATACATGTGAACTATGCAGTTCAGCTCATCCCGGGCGCACCGGTCGCCTCCGACAATCTCTACGCTTGTTTTGCTTTCGGGGCTGTCAGCCCTGAGCCTGAACCTGTTCCTGCCCAGCCTGCCGAACATGGCCCTGCATTTTCAGGCGGACTACAAGGTCATGCAACTGTCGATCGCGTTGTACCTGCTGGTTAATGCAGTGCTTCAAATCCTGATTGGCCCGATCGCGGACAAGGCCGGGCGTCGGCCGGTATTGCTGTGGGGGCTGGCGTTGTTCCTCATGGCCACTTTGGGCTGCATCTATGCCCCCAACATCGAAGTGTTCCTTGCCTTCAGAATGTGCCAGGCCGTCGTGGTTGTGGGTATGGTCCTCAGCCGGGCCGCGGTGCGAGATCTTTATGATCAGGATCAGGCAGCCTCGATGATTGGGTATGTGACGATGGGGATGGCCGTCGTTCCGATGATCGGTCCGGCCATTGGCGGCCTGCTCGAAGAAAGCTATGGCTGGAAAGCCAATTTCTGGCTGCCCTTCGCATTGGGGGTTTTGACACTGGCACTTACCTTTTTGGATTTCGGAGAAACGTCAACCAAGAGCGGCAAAACTCTGGTTCAGCAGTTTCGCGAATATCCGGAATTGCTCCGCTCACCACGATTCTGGGGCTATTCGCTGTCCTCCGCATTGTCGTCAGGTGCCTTCTTTGCCTATCTGGGCGGCGCGCCGTTCATAGGCACCGAATTGTTCGGCCTCAGCGCGGCGCAGGTCGGCATTTATTTCGGCGCACCGGCGCTGGGATATTTCTTTGGGAACTTTGTCAGCGGCCGGTATTCGGTCCGCTTCGGCGTGAACCGAATGGTGTTATGGGGGTGTTGGCTGAATGCATTTGGCGTCGCCCTGTCAGCCGTGCTGTTTCTGGTGGGCCTTGGCACTGAACTCAGTTTTTTTGGCCTCATGACTTTCGTCGGCATTGGAAATGGCATGACCATACCCAACGCCACATCCGGTGCTTTATCGGTACGGCCACACCTTGCAGCAACCGCATCGGGTCTCAGCGGTGCGATCATGCTGGCTGGCGGCGCTGGCCTGAGCGCATTGGCCGGGACGCTGCTGACCCACGAAACCGGTGCCATGCCCCTACTCTGGCTTATGCTGGCGACATCCGGGTTAGCGATCATCGCCATTGGAACTGTAATACGACGCGAGCGTAAATTGGGCTTGTGACGCAGCTTGCGCCGCGCGGTTTGCAAAGTTAGCTTACAGCGACGGAAAAGTTGCAAAGGCAGGCCATGGCCACCCAAAAATTATATGCGGGCGCAAAACTGCGCGAAATGAGAACGCGCCTGTCCCTGACGCAAAAGGACTTTGCCTCAAAACTAGGTGTGTCCCTGCCTTATCTGAACCAGATGGAGAACAACAACCGTCCGATTTCGACGACGGTTGTTCTGGCTCTGGCGCAAGAATTCGGCATGGATGTCACCGAACTGAGCACCGGCGACAGCGAGCGTCTGGTCTCGGACATGCGCGAAGCGCTGGCTGATCCTGTATTCGACGATGCCATGCCACCGATGGCCGATCTGCGTCTGACGGCCTCGAACGCGCCCGCGCTGGCCCGTGCCTTCATCGCCCTGCACCGAACATATCGCCAAACTCACGAACGGTTGGCCTCGCTTGACGAGGCGCTGGGACGCGAGGACGCACGAATACAGGCCAGTCCGTGGGAAGAAGTCCGCGACTTTTTCCATTATTGCGACAACTACGTCGACGCCGTGGATCGCGCGGCAGAACGGTTTTCTACACGGGCCGAAGAAGCAGGCGGCGTTCGGGCCGCGGCCATCAACACCCTTGGGGAACGCGGTATCAGGGTGCAATTCGTAGACATCCCGGAGACCCGAAAATACGACTCTGATAGCAAAACGCTGCAATTGTCTTCGCGTATCGCCCCTCAAACTCAAGTGTTTCAACTGCTT
This sequence comes from Ruegeria sp. BC1, assembly GCF_056539305.1. Taxonomy (NCBI): domain Bacteria; kingdom Pseudomonadati; phylum Pseudomonadota; class Alphaproteobacteria; order Rhodobacterales; family Roseobacteraceae; genus Ruegeria; species Ruegeria sp. BC1. Next base: position 197,968 of record NZ_JBQFUT010000002.1, read on the forward strand.
CTGCAAGTTGCCCTGATCAGTCAGGATCAGCTGCTCGAGGCCACGCTGGACTTCGCAAAATTCCAAAGCGATGAGGCCCGCGCCATCGCCAAAATCGGTCTGGCCAACTATTTCGCCGGCGCCTCATTGATGCCGTACAGCGCATTTTTGGCCGCAGCACAGGATTACCGTCACGATCTGGAATTGCTCAGCAACCGATTTGGTGCATCGATCGAACAAATCGCGCACCGTCTTTCCACGATGCAACGCCCCGGCGCCAAGGGTATCCCGTTTTTCTTTGTCCGGGTCGATCAGGCAGGAACAATCACCAAGCGCCACTCGGCTACCCGCCTGCAATTCGCCCGGTTCGGTGGGGCCTGCCCCCTGTGGAACGTCCACCGCGCCTTTGAGACCCCAGGCCACTTCCTCAGGCAATTGGCAGAAACACCGGACGGTGTCCGCTATTTCTCACTTGCGCGGGACGTATCCAAATCGGGCGGATCATACGGCGCACCCGTGCGCCGCTATGCCATCGCCCTAGGCTGCGAAATCCGCCATGCCGAGGCGCTGGTCTATGCCGATAACCTCGATGTCAACAACGCCAGCGCGTATGAACCGATTGGCATTTCATGTCGTATCTGCGAGCGGCAAACCTGCCACCAACGCTCGGTTCCACCGCTGGAACGCCGCCTTTCGATCGACGCCCATTCCCGCGGTATACTACCTTACGAAGTCACCTGATCTTTACCTGGCTCAAAAATACCCCGGGGGCTCGCGGCCTGCCGCGACGGGGGCAAAGCCCCCGCCCCTGCTTCAGCTTTTTGACAAGATCGCCCAGATCTCATCCTTGAGCGCCGCGCGTTTCTTTCGCATTTCACCCTCAGCCAGTTCTTCCATCGGTTCGATGTTGGTCTCGGCCCGATGTACTGTGCGGTTGATCTCGTGGTATTCGTCAGCCAGCCGCGCAAAATGCGCATCCGATTGCTTGAGCTGGCTCATCAATTCTACTTTGTCCGGAAACTCTTCGGCCAGTTCATGCGGGGTGTGGGACATTCCTGTTCGCTCCTCAAATATGTCGTTACGATTCAGGTCTATACGTCTTTTCTACACCCCGCATTGACGCGGATCAAATCACCGTTGCGCCGTTGCCCATGCGGGATGAATCCAAGGACGATCATTGGCCTTGGGCAAAGCTGCCTTGCCCAGCAGATGGTCCGACATCTTCTCACCAACCATGATAGATGGCGCGTTGAGGTTGCCGTTGGTGATCTGTGGGAAAATTGAGCTGTCAGCGACGCGCAACCCGTCCACACCAATCACCCGGCCCTCGGGGTCGACAACCGCGTTCTTGTCGTCGGCGCTGCCCATACGGCACGTGCCGCAAGGGTGATACGCACTTTCCGCATGTTCGGCGATGAAGGCGTTCAATTCATCATCCGTTTGCACGTCAGCCCCCGGCTGAATTTCCTTACCCGCATAAGGTTTAAAAGCATCCTGACCGAATATCTCGCGCGTCAGACGGATACAGGTCCGGAAATCCTCCCAATCCTTTTCGTGGCTCATGTAATTGAACCGGATCACCGGCGCGTCCTCGGCCTTGGCCGAACGCAGAGTGACCGCCCCCCGTGAAGGTGATCGCATCGGGCCAACATGGGCCTGGAATCCATGCCCTTCGGCTGCGGCCTGACCGTCGTAACGAACGGCAATCGGCAGGAAATGATATTGAATGTCGGGGTATTCAACACCTGGCTGAGATCGGATGAAGGCGGCACTTTCGAACTGGTTAGACGCGCCCAGACCGGTTTTGGTAAACAGCCATTGCGCGCCGATCAGACCCTTGCTGATCAGGTTCCAGTGTTTGTAGAGCGTGATGGGCTGCAGCGATGCCTGCTGGATATACAGCTCCAGATGATCCTGCAGGTTCGCACCCACACCGGGACGGTCTGCAACCACCTCAATCCCATGCTCGGTCAAATGCGCTGCCGCGCCAATGCCGGACAGCATCAACAGCTTGGGCGAGTTGATCGAAGACGCCGCCAGAACCACTTCACGTCGGGCACGGATGATTTCGGTCTTGCCGCCGCGTTTTAGTTCAACCCCGGTCGCACGCCCGCTTTCCATAACAACCCGGCATGCCAATCCACGCACTATTTCACAGTTGTCCCGTTTCAACGCGGGCTTCAGGTAGGCGTTCGCAGCAGACCAGCGGCGTCCCTTCCAGACGGTCTGCTCCATGGGGCCAAAGCCTTCCTGTTGCTCACCGTTATAGTCTCCGGTGACTTCATAGCCCGCCTGCTGCCCCGCATCGACAAAGGCCTGAAACAAGGGGTTTTCCCGTGGCCCGCGCGAAACGTGCAGCGGCCCGTCAGTACCACGCCACGCCGGATCACCGCCATGGCCGCCGTCATGCCATGTCTCCATCCGCTTGTAATAGGGCAGCACGTCCGCATAGGACCATCCGTCAGCCCCCATCTCGGCCCAAGTGTCGAAATCTCGCGCGTGACCGCGTACGTAGACCATTCCGTTGATTGAAGACGATCCGCCGATCACCTTACCTCGCGGACAGGCCAGTTCACGGTTGTTCAGGTGCGGCTCGGGCTCAGACCGGAAACCCCAGTCGTACATCGGCATATTCATCGGGTAGCTTAGCGCCGCTGGCATCTGGATGAACGGGCCCACATCGGACCCGCCATGTTCGATAACCAGAACCGAGGCTCCGGCCTCGCTTAGACGATAAGCCATCGCGCATCCTGCGGATCCTGCGCCAACGATGACGAAATCTGCTTCCATTCTTCGGGTCTCCATAGCCCGCCGGGTCTGTCTTCGGAATGCCGGCGGGGGTCTTCAAAAAGATGCTGAGATTATTCGCCGCGCGGGTAGCGGGCATTTTCCTCAACGACATTCAGGTCCATGTGATTGCGCATGTAGCGCTCGGATGCTTTTTGCAGCGGCTGGTAATCCCACGGATAGTACCCGCCCTGCCGCAACGCTTCGTAAACGACCCAGCGACGGGCCTGGCTGGCACGGATGTCAGCATCGAACTGATCCAGGTCCCAGCGCGCCTCGGATTTCGCTTTCAGAGTTTCCAGCGTCCCTGCGTGTTCGGGTTTGTCGGCAAGGTTATTCTGTTCGTGCGGGTCAGCCTCCAGATCGAAAAGCTGATCTGGGTCCAGCGCACAGCGGTTGTATTTCCACTTGCCATAGCGCAGCGAGACCAGCGGTGCGTAAGACGCCTCGGCTGCATATTCCATCATCACCGGTGCGGTACGTTCGCCCTCTTTCGCCAGAGGCACGAGGTCCTCTCCATCAGTCCAAGGTTCGATCTCGGCCATATCAACCCCAGCCAACGCGCCCAGCGTCGGGGTCACGTCAATGGTCGAGACCGGCGTATCGATCCGACCCGCTGGCAGATCAGGGGCAGAGATCATCAGCGGCACCCGCGATGAGCCTTCGAAGAAGGTCATTTTGAACCACAGCCCGCGTTCACCCAGCATGTCGCCGTGGTCCGAGACGAACAGGATGATCGCCTCTTGCCGCGTGGTTTCCAGCACCTCGAGAATCTCGCCGATCTTGTCGTCCAGGTATGAGATGTTGGCAAAATAGGCCCGGCGCGACTTGCGGATATCGTCTTCGGTGATGTCAAAACTGCGCCAGTCATTGGCGTCAAAAATACGCTGCGAATGCGGATCCTGATTGTCATAGCCAAGGTCCGGAACTTCGGGCAGCAGATGTTCGCAGTCCTCGTAGAGGTCCCAATATTTACGCCGCGCCACATAGGGGTCATGCGGGTGGGTAAAGCTGACGGTCACGCACCACGGGCGGTCATCCTTACCGCGCGCCAGATCGTACAGCTTGGTTTTCGCGTTATAGGCAACCTCGTCGTCATACTCCATCTGGTTCGAGATTTCGGCCACACCTGCACCCGTGACCGAGCCCATGTTGTGATACCACCAGTCGATCCGTTCACCCGGTTTACGATAATCGGGCGTCCAGCCGAAATCGGCAGGATAGATATCGGTGGTCAGGCGATCTTCGAACCCGTGCAACTGATCGGGGCCGACAAAGTGCATCTTGCCCGACAGGCAAGTATAGTAACCGGCCCGGCGAAGGTGATGCGCGTAGGTGGGGATGTCGCTGCGGAATTCCGCCGCGTTGTCATAGACCCCGGTCCGAGACGGCAGTTGACCCGACATAAAGCTGGCCCGTCCCGGCGCGCATAGCGGCGATGCGGTATAGGCATTGGCAAACCGCGTGGACTGTTCCGCAAGTTTCTTCAGGTTCGGCGCATGAAGCCAGTCGGCGGGACCGTCTGGAAAAAGGGTCCCGTTGAGCTGATCCACCATCAGGATCAGAATGTTCGGTTTTGTCATTTTTCAGCCTCGAGCAGGGTATTGAGGACACGCATAGCGTGGTTGACGGCCAGTTGCGGCTCTTCCGGGGCGCTCAGCGCAGCGCGGATATACAACCCGTCGATCAGAGCGATCATGTTCTCGGCAGCCTCGACAGGGTCACTCAGCAAAGGGCGCAGTGCACAGATCAGATTGGACCGAATGCGCGCCTGATAAATCTGCCAAAGACGCAGGGCGTCCTGATTGGTCTGAGCCAGAACATAAAACGTCATCCATGCGGCGATGACGTCGGGTGTAAAACATGAAGGAGCAAAACAGGCCCGAATGATGGCCTGTGCCCGCTCGTGAGGGGCAGCGGCCTTAAGCTCGCCACGGGTTTCATTGCCGAAATCAGACAGAATTCGGCGCATTGCAGCAAGGAAAATCTGATCCTTGCCGCCAAAATAATGGTGCGCCAACGCGCTGGACATGCCGGCCCTTTTGGCTATCTGGCTGACAGTCACATCAAGGGATTTTTTTGACCCAAGCTCGGCTATTGTCGCGCGGACGATGGCATCGCGGCGAATTGGCTCCATTCCGAGTTTCGGCACAGCTACTCCCTCCCTAGCGTTGGTAGAGAAGACGCTACGAGGTTTTTATTGACTCGTCAATCAATAACCTGTTTTTGCCGACTGAAACCTGCTATAGCTTGGGCGCAATACTTGGGGTGGTCAAGCTGCTGCGGTTCAGCACCGCCTCGCGCCAGGCGATGAAACTGACGGCGGACAGGATCAACGAGCCGCCCGCAACCACCCAGACATCGACACTTTCATGAAACACCAATGCACCAAGCAACGTTGCCCAGATCAGTTGCAGAAACGTGACGGGCTGCGTGACCGCCACTGGTGCCGCTTTTAGCGCAATCGTCATGAAATAGTGACCTGCGGTGGCAAAACTGGCCACCAGAAACAGCACCCCAAGATCGCGCAGACTGGGCTGCGTCCAGACCGCCAACGCAAAGGGGATCAGGGCGACGGTCACCCAGATCGACATATGCGCCACGACGACCGAAGGCGGAAGATCTCGGACCAGCACCTTAGCGATCAGATAAGATACTCCAAGCCCCAGCGCCGTTCCCAGCATGGTCAGGTGACCTACCGAAACTTCACGGAACCCGGGGCGCAAAATGATGAGGACACCAACCACTGCGACACAAATGGCGGCGATACGACGAAAGGCCAGCTTTTCGCCCAAAAACAGCGCCGCCCCCAGAGTAACGTACACCGGGGTCATGTAATTCATCGCTGTGACCTCGGCCAAGGGAATTTGCGTCATCGAGAAGAACCACAACATCACCCCAACCGCATGGACGATCCCGCGCACCCCGAACAATGTCAGGTGTCTGCGGGTCAGATGCGTTGTCAGAACCAAACGCAGCGCGGGTATCAGAAACACCAAACCAAAGACAAACCGCAAAAACGCGGCCTGAATAGGATGCATGGTAGGCCCCAGCGTTTTGACCAGCGCTGTCATGACAACGAAAGACATCCCGGCAGAAAACATCCAGAACATACCCGCAAGGGGGCGGTAAGAGGTCGCAAGAGTTGTCATGTTAACGGTTGAACACCGAAAGCCGCGTGGGGGCAACCCGTCACATCGCAACAAGTTTGAAAGCAATCCCCAGCATAACCACCCCGATCATCACATCCAGAATTTGCCACGCACGAGGGCGCGTGAAAACCGGAGACAGAATTCTGGCTCCGTACCCGAGGGAAAAGAAAAACACGAAACTCGAGGAAACAGCACCCAAGGCAAAGGCCATTCGATCTTCATACTGAGCCGAGATCGAGCCGATCAGCACAACCGTATCCAGATAAACATGCGGGTTCAGCCAAGTGAAAGCCAGCACGGTCAGCAAGACCGATCTCAAGCTGGAACGCTGCCCGTTCGTGATTTCCATCGCAGCACCTCCGCGCCACGCCGATTGCAGGCTGCGCAGGCCGTACCATGTCAGGAAAATCGCTCCTCCATAGCGCATGACGGTCTCAAACCAGGGCATGGCAGAGGCCAAAGCCCCGAACCCCGCAACACCGGCTGCGATCAGAATGGCGTCTGACACAGCACAGGTCAGACAAAGGGGAAACACATGCTCGCGTCGCAAGCCCTGACGCAACACAAAAGCGTTCTGCGCTCCGATGGCAAGGATAAGGCTGAAACCCAGCGCAAAACCGGCGATGAGAGATGCTGGCATGAGGCCTCCTGCGTTTACAGGCATTGACTACGGTCATTGGCGCAATCTATCAAATTAAAGATGCTCACTCTGATTAAGCACAGCTAATGCTGTTGGACCCCGGTCACCTATCCGCGCTTTCCGCCATCCTGCGCCACGGCAGCTTTGATGCCGCCGCCGCTGAGCTTGCCGTGACACCCTCGGCGATTTCGCAACGGATCAAGGCGCTGGAAGATCGCGTAGGTGCGGCCCTGGTCAACCGAGGCACTCCCTGTACCGGCACCCCTGCGGGGCTGCGCATTGCCCGGCACGCCGAGGATATCGGGCTGCTAGAAGCCAGGCTGGCTCGTGAATTGACCTTGGATCAGGCGGCTGGTCTGACACGCGTGCGCGTGGCGGTACCTGCGGATGTTCTGGCGACCTGGTTCATCGAAGCCATGGCGCAGGTGGATGGGCTGCTGTTCGATCTTGTGGTCGATGATCAAGACCACTCCGCAGAATGGTTGCGCCGTGGCGAAGTCAGCGCTGCCATTACCGTTGGCGGGCAACTGGTGGCGGGCTGTGAGTGTACGGCGCTGGGTGCCATGCGATATGTTCCGACCGCCAGTCCGGCGTTCATGCGCCGGTGGTTTGCAGAGGGTGTGACCGAGCGCACGCTAGCCCGGGCTCCTTGCCTGACCTTCAACCGAAAGGACAACCTACAAAAGCAGTGGATTGCGGAACGGACGGGCAAGCGGATCTCGCCTCCGTCCCATTTTCTGCCCTCATCGAACGGCTTTGTTGAGGCCGCCGTCGCCGGGTTGGGCTGGGGTATGAATCCGATTGGATTGGCGCAGCAAGCGCTGGATGACGGACGGTTATGCCCATTGCTGCCCGATGCGCCACTGGACGTGGCTTTGAATTGGCAGATCGGGCGAATACTTGCACCGACGCTGACACCACTGACTGATGCTGTCAAACGAACCGCGTCCAAAACACTCCTGCCTACTCAGCCTTGATCACTATGATCTCAAAGGCACTTTCTGTTTCGGATAGGGTTCGACAAATCGAAAACATGCAAAGGCCGCAAACAGGCTGACAAGTACGATGAACACGATGGCCCACGAGACCTCGTGAAGATGGGCGACACCTGCCAGAGCCGCTGAAATTATGACGGCAGAAATCCGGCAGATCCCTTTGACCGCAGCCACTCCTTTGACGCGCTGATCCTTTGGCGCGACATCCAGAAAATACAGCTGACGAGCACTGCTGATGCCGGTCACGGCAACCATCACGATAAACAGCGCAACCGCGTGCAGATGGATATCGTGATCCAAGCCCAAATAATGCACCGACAACAGAGCGGTGCCGGTCATGGCCACCATTAAGGCACCAGCAACCATAACCGCGCGGTGAGATTTCATATTCACCAACTGCCACAGAGGGGCGGCGACCAGGTATCCCGTAGCGGACGAAATGATCATCGCAGTCAGGCCTTTGGCTGAAGTGTGATGCGCCTCGGCTGCAATCAAGGCAAAGAAAGGCACCGACAAAGACACAACGACCAAAGGCAGTCGCATGATCATGTAGCGGCGAAACCAGGCCTCGTCGAACATGGCAAGGATATCAGTGAAGTTTTCACTGAACTTTCGTTTTCGAACCGGTTCTGCGCCACTCTGTTTCTCTGGCGAATGCGCAATTTCTGACATCGCCAGAATGGACAAGCCGGACAAGATAAAGAAGGTAACTGAAACCGCTATGACGGTGGAATGCCGGGAAAAAGGCGGCTGATCCTTTGTCAGTTCGTGAACAAACAACACAAGCCCGATGGCGCCCAGACCACCGATGCCAAGTTGCAGATAATGCATGATCATCCGCGATTTCGACTGAACATGGTCGCCCAAAAGATCGGTCAGCATCAAAGACTGGCATTCTTCGATCAAACCAATCAGAAAGAACGCGGCAACAAAAGCCAGGCCGATGGCCGGAACAAAGCCGGTCGATGCAACGACCACTGCCATTACGAGGCATGCGCCAATTGCCACCTCGGTCAGGGCAACCCCGCGTTTCTTGCGCTTTTGGGCTGATATCGGCTCTGACAGAAATACATCCGAGATCATGCTGCCCACCATTCTGACCGACACCAAAGCCCCGGCGATGAACATCGGCAATTCAAGAGAAACGGCCAGAAACGGCAACACCACGGACGGGCTGCCAAGCGTCCATGCAACCTGAGACAGAATGCTCTGCCCGGTCAGAACCGGAACGTTTCTCTTTTGCGGGGTCGCCAAGCTGCTCGTCATCTGTATTTCGGCCCTGCGTTGACTGAACCGCACAATCGCACGGGATTGCTTACGTTCAACTTCAACCATACATTGTCGGGCCCCACCGGCCAAGAGATTAGAAACCTTAAAGAAAGTTCTGATCAGCGACTGTGCCTACAAGCACCGCTTCATCTGATTGTCAACGTCGCGCCGAAATGCCCCCTCGCATCTTTTTTAACCTGAGGCCTGGGTCTGCTGGCGCAAAACCGACTGCTTTCTGCCTATTGTCCCGAAGGTGTCTTTGGATGTAGCACAGACGTGACGGACGGTTTGCAAACGGGCACGCGCTTTGCACAGAAAAGGCACAACGTGGTGCACATCGAAAATTGGATTCCGGCGGTCTGGCAAGCGGCACACTATCGGAGCAACTTCATGTTTTCACGCGATTCTCTTAGTTACGATCCCATTCCCTTGCCGGATCGCTGCGACCTGAACGACGCCCAGATGCAGGAGGCTGCGCAGGCGTTCTGCGAAAAGATGCGCCAACGCCACACTGTACGGGACTTCATTAACCGGCCGGTTGCGCGTGAGGTGATCGAAACCTGCATTCGCACTGCTGGCACTGCGCCGTCAGGTGCCAATCACCAGCCCTGGCATTTTTCCGCCATTGCAGATTCGGCACTTAAGCAACGGATACGGGCGGAGGCCGAGGAGGAGGAGCAACGGTTCTATTCCGGCGGTGCCGGGGATGAATGGATCAAAGCGCTGGAACCGATCGGCACCAATGCGATCAAGGAACATCTGACAGTGGCACCCTGGCTGATTGTGGTCTTTGCCCAGCGCTGGGGGCAGTTCGACGACGGGACGCGTTACAAGAACTATTACGTGCCGGAAAGCGTGAATATCGCCACGGGTTTTCTGTTGGCCGCCCTACATCACGCCGGGCTTTGCACCCTAACCCACACACCCAACCCGATGCGTTTCCTGAATGACGCGCTGGACCGCCCGGCGTCTGAAAAACCGACGATGATCATCGCGGTCGGGCATCCGTCTGAAACTGCGACGGTCCCTTCCGTGGCCAAGTTGAAAAAACCGTTGGATGAGATTTCGTCCTTTTTCTGATCGCTGGATCGCTAGAATGCGCCCTTCCGGGCAGTGATAGAAATTCCATCAAACCTGACATGCAGTAAAATTACTGCATATCGATTGATGATGACGGATGATCAACTCGACCTCACTTTCAAAGCGCTTGCCGACAGCACCCGCCGTCGCATCATCGACCGTCTGAGCCGGCAACCTGCTCAGTCATTGTTCGAAGTCTGCGCCGCCTCTGTTGCCGAGGATGGCGTTGCCTTGTCTCGTCAGACGGTGTCCCAGCACCTCGCCGTTCTGGAAAAAGCCGGTCTGATCGAAACGACATGGAAGGGACGCACCAAAGCCCATTCGTTGAGCATCAGCGAGGATCATATCGTCGCTGCAACCTGGCTTATGATATAAAAAAAAACGGAACAAAAACATGAAAATCTATGTGACCACCGTCTTTGTGGACGATCAGGACAAAGCTGAAAAATTCTACACGGGCGTTCTCGGCTTTCAGATTAAGAACAACATCCCCTTAGGCGAAAATCGTTGGCTGACGGTCGTATCCAGCGAGGACCCGGATGGAACTGAGCTGTTGCTAGAGCCAAGCGATCATCCTGCGGTGAAACCCTACAAAGAAGCGCTGGTTTCCGATGGCGTTCCGACCCACTCTTTTCAGGTGAAAAACCTTGATGCCGAGCGGAAAAGACTGGGCGAGCATGGTGTCGAATTTGTTCAGGAACCGATGGATGCAGGCCCCGTGCGCATGGCCGTGTTCGATGACACGTGCGGCAATCTTATTCAGCTGATCGAGATGACAGACGCCGCTCCGACCTGATCGCGCGCAGTCAGAATGGTCTTTGAAACGACCCTTGGTGACCGATTGCACAGGTAAAAATACGATCAGCGCGTTCACCAAAACGGTTGCAGTTCACCCTATTGATGATCTGCAACCGTATAAGCACTTGGCCGGGATTGGCCAAAACAAAGATCAAGTCCCGCTTACAGCTGGGCCATAACCTCGTCAGTCGCTTCGAAATTGGTTGTGACGCGCTGAACGTCGTCGTCATCTTCCAGCGCATCCACCAGTTTCATCAGCTTTTGCATATCCTCCAGACCCAACTCGGTCGTGGTGGTAGGCTTCCAGACCAGTTTGGTAGATTCGGTTTCGCCCAGCGCGGCCTCCAGCGCGTTTGAAACCTCGTTCAGATCCGTGTCTGCGCACCAGATGATATGCCCTTCGTCCGAGCTTTCGACATCTTCGGCACCGGCCTCGATGGCTGCTTCAAATACCGTATCCGCGTCGCCGACCGAACCGGGGTAGACCACTTCGCCCTTGCGTTCGAACATGAACCCGACCGAGCCGGTCTCGCCTAGATTGCCACCATTCTTGGAAAAGGTCGAACGTACGGTCGAAGCCGTGCGGTTGCGGTTGTCGGTCATCGTCTCGACGATGACGGCAACACCGTTCGGGCCATAGCCTTCGTACCGGATTTCTTCGTAATCGTCGCCTTCGCCCGCTACTGATTTCTTGATTGCGCGGTCGATCACGTCCTTGGGGACCGAGTTCGACTTGGCCTCTTTCACCGCCAGACGCAGGCGTGGGTTCTTGTCGGGATCAGGGTCGCCCATTTTCGCGGCAACAGTGATTTCTTTCGACAGTTTGGAAAATAGCTTGGACCGCGCGGCGTCCTGACGTCCCTTGCGGTGCTGGATGTTGGCCCATTTGGAATGGCCTGCCATGGTGCGTCCTCGTGATAGTGATTGCGTATTCGGCGCTCATATAGACGTTTGCGGGGCTTGGGATCAAGAGAGCGGCTTGTTCAACGACACCTTGCGGGTATGGTGGCCCCATGACGACAGACCAGATTATTCTTTTTGCCCTTTTCGCCACTGTCTTCGGAATGCTGTTATGGGGGCGTTTCCGCTATGATCTTGTGGCGTTTTCCGCGCTATTGATCGGGGTTGTGTTGGGGGTCGTTCCTGTGGATGACGCCTTTGCCGGCTTTGGCCACCCTGCAACAATCATTGTCGCACTGGTGCTGGTCGTGTCCGCCGGGCTGGTGCGCTCCGGCGCAGTATTTCTTATCACGCGTACTCTGGTAGATGCCTCGCGGGGTCTGGGCGCGCACATCGCGCTGATGGGCGGGATCGGAGCAGTTCTGTCTGCCTTCATGAACAATGTGGCAGCATTGGCGCTGTTAATGCCCGTCGACATCCAGACCGCGCGCAAGGCCGGGCGGTCGGTGGGCCTGACGCTTATGCCGCTGAGCTTTGCCACCATTCTGGGCGGCATGGCGACGCTGATCGGCACACCGCCCAACATCATCATCGCCTCGATCCGGGCGGAAACCCTGGGCGAGCCGTTCCGCATGTTCGACTTTGCGCCTGTGGGTGGGCTTGCGGCACTTGCCGGGCTAGCTTTTGTGTCATTGATCGGGTGGCGGCTGATTCCCAATCGGGGACCGCAGGAAGAAAGCTCTGAAGTGTTGGCCGAATACATTGCCGAACTGACCATTCCCCCGGAATCGGCGCACATCGGCAAACGGGTCAGCGAGTTGTATGAGGACGCGGAAAAATCCGACGTCGCCATCATCGGCCTGATCCGTGACGGCAGGCGGCGATACGGTCGATCCGCCCATGCCACGTTGCACGAGGGCGACGCACTGGTGCTTGAGGCCCGCCCTGAGGCGCTGGATGAATTTCGCGCAGCGCTAAACCTCGATTTTTCGGATACACGTCGGCAGGAACTCCTGACCGCCGAGGGTGACGGGCTAGAGGTGATTGAAGTTGTCGCCACCGAAAGCTCTCGCATCACCAGACGTACCGCACAAGGCCTGGGTCTGGCATGGCGGCAGAGTACGGTTCTGATGGGTATTTCCCGGCAGGGCCGCCGCATCACCGAACAGGTCCGCAAAACCGAGGTTGAACCCGGAGATATCCTACTGCTGCTCTGTCCCCGTGATCGCAGCGCGGATGTGACGGAATGGCTGGGCTGCCTGCCGCTTGCAACACGCGGCCTGAACGTCACCGCGAATGACAAAGCATGGCTGGCCATCGGCCTGTTTGCCGCTGCGGTGCTGGCGGCGAGTGTCGGGTTGATCTACCTGCCGATTGCGCTGGGGCTGGTCGTGGTGGCCTATGTGCTGACCAAGATCATGCCAATTGCCGACATCTACAATCATATTGAATGGCCCGTTGTGGTCCTTCTGGGGTCGATGATCCCATTGGGCAGCGCATTGGAAACATCCGGCGGTACCGAACTGATTGCCAACGCATTGGTGCAACTGACGGACGGATTGCCCGCCTGGGCTATTCTAACTGTACTGATGATTGTCACGATGACCCTGTCGGACGTGTTGAACAACACCGCCACCGCCATCGTAGCGGCCCCGGTTGGCATTCAGATGGCGCGCACGCTTGAGGTCTCGCCCGATCCGTTCCTGATGACGGTTGCTGTGGCGGCCTCGGCGGCGTTCCTCACGCCTATCGGGCATAAGAACAACACGCTGGTTCTTGGCCCCGGAGGCTATCGCTTTGGCGACTATTGGCGCATGGGGTTGCCGCTGGAAATCCTTATCGTTGCCGTTTCCATTCCCGCCATCCTTGTGTTCTGGCCCCTTTGACGGGTAAGGGCAATTCATGAAACGATTTCTGATCCTGCAACTGCGCCCGGAAACCGAAGCCTCGGACGCCGAATATGCCTCGATACTGGATAAGACTGGTCTGTCCACTGACCAAACACACCGCATCCGTCTGGACTGCGAGGCCCTGCCCGAAGGGTTGGATGTCACCGATTTCGCAGGCGTGATCGTCGGCGGCGGCCCGGGATGCGTCAGTGACGATCCGGCAACCAAATCCAAGGTGGACACGCGTGTCGAGGCGGCGATCATGGGCCTGATGCCGCAGATTACCGCGCAGGATCACCCCTTTATGGGCTGCTGCTACGGCTTGGGGATACTTGCGGCCCACCTGGGAGGCGACGTCAGCAAAGAAAACTACGGCGAACCTGTTGGCCCCTCGACCTGCCGCCTGACCGAAGACGGCGCGCAAGACCCAATTACTGCCGGGCTTAACGAAACATTCGATGCCTTCGTCGGCCACAAAGAAGCCGTTCAGTCCCTACCCGAGGGGTGTGTTCACCTGCTGGCATCGGATCCCTGCCCGTTTCAGATGATCCGCTGGGGCCAAAACGTCTATGCCACGCAGTTCCACCCCGAGGCTGACGCGAAAGACTTTGAGCAGCGCATCAATATCTACAAAGATCACGGTTACTTCCCGCCCGAAGACGCGCAGCGACTGATCGATATATGCCATTCAGCCGAGGTCACTCAGCCCGGCGAAATCCTGCGCCGCTTCGCTCAGCGTTATATTTGACCCAACGGCGAGGTTGCCTGCGACGGGAACCCTCGCATAGGCTGATCCGAACGCTTTTGGGAGGAGCTGTTCTTGGATTTGCTAATCAATGTCGGATTGCCGCTTTCGCTGGCCATTATCATGCTGTCTCTGGGTGTCGGGCTGCACGTCGCCGATTTCAAACGGGTGTTCAGCAGAGGATACCCGTTCGCCATTGGCGCTCTGAGTCAGGTCGTATTGCTGCCCATCGCGGCTTTCATCACAGTCAAACTGTTCGCCCTACCGCCCGAAATCGCGGTGGGTTTCATGCTGCTCAGTTTTTGCCCCGGTGGTGTCACCAGCAACATCCTGTCGAAACTGGCTAAAGCCGATGTCGCTCTGTCGGTTAGCCTGACCGCAGTTATCAGCCTTTTGTCCATGATTACGGTTCCTGTTCTGGCGGCCTGGTCTATCGGGCATTTCATGGGTGAAAACGCACCCGAAGTGTCGATCACCGGGTTGGCCATCGCCATGTTCCTGATCACCACCCTGCCTGTGGCCATTGGCGTCAGCCTGCGCCACTTTGCGACAGCCTTTGCTGACCGGATCGACGCACCGCTTTCTAAGATTGCGACGGCCCTGTTTGTCCTGATCGTCCTCGCCGCGTTGGCCGGGAACTGGCAGTTGTTCATCGACAACCTCGGGATCATGGGCGCAGGGTTAGTCACCCTGAACATTGCGCTGTTGGCAATCGGTTTAGGCATCGCCCGGGCAGCGAAATTGTCGTGGAATGAGAGTAAGACGATCTCAATCGAAACTGGCATCCAGAACTCAACTCTCGGCATCACTTTGGCGGCACTAATCACTGGAACGGACAGCGGGTTCAGCCCGCTGGCTCTACCCTCGGCCGTATACGGGATCATGATGTACGTAGTGGCCCTGCCCTATATCGCCTGGCTCCGCAGCCGCTGAAAGGACAAGCCATGACCGATAACACAGCTGATGCCATCGTCGTGGGGGCTGGACTGGCCGGACTGACCGCCGCAGCCGAATTGGGCGATCGCGGCAAGAAGGTGATCGTTCTGGATCAGGAGCCCGGTCATTTTCTTGGCGGGCAAGCATTCTGGAGCCTCGGCGGGTTGTTCATGGTCGATACGCCGGAACAGCGCCGGATGGGCATCCGGGACAGTCACGAACTGGCGCTGCGCGACTGGATGGGCAGCGCACAATTCGACCGCGACGAAGACACATGGCCGCGCAAATGGGCCGAGGCCTATGTTGAGTTTGCCGCCGGAGAGATGCGACCCTGGCTGCACGAAATGGGGCTGCGCTGGTTCCCCATCGTCGGCTGGGCCGAGCGCGGAGGGTCTTATGCGGATGGACATGGCAACTCTGTCCCCCGATTTCACATCACCTGGGGGACCGGTCCCGGAGTGCTCAAGAATTTCATCCGTCGCGTGCGCGAGCATGTCAGCGCCGGATTGATCGAGTTGAAATTTCGCCATCAGGTCAGCCACATCATCATGCAAAATGGTTGCGCCAAAGGTGTCTCGGGCGAAGTTCTGGCCGATGATACCGCTCCGCACGGCGCCAAAACTAACCGCGATGAAGTCGGTGAGTTCGAGGTCTACGCGCCTTCGGTCATCGTTACGTCGGGCGGGATTGGCGGCAATTTCGAGATGGTGCGCAAGAACTGGCCGCGCGACCGGCTGGGCGAGCCACCGCAGGACATGGTGGCAGGCGTCCCGTTTCACGTAGATGGCCGCATGATTCCGATTAGCGAAAAGGCGGGTGGCCACGTGATCAACGGCGACCGGATGTGGCATTACACCGAAGGCGTGCGCAACTGGAATCCAATCTGGCCGTCACATGGGATTCGCATTCTGCCCGGCCCCAGCTCGATGTGGTTTGACGCGCGCGGTAACCGGTTGAAACCGCCCTGTATGCCGGGGTTCGATACGCTGGGTACACTGCGGGAAATTCTGAAGACTGGCTATGAATACAGCTGGTTCGTGCTGACCCAGAAAGTCATCAAAAAGGAATTTGCGCTTTCGGGGTCCGAGCAAAATCCTGACATGACCGATGGCGGTTGGCGCGAAGTTCTGTTTCAGCGCGTGCTCACAGGTTCCAAGGCCACCGCTCCGGTCGAGGCGTTCAAGGAACATGGCGAAGATTTCATCGTCGCCAATACGTTGACCGAGTTGGTAAGCGGCATGAACCAGATGGGTGGCGGCCTGATCGACGAAACCCATCTGCGTGCCCAGATCGAGGCACGGGATTCTCAGGTCGACAACCCGTTCACCAAAGACGCGCAGATGGCGGCCATTCTGGCGGCGCGCAACTATCGCGGGGACAAGCTGATACGCACCGCCAAACCGCACAAGTTTCTCGATCCGGCCAATGGCCCGCTGATCGCCGTCAAGCTTCATGTGCTGACGCGCAAGACGCTCGGCGGGCTGCAAACCAATCTGGATAGCCAGATGATTGGCGCGGACGGCGCAGTTGTCCCCGGCCTGTTTGCTGCCGGCGAAGTCGCCGGTTTCGGTGGCGGTGGCTATCACGGTTACAACGCGCTGGAAGGTTCGTTCCTGGGCGGTTGCATCTTTTCGGGCCGCAACGCCGGGCGGTCAAGGGCCGTCGCGTGACGGCCCACCCTTATTGGGTGCGCACGAACTTGATGACCGGCTCTCCCGCCGCATCCAGAAAAGCGAGCGCATCGCCTTCCATCGCGTAGGTGGTGACCTTCTGCAGAGCATCAAAGAACTGCCGCTCGCCCTCTTCCAACGCCGGTGGGCAAGCCATTAGGGTGGCGGCCATATTGTCGGGGAATGAAATATTCGCACCGGCAATCTCGGCCTGGCCGTTGAACCGGTTGCACCCCCCGCTGCCCGAAAACGCACCACCCTGACCAAAAGACATCTCGGGGCGGCGCTCAGTTTCTATCGGCGCACCGTTCAGAACGGCGGCAGTCCATTTCGCGTTTTCCAGTATGGCACCCGCTTGCACTTGCACCAGCATCAGATCGGCAGACGTTCCCGCCCCGTCGGTCAAAACCGGATATGCCGTATCCGTGGTGAAGAGCATTGTTTGCCCCTGATCTATCGTCGCCCGCACTACATAACGGTGACCGTCCTTGATCAGCGCGTCATCAAAGGTCAGTTCGAACTGCGCGGGCACACCGCCCATCGCATAGCGTTTTGAGGCAAGGGGCACCGCCGGTGCATCGGCCAGTGAGACGTCCTGAAGCTCGACAAATAGGGTTGCATCAGGCGGTACGGCAATCCGTTCACGATAGGTGGCCGTACCTTCGATTGTTCCCGCTGCTACAGCGCTGCTCAGCGCCACTGACAGGGTGGCCGCCGCCAATGCGGCATGTCCGGTCTTGAGCATGGATATGCTCCTTCCTGCAAAGTCATTTTCTAAAAACATCGTGTGACGTTCTGAAATTACAAGGACTTCGCGGAATGACCAGCGGTTCTGCGCCGATCTTACAATGGCCAGATAAATGGAATCAGCAACGAGGCCAACAGGCCAACGGTCAGGTTCAACGGCACACCCACTTTCAGGAAGTCTACAAACCGATAACCGCCCGGCCCGTAAACCATCATGTTGGTCTGATAGCCAATAGGCGTCGCGAACGACGCCGAAGCCGCTACCATCACCGCCACCACCAGCGGACGCGGATCAATCCCCACCGCTTGCGCTAGCCCAATCGCGATCGGCGTAACCACCACGGCCACCGCATTGTTCGACACAAGCTCGGTCAGCACCGAGGTCAGTAGGTAAACGGCCCAAATGATCAGGAACGGAGGCAAAGAACTGAGCCCTGGCGCAACCGCCTCGACAATCAGCGACACCGCCCCGGACTTGTCCAGTGCGGCACCGATAGCCAGCATCGAAAAGATAAGCGCCAACAGGCGGCCCTCGACAAAGGAGAACGCCTCATCGGCGTCGATGCAGCGGGTCAGCAGCACAACGGCAACCGCCAGAATGGACAGCAGCAGAATGGGTGCGACGCCCAGCGCTGCCAGTGCGACGATTCCGACCAGCGACCCGATTGCAATCGGCGCATGACCGCGCCGAAACGCCCGCGCGGACGGCTGGGTAACGTCTACCATATCCATGTCAGAAGCCAGTTTCTGAATATCTGCCGGGGCCCCCTCCAACAGCAAGGTATCCCCGACCCGAACCACCAGAGCGTCCAGCTGGCGTCCTATATTCTGGTTTCGGCGGT
Organism: Ruegeria sp. BC1; assembly: GCF_056539305.1. NCBI lineage: Bacteria > Pseudomonadati > Pseudomonadota > Alphaproteobacteria > Rhodobacterales > Roseobacteraceae > Ruegeria > Ruegeria sp. BC1. Next base: position 216,397 of record NZ_JBQFUT010000002.1, read on the forward strand.
GCACAGCCAGTGTGTAAACACCATAGCGACGACGCAAACGTAGCGCACCAAGTGTTCGCCCAACCATGCGGCAGCCTGGAGTAATCAGCACTTCGACGGTCTTGGTTTCAACCGCGGAAACCTGATCGACGCGTTTGAGTTCCTTGTTGCTTTGCAAGCTCAGCAGTTCCGTCATTTCGGTCCGCAGAACCACGCGGTCACCCACCTTTAGCTCAACTCCTTTCAGGTTGCGCCGCAGTGATTCATCACCACGGATAAGGTCAATCAGGCGCACGCCGGGACGTTTGAACAGCTGAACCCCGGTGACTTCGCGCCCAATCAGGTTGCTATCGGGTGGAATGACGGCCTCGGTGAAGAACTTCATCTTGGACCGGTCCGAAAGCAACGAGGCTATACTGTCCCGTTCCGGCAACAGACGCGGCGCGATGAAACGCAGGTAGAACATTCCATATATCACTAGCGCAATGCCCAGCGGCGTGACCTCAAGGATCGAGAACGCCTTCATCCCCTGCGCCCGGGCCACACCGTCCACCAGCAGGTTGGTCGAAGTTCCGATCAACGTCAGCGTCCCACCCAATATCGCTGCATAGCTGAGCGGGATAAGCAGTTTCGAGGCCGGTACATTCAACGTGCGCGCAATTTGAACAAATACCGGGATCATCACAACGACAACCGGCGTATTCGACACCACCGCCGAGGCGATCACGACAAAGGCCATCAGCAGCCCGACAGCGAAACGCGGGTTCACCTGCGCCTGTTTCTGCGCGATTGAGGTGAAGGCGTCCAGCGCGCCGGTCCGCACCAAGGCACCCATGATGATAAACATTGCCGCGATCGTCCAGGGGGCCGGGTTGGACAACACCGCCAGAGCGCTTTGATAGGGCAGAATGCCCGTCATCAGCATCACGGCAACGCCGCCTATGGCGACGACTTCAGTTGGGTAAACTTCACGCAGAAACATGATGAACATGCCCGCGACGACCAAGAGCGCCAGTATTGCGCTACCCATTTCTGTCAGTTGAAGGAATTGCATTCTTGGTATTCTGTCCGAACCCTGGCTTGGCTTGCGCGCCCGTCGGGCATTTTCACGCATTGCGCGCGGCAGAGCAAGCCTGACGTGCTTCTATTGTGGCCCGGCCTGTTGCAAACGACCACCCACGCGCACCATCTGCACGGATTTTGCCTGCCCGTTGCGGTCATCGGTTTCGACAAATACACCGCTCAGCGTTGCCTCGCCATTGGCAGGAGTGAACCGCGCCTTGGGCATACCGGTAATAAACCTGCGCATCGGTTCGACCTTGTCCATCCCAATGACCGAGTCGTAATCCCCGCACATCCCTGCGTCGGTCAAATAGGCAGTCCCGCCCGGCAGTATCTGCGCATCTGCCGTCGGAACATGTGTATGTGTCCCGACAACGAGGCTGGCGCGTTTGTCGCAATAATGACCCATGGCCATCTTCTCGGACGTCGCTTCGCAATGCATATCCACGATGATTGCCTGCGCCTGACCACCCCGCGGATGAGATTTCAGGATCGGTTCCACGGCCGAAAACGGATCGTCAAACGGCCGTTTCATGAAAACCTGCCCCAACACCTGCACCACCAGCACCTTGCGCCCACCCGGAGCGGTATAAAGGCGATGCCCCCGACCCGGCGCGCCTTTGGCAAAGTTAACAGGTCGAACAATGCGTGGTTCATTCTCGATGAATTGCAGCATGTCCTTCTGGTCAAACGCGTGATCGCCCAACGTCAGGCAGTCTGCACCCGCATCCAGCAACAGCTTGGCATGGTCCCCGGTCAGGCCCATCCCGTTCGAGGCGTTTTCGCCATTGACCACAACAAAATCCAGCCGCCATTCGTCACGCAAACGCGGCAAGTGTTGCTGAATGGCCGTGCGTCCCGCGCGGCCCATGACGTCACCCAGAAATAGTATCCTCATCCGAACTGTCCTAAGTCTGGTATTCGCCAAGCACAAGTGATTAAGCTGCCTGCATAATCTGTCCAAGTTCATTACACAGGAGATTCATGATGTCTCGCATCCTACTGGTCGCCATTGGTTTGACCGCCCTTTCGGCTTGTGACGAAGCCACGACCAGCGACAACACCACTCAACTGGCCAACCCGGCAGCGACGTTCTGTATTGAAAAGGGCGGGCAATACGAGATTCAGGACGGCGATAACGGTCAGACCGGGATTTGCACTCTGCCTGATGGGTCCAAACAGGACGCCTGGGAATTTTTCCGCGCTGAAAACATGGCAGGCTAGCCCTTAAAGGTCAGAACCCGGCTTTCAGTTATCACCATATCCAACGGCTGATCAGTGGGCTCCAGCGGCAGTCCTTCGGCCTCCTGCGCGTCAAAAGCAAAGCCGATCGCCAGAGTCGGACGCTTGGCGCGCAGGCCTTCCAGCGTGCGGTCGTAGAACCCACCGCCATATCCCAGCCTACCACCCTGTACGTCGAAAGCCACCAGCGGCACGATCAGGATCTCGGGGTCGAAATAGTCATCGACCTCGGGCACCCTGGCGCCAAAGGGGCCGTCTTTCAGCACGCCTTCGGGCGTCCAACGGGAAAACTTCAACGCCTGCCCTGCCGCCTGAATCACCGGAACTCCGACCGGGCCATAAGCCGATGCCTCGGCCATCGCGGCCAGCGGATCAATCTCGGTGCGGATCGGCATATAACCGGACAGGGGCACGCCCCGATGTCCGGCCAAGACTTCGGACAAGCGCCCCGCTGCACCAGGCAGGCGCGTGTCAAACGCAGCCTTGCGGCGCGCAAAAGCCGCCTTGCGCGCCGCAGCTTTGATTTCAGTCAGATCGGTCACAATAGCACAACGCTGGCAAGGCCCAAGAAAAGGAAGAACCCCATGACGTCCGTTGTGGTCGTCACAAAGGTGCCGGAGGCAAGCGCCGGGTCAGCGCCCAGACGGTCCAGCACCACAGGTATTACCGTACCAACGAAGCCCGCGATGATCATATTCACGACCAAGGCAGTTCCGATCACGACACCCAGTAACGGAGAATCGAACCAAAGCATTCCAACGGTTCCCAAAACGATGGCAAAACACAGGCCGTTCAGCATTCCCACCAGCAATTCCCGCCGGATCACTCGCAACACGTTCGAGCCGGTCAGGTCACGCGTGGCCAATGCCCGCACGGCAACAGTCAACGACTGCGTTCCGGCGTTCCCCCCCATCGACGCCACGATCGGCATCAGAATGGCCAGCGCCACGAGCTGATCAATTGATGCCTCGAACTGAGAAATCACCAGCGAGGCACAAATAGCCGTGCAAAGATTTACCGCCAGCCACGGCAGACGCCGCTTGCTGGTTGCCGCAACGCTGTCGGACAACGAGCTTTCGTTGCTGACACCGGCCAGGTGCAGCATGTCCTCTTCGTACTCCTCATCCAGAACGACCATCGCGTCGTCAATGGTAATGACACCGACCAGACGCCCGTCATCGTCAACCACGGGGGCTGAGATCAGGTGGTACTGGTTGAAGGCATAGGCTACGTCTTCTTCGTCCTGATCCACCGGGATGGTGTGGAATTCTTCTTCGGCGATCTGATGTAGCGGCACCTCGCGCCGAGCGGCCATCAGCTTGCCCAGCATGACCTGGGCCAACGGTTTCAGCCGCGGATCGACCAGGACGACGTGATAGAACTGTTCGGGCAGGTCGTCATTGGCGCGCATAAAGTCAATGGCCTGACCCACCGTCCAGTGTTCGGGCGCCATGACAACTTCGCGCTGCATAAGGCGGCCGGCAGAGTTCTCGGGGTAGGACAGCGCCTGCTCAGCCGCGATCCGTTCGGAATCCTCAAGCACGTCAAGGATGGCTTCCTGCTGCGGCTCTTCAAGGTCTTCCAGCAGATCGACAACATCATCGCTTTCCATCTCGCGCACGGCGTCGGCCAGAACGTCCGGGCGGAGAACACCGATAACCTCTTCGCGAACGGCCTCATCCAGTTCCGACAGGATATCCCCGTCAAACTCCTTGTCAAAAAGCCGGATCAGGCGCGCGCGTTCATAAGGGTCGATCTGTTCCAGAAGGTCGGCGATGTCGGCGGCGTGCAGCGGCTCCATCAGCTCGATCAGCTTTTCGCGATCATCCACATCGACCGCGTACAATATGGCCGCGACAGTCTTGCGGTCCAGTGCATAGACGTCTTCGTCACTTGTAGACTCGGTCACGGGTTCATCAAAGCCTGTTGTCATGTCTGCCCCCGCATCGCGTTCTCATTGACCCTTAATTAGAAGAAGCAGCTACCGGAAAACAATGACAATGCGCCGATTTACCGACAAGTTTCGCCCGCCTATGCTGTTTCACAGTCCCACACAGGCGGAGATGAATGGAAATGGCGCAAAAAACGCTGCTGAAAGGTCGTGTTCTGAGTTTCACGGGTTCGCCTTTTGAGGGTGAACCGACTGACGCTGTTAGGATCAGCGAAGCCGTCCTGATCGAAGATGGCCGCATATCCGCCGTCGCGGATGCGGAAAGCCTGCGCACTGCCCACCCCGATGCCTTGGTCGTAGATCATGGGCAGCACGTGATCATGGCAGGTTTCGTGGATGCGCATGTCCATTACCCGCAGACCGCGATGATCGCCAGCTGGGGGAAACGCCTGATCGACTGGCTGAACTCCTATACGTTCCCCGAAGAGGTAAAGTTCGGGGACATGGCATATGCCACCGAGATTGCCAACCGATACCTCGACCTGACTACGGCCCACGGCACGACGACAATGTGCAGCTTCTGCACCATTCATCCCGAAAGCGTCGATGCCTTCTTCACCGTTGCGCAACAGCGCAATCAGCGCGTCGTTGCGGGAAAAACATGCATGGATCGCAACGCCCCAGAATGGCTGCAGGATACGGCGCAGACGGCCTATGACCAATCCGCAGCCCTGCTGGACAAATGGCATCGGGTCGACCGGTTGTCCTACGCCATCACTCCACGCTTTTCACCCACCTCAACGCCCGAGCAGCTTGAGGCGATGGGTGCGCTATGGGCGGAACACCCGCATTGCCTGATGCAAACCCACCTCAGCGAGCAAACCGACGAAATAGCATGGGTGCGCGAGCTGTTCCCCGAGGCTCGGGATTATTTGGACACCTATGAGAAGTTTGGCCTTTTGGGCTCCCACGGCCTTTACGGGCACGCCATCCATCTGGAAGCGCGCGAACGCGACCGGCTGCGCGAGGTTGATGCAGCGCTGATCCATTGCCCGACATCGAACACGTTTATCGGCTCGGGTCTGTTCGACACGGCTGGTCTGATGGCCGACGGGCACCGCATCGGACTGGCAACAGATACCGGCGGCGGGTCGAGCTTTTCCATGCTGCGCACGATGGCAGCAGCTTATGAAATCGGACAACTGCGTGGGGTTCCCCTGCACGCAACGCAGCTATTGTGGCTCAGCACCGTCGGTTCAGCACGCACTTTGCGGATGGACGACTGCATCGGAAACATCGCGCCGGGCATGGAGGCCGACCTGATCGTACTCAACCTCGCCTCGACCCCGGCCATCGCCCAGCGCGAAGCCTGTGCGGAAGACCTGTGGGAGGCCATTTTCCCCACCATCATGATGGGCGACGACCGGGCGATCACCGAAGTCTGGATCGCCGGTCAGCGCGTCACCTCCTAAGCTTGCAAAGAGCGGGCCAGCTGATTTTGCCGTTCGATCACGCGGGGCATGTTCAATGTGGTGACATGTCCATCCCGCACGATCTGACGGCCCTCAACAAACAGGTGTTTGACCCGAGTTGGCCCTGCCAGCAACAGGGCCGCCGAATCCCAGCTGCCAGCGCTTTCGATGCAACTGGTGTCCCAAACGGCAATGTCGGCCCGTTTTTCAGGCTCCAGACGCCCACAATCCGGGCGGTTCAAAACGTCAGCCCCGCCCCGCGTTGCGATCTCTAGTGCTTCTCGCGATGACATGGCGTCCGCCCCGTTGGCGACCCGTTGCAGCAACATGGACTGACGCGCCTCGGCGATCAGATTTCCACTGTCGTTGCTGGCGGACCCATCCACACCCAGCCCGACCGGTACGCCTTGATCCCGCATGGCGCGAACCGGCGCAATACCTGACCCCAGACGGCAATTGGAACAGGGACAATGTGCGACACCGGTTTGGGTTCTGGCAAACAGGTCGATTTCGGCCCCGTCCAGCTTCACGCAATGGGCATGCCAGACGTCCGATCCGGTCCAGCCCAACTCTTCGGCATATTGCCCCGGGCGGCACCCGAATTGCGCCTGCGAATAAGCGATATCCTCATCGTTCTCTGCCAGATGGGTGTGCAGCATCACACCCTTGTCTCGCGCCAGAATTGCCGCGTCACGCATCAAGTCCCGACTGACCGAGAAGGGAGAGCATGGCGCAAGCCCGACCCTGCACATCGCACCGTCGGACGGATCATGAAAAGCGTCGACCACACGGATCATGTCGTCGAGGATCTCGCGCTCGGCCTCAACCAATGCGTCCGGCGGTAGCCCCCCCGCGCTTTCCCCGATGCTCATGGCCCCGCGCGTGGGATGAAACCGCAGGCCAATTTCAGCCGCCGCCGCAATTGTATCATCCAAACGCGCACCATTTGGGTACAGGTACAGATGGTCAGAACTGAGCGTACACCCGGAAAGCGCCAGCTCTGCCAGACCGATCTGTGCTGAAACAAACATCTCTTCAGGTCCAAAACGCGACCAGATCGGGTAGAGCGTTTTCAGCCAGCCAAAAAGCAGCGCGTCCTGCCCGCCGGGAACGGCTCGGGTGAGCGACTGGTAGAGATGGTGGTGGGTGTTCACCAAGCCGGGCGTCACGACACATCCGGCGGCGTCATGCACTTCTCCGGTTGTTTGCAAACCGTGGCCTAATTGAGCGATCTGCCCGCCTCGGATCAGAATATCCGCACCGGATAATTCGCGGCGCGTGTCGTCCATCGTCAGGATGGTGTCTGCGTTTTTGATAAGGAATTCGGTCATTGTACCCCTCCTGCATCAACCCGTTTCATGCAAGAAGAGCGTAGGCTGGCGGAAAACGGGCACAAGAACCAGCCGAGTTAATCCTACCCGACCGGTTAAAGCGCGGCAACTGGTTTCAATGGTTGCGCAATATTTGCAGGGCCGCCGCGTGCAGCTCGGCGTTCGCCGCTGCCAGCACCCGGCCCCCATCATGGGCCGGTTCACCCTGCCAGTCGGTCACGACACCGCCGGCGGCTTGAATGACCGCGATTGGCGCCTGAATGTCATAGGCGTTTAGGCCGGCTTCGATCACCAAATCAATTTGCCCCGCTGCCAGTAGAGCATAGGCATAACAATCCATGCCATAGCGGGTTAGCCGCACATGACTTGCCACAGATTCAAAGCCGGCCCGCTCCTCGGGCGTACCAACCTCGGGGAACGTCGTGAAGAGAATCGCCTGATCCAGACTGGTAATCGTGCGCGTCCGCAACTGCTGCGTCCCGGTCGGACCAGTTGCCTGCGCGATATCTGCCGATCCCACGAAGCGTTCGCCGATATAGGGTTGATCTATGACGCCCATGATCGGGCCATCCTGTGTGCTCAGCGCAATCAACACACCCCATGTGGGGGTCCCGCTGATGAATCCACGGGTGCCGTCGATCGGATCCAGGACCCATGTCCGGCCCGAACTGCCCGGCACCTGACCGAACTCCTCGCCAAAGATTCCGTCGTCGGGTCGATGACGGGCCAAAACCTCTCGCATGGCTTTTTCGGCATTCCGATCAGCAACCGTCACCGGATCGAATCCTTCGGCCAGTTTGTTGACCGTCTCAAGATTGGATTGTCTGAAAAACGGCAAAATGGCCGCCCGCGCCGCGTCGGCCATTTTTTCAGCTACATTCAGGTCGCTAATGTTGGTCTCATGCATGCGCTACCCGTGCGGGCCGCGCAAGCCAAAGTCAACCCTGTTCGCTTATGCGACGTCGCTTAGAACCCGTGCCAGTTCGAACAAACGGCGGCGTTGGTTTTCCGGGATTGCATAGTAGGAACGAACCAAATCCAGAGCTTCCTTGTCCCCCATCAAGTCAGCAGGCACCGATTTCTTGCCGGTGTTTTCCTTTTCAGTCTCTTCCAGACCTTCAAAGAAAAAGCTGACAGGTACTTCCAATGCCTCGGCGATGTCCCACAGACGGGATGCGCTGATCCGGTTGGCACCTGTTTCATACTTCTGAATTTGTTGAAACTTAATACCAACTTGCTGCGCCAACTGCTGTTGGGTCATGCCAATCAGCCAGCGGCGATGCCGGACGCGCTTGCCCACATGGACATCGACGTGATGGGTCATTGGTATTCTCCTCTACTACACACACAACCATTCCAGGTGCGCGACATGCAAACACTACCGCAACGCTAGCGAGCCGCCCTTAACCACTCCCTAATCAGGAACATGCCCCCCAAAATCGCACCGCGATCAATATTGCGCTTTTTGAATTTTTTTTCAAGATGGTTGAGTCCGCATCACTTAACGATGGTTTAAGGTTGTGCCCTGGTTACCGCGCACACGTTGTTGCCCCGATGGCAACAAGCGCGCGGGGCCACAACGTCTTTTTCGCACTAACAGTTAAATGATTGACAATTACATAGCTGCACGAACCTATGCCAAAAAATCACAGGAGCGATTATGCTGGCGTATAGAATACCAACTGCAGGTACAGCCGCCCGGCTTTGCGATATAGACGTGCCGCAACCTGGGGCAGGACAGGTGCGCGTGGCCATCAAAGCGTGCGGTTTGAATTTCGCCGATCTGCTGATGCAAAAAGGAACGTACCAGGATACCCCTCCTGCCCCCTTTACCCAAGGCATGGAGATCGCAGGTATCGTCGATGAAACCGGACCTGACGTGTCGCACCTGAAACCCGGCGACCGGATCGCCGTTTATTCAGGACAGGGGGGCTTGGCCGAATATGGTGCCTTTGACGCCGACCGTGCTATTCCATTGCCCGATTCCGTTAGTTTTGAAAATGCCGCGGCCCTTCAGATTGCCTATGGCACCAGCCACATTGCCCTGGACCATCGTGCCCGGCTGCAACCCGGTGAAACCCTGTTAGTCACAGGTGCCGCTGGTGGCGTTGGATTGACGGCAGTCGAGATCGGTAAACTGATGGGGGCGACCGTGATCGCTCAGGCACGGGATGCCGACAAGCTTGCCGTCGCTCAAGCCGCAGGTGCGGATCATTTGATTGATGCCTCAGAGGACCTGCGCGCCCGCGTCAAGGAATTGGGGGGCGCGGACGTGGTATATGATGCGGTCGGTGGCGATGTGTTCAAAGCCGCGTTCCGGGCAACAAACCCCGAAGGGCGTCTGCTGCCAATTGGATTTGCAGGTGGAGATGTTCCGCAAATCCCGGCCAACCACCTTCTGGTCAAGAACCTGACGGTGATAGGCTTTTACATTGGTGGCTACCTGACCTTCAGGCCCCAAATCGTGCAAGACAGTTTCGAAACCCTTTTCCGCTGGCATGCCGAGGGACGGATTAAACCTCACATCAGCCACATACTGCCCCTGTCGGACGTTGAGAAAGGCCTGCAATTGCTACGAGACCGCACAGCAACCGGCAAGGTGGTAATTACCCCCTAACCCACTACGGCCTTGAGGGGTGCACTGCCCAGCATACGGAAATTTTGTCGGACCAAGTTTGCCAGCGCTTCGACCACGGGCCCTCGACCGGCTTCACCTCCATACAGGTTGATCATATGCGCAGGCAGGTCCGGCAATACGCCGCCATCATCAATCTGAACCAAATGCGCAGCCTCGGTACCGTCCAGCATGGCGTGAACAGCAAGGTCTGCGGCGACAGTGGCCTCGATTGTGCGGTCATTTTCTGTCTCAACTGACAGCTCCCAAGGTATGCCCGCCTCATCCAGCGCCGCGATGACCTGCGGGCGGAACATGCAACGTCGGCCAAGCGCAATGGGGATCGGGCGTTTGCGCCACGCCGACCCGCCCGGCGCGCCGATCCAGCGCAGCGGCAAGTCTGCGATGGTTTCGGCACCATCGCCTGCATTCGCCTCGGTCGTCAAGATCAGATCACATTCACCGCGTTTGAACATGTCCTTGAGTTGCAGCGTATAAGATGACACCAGCTGGACCCGCACACGCGGGAAATCGGCGTTGAAACGCTGAAGCACCCTTGGGATCGCCGGGTATACAATGTCATGCGGCACGCCCAGGACGACCTCACCCTCAAAGGCCTGATCGGTAAGCTTCGAGATCACCTCGTCATTCAGCGCGATCATGCGGCGGGCATAGGCAAGCAGTTGCTCACCCGATGCAGTCAGCGCAATGGTACGGCCGCTACGGTCGAGCAATTCAAGACCCAACAGTTCTTCGAGCCGTTTCAGCTGCATTGAAACGGCTGATTGCGTCAGGTGCAGAAACCCGGCAGCGCGGGTCACTCCGCCCTGATCCGCCACCGCCACAAACGAGCGCAATGTCGTAATGTCCAAATTTCGCATGTTCACGAATCCTTATGCATCACTTCATAAATATTCATTTTCAAAATGTGTCATATCGCGCCATATAAATCAAGGAACTTGATGGAAAGCCCGAAACCCATCGAGGATCACTGAAAGGACAACAACCATGACCCAAATTGCGATCCACAGCACCTGCAAGTCCCGCCGCCGTTTTGGCCTGACTTTCCTATGGGATGCGATCTCGCTTAGACGTCAGCGCCACAGCCTTAGTCGATTGGATGATCGCGCATTGAAGGACATTGGAATCACGCGCGAACAGGCCGAGGCCGAAGCTTCACGCTCTGTCTGGGATGCTCCGGAATTCTGGCAAAAATGAATCTGAACTGCATCTTTGCTCGCTGAATGGCGACCCGCACCCGCAGGTCGCCATTTTTGTTGCGAGTTTTAGCCGTAATCCGGCGCTAAACCCTTGAAACACGACCCGCAGTTGCCGATATTTGCGGGGAACGGGGTTCAAAATCTGGACCGCGACAAGAATGATGTGAAGGGAGACCCTTTAATGGCACAATTTGACACGATCCGGACGGCGGCCGGCGCGCGCGCTGCCCAGATTGACGAGGGCCTGCGCGCCCATATGAACAAAGTCTACGGCACAATGTCCGTGGGCATGCTGATCACGGCGCTCGCCGCGTGGGCGATTGCCGGTCTTGCTGTAACCTCTGATCCGACCAACGCGGTGGCTCAGATTGGCGCGGATCGCTATCTGACCAGTCTGGGTGGTGCATTGTTCATGTCGCCGCTTAAATGGGTTGTGATCTTCTCGCCGCTGGCCTTCCTGATCTTCGGTTGGGGCGCGCTCATGCGGCGCGGATCGGCTGCGGCTGTGCAACTGGGTTTCTTCGTCTTCGCTGCTGTAATGGGCGTGTCGATGAGCTCGGTCTTCATGATCTACACCCCCTACTCGATCGCACAGACGTTCATCGTAACCGCTATCGCCTTTGCTGGTCTCAGCCTTTATGGCTACACCACCAAGCGTGATCTGAGCGGAATGGGCACGTTCCTGATCATGGGTGTGATCGGCTTGCTGGTTGCTATGGTCATCAACATCTTCCTGCAGTCGCCTGCAATGATGTTTGCGATCTCGGCAATTGGTGTCCTGATCTTTGCTGGTCTGACCGCATTCTACACACAGGATATCAAGAACACCTACGTCGCGCACGCGACTCACGGCGATCAGGAATGGCTGGACAAAGCCGCCATCGACGGCGCGCTGAGCCTGTACATCTCGTTCCTGAACATGTTCCAGTTCCTGCTGATGTTCATGGGACAGCAAGAATAACGCTGGCTTAGCATACTAAATCACAAGGGCGGATCTGAACGGATCCGCCCTTTTTATTTCGCAACATCCAAGCCAATCAGTGAAGCCTGATCCTGACGATAGCATCCACATAGACCCGGACACAAAAAAGCCCCGTACATTTGACGGGGCTTTTTTGGAAGTTGAAAACAGCGTCAGCTACAATTCAACGGTACTGCAAACCCAGAACTGCGCGAGGATGAGCCCTTGCGGTACACTTCACCCGCTGGCACGCAGCCGGTGAATTGTTCGGCATTGCGTCCGAATGCGGCACCGATTTCGTTACTGACACGCGTACTGTTGTTCGCCGTGCGCAGAACGCCAAACTTGCTGCCATTCACACTAACCATGCTGAGGAACAGCGGGGTATCAGAGCCTTCCAGAACAATCGCGCTGGTATCGGTGCGCCCGCCGTTGTCGATTGCGACACGGGCAACCTTCTGTGCTTCGACTTCATCGGTCACGACCTGAGTTGTCGGCAACAAGGCCAATTCAGCCGGAATATTTACCGCAGGCGGAAGGAAAGCCGCGGCACCCTCAACATCAGAGATTGTGCGTGGCTCACCGTCGATCCCAGTGAAGCCGACACCCTCACGGTTGTAGGGGTCTTCGCAAGCCGCAAGTGCCAGTACGGTTATTGTGGATAACAAGATTTTTTTCATGACGGCCAACATTTTGGATGGATTTGTTGAAGCGTAGGGGGAAGCCGTCGAAAAAAGCAACCCGTCGCGCAACCGATTGCCTGACCCTCTGATGCGTCGGTGCAACGGACTGGTCCGCCCGCAGCTGGGATTGCAACACAACAAAAAGGGCTCAGCCGAAGCTGAGCCCTTGAAAACTTTCCAAGTAGAACGGCAGATTACTTAATCTTGCCTTCCTTGTACTCGACATGCTTCCGAACGACCGGATCGTATTTACGAATGGTCATTTTCTCGGTCATGGTGCGTGCGTTTTTCTTGGTCACGTAGAAGTGGCCCGTGCCCGCGGTCGAGTTCAGACGGATCTTGATTGTCGTCGGCTTCGCCATGGTTATCTCCTGCGTCCGAAAAGGCAGGGGCCTTTCGGTTGAATTCCTATGAGCGTGCGCTTTTACGCTCTGCACCGCCCATGTCAAGGGCAATTGCGCCCATCCAACGGGTGAAGTCAGGAAGATTCAGCTGCGCAGGGTTGGTGCGCCCATATACGTATGAATCTGCGTGCGTTCGGCCTCAGACAAACCCAAAGCAGTCGCCAATTGCAGCAGGTAAGATGCCTCTTTCTCGTTATCCAGACGAATCGCCGCCAGTGAGGTGGCGTATACCTGTGTCTTGAACGGGGCGCCGGAATCGGCAGCGAGGCCAATAACATCAATCGGCGCATTTAGTTGTTCCTGAACGAATGCCCGCTCTTCATCAGAGATATCGTCGCCAAGCTCTCCCAGGATCGTTTCTTTTTCATGTGCATCCAATTCACCGTCGGCCTTGGCTGCCTGTATCATTGCGCGCAACATCAGCTTGGCCTGCTCCTCCATGGCGGCGCCACCCGGAGTTCCCCCGAACACCGTCTCCATCATGTCGACCGTTTGCTGGCTGCCGGTTTTTGCGGCGCTCTGCATGGCGTTCATCAGACCACCCAGCCCGGCCGCACCGGCGACGTCTGCCAATCCCAGTTTACCGACCATATCCTGAATCCCGGCGGCCCCGCCCGGCATCCCGAATTGCTCGGCCATCTTGCCAAGCTGGTCCATGCCAAAGCCGCCTTCGGCCCCCTGCATCATATCCTGTAGGCCAGCCATTCCGCCCATTTGCTTGTATTTTTCCAAACCCTTTGCAGCGGCAAATCCAACGGCCACCGAGGCCAGCGCTTTCATAAAACTCATATCAAACCTCCCGGCTTTAAAAATATGTGTCCGCAACCTATCAGATTTACCAGAGCCAAGCAGCTAGTTTACGGCCAAGACGGCCACGCCCTTGTCCAATAGCTAGACGGCCTGCAATTAAGTATGGGTTTTAAAACAAATGCGACGCTTCAATTTGTACATATAGCAATTTCGTGATACTTTCGCGCCAATTCACTGACCCGAAAATCCATTTCGTGGCTTGAATCCCGAGGCACCAATAAACAGGCAACGACCTCTGTCGGCAGAGTTTTATTGCATGTTTTTTTGGGGGCTATCATGACAGAATGGACAATTCAGGGCGAAGAACTGGCCAATTGCAACTGCAACTTTGGCTGCCCATGCCAGTTCAGCGTTCTTCCATCTCATGGCAATTGCGAAGCGGTCGTCGTGTTCGACATACAATCCGGTCACTACGGTGATACCGACCTGGCTGGCGTGCGGGCGGCGGGCGTCTATCACTGGCCCGGACCGATTCACGAGGGCAACGGCCAGATGCAACTGATCATCGACGAAAGCGCATCCGCCGATCAGCGTGCCGCTGTGCAGGCCATCATGACAGGTGAAGACACCGACGAGATGGCGACCATGTGGTACGTCTACAGCGCTATGGCCCCAACAAAACACGAAACTCTGTACGTCCCAATTGAACTCAATTGGGATCGGGACGAACGAACGGGATACGCCAAAGTTCCGGGCGTTTTCGATGTCGAAGTCAGCCCGATCCCACATATCGTTTCAGGTGCTCCGCACCGCGCGTCCATTCAATTGCCGAACGGGTTTGAGTACCGCCACGCGGAGGCGGCCTCGGGGACGGCCAAAACGACGGGCGGGGCGATCAGCCTGACCTTCGACGCGACACATGCGCATCTAGCGCATCTCAACATTTCGGGCCACGGCGTCCTAGGCGCGTAAACGGGGTTAATCATGGCCGCCCCTTCTCCCCGCATCGGAGTGGTGGACCGGGTATTAAGGCATGACAGCAGCATCGTTCTGTTTTGCGTTCTGCTGATCGTTCTAAGCGCCTCCTGGTACACCATCGCCGGAATAGGCATGAACATGACCGCCATCGACATGACCCGCATGGCTGGGCCAGTCGGCGAGCCCATGCAGATGGCAGGAGTGGTTCACTGGACCCTGACCTACTCCACACTGATATTCCTGATGTGGTGGGTCATGATGATCGCAATGATGACACCCAGCGCCGCCCCCACCGTGTTGTTGTACACAGCTATCAAGCGGATGGGGCCGGACAAGGCGCGGGCCTCAAGGTTAAGCCTCCTGTTTCTAACGGGATACCTTGTTGCCTGGGCCGCGTTCAGCGCCTTTGCAACCGGGGCGCAGTGGGGATTCGAAGTGATCGGATTATCGGACGGACCAATGATGACGATCCGCTCGAAGGCTTTCGCAGGGCTCGTGTTGTTTGCGGCGGGCCTGTATCAAATGTCCAGTTTGAAGTCCGCCTGTTTGCGCCATTGCCGTAGCCCGGCTCAGTTTCTGGCCGATCACAACCGACCGGGTCCTTACGGTGCATTTCGCACCGGAGCGTTGCATGGCGCGTTTTGTCTTGGGTGTTGCTGGGCGTTGATGCTGCTGCTGTTCGTGGGCGGCGTGATGAACCTGTATTGGATCGTTGGCATCGCCGTTTACGTTGCGCTGGAGAAACTTCTGCCACGGGCGCGATGGTTGGTTCCGGCGACCGGCATTGCACTGATCGCAGCGGGCATCTGGCTGATCGCAAACGGCCTGCAACCGCTTTTCTAAGAAGACCGCAAGGCTAGGGAACCAGCCAAGTTCAGGGTTCCGCCATATTGAGAAATGGAGGGAAATTATGCCTATTTTTATCACCTATGCGTCTTATTCCGAGGCTGGCGTCAAAGCGATGCTGAAAAAGCCCGCAGACCGCACAGGCGCAGTTCGGGCGTTGTTGAAAAAAGCCGGTGGCAAGCTGGTGGCTTTTTATATGACCACAGGAGAAAACGACGTCGTTGTCATCAGCGAGGCCCCGGACGGAACAGATGCTGTTGCTATCGGCATGGCCGTTGCAGCGTCGGGCGCGGTATCCAAAGTTGAAACGGTACAGGCGTGGAAGGCAAAAGACTTTGTCGCGATAACCAAAAAAGCCGCGAAACTAACCGGTGCTTATACGCCACCGGGCCGGTAACCGGAGAATACGCGCGGAGGGCCTGTAAGCCGGATCTTGTTCCGGGGTTGCCCCCTTCGATGACCATTCCTCTAGGCCGTGCATTGCTGCGCGGCTCAAGCTGCCAACCCGGTCCCTCTCGGCCAAGACGCGCTTAGCGGCGGTATCGGCTGACGCCGACCGGCCCGCGCGGGGACCCTATTTGGCATTGCTCCCGGTGGGGCTTGCCGTGCCGCCGCTGTTGCCAGCGGCGCGGTGGGCTCTTACCCCACCGTTTCACCCTTACCCTGAACCGAGGTTCCGGGCGGTCTGATTTCTGTGGCGCTTTCCGTCGGGTTGCCCCGCCCGGGCGTTACCCGGCACCGTTGTCTTGTGGAGTCCGGACTTTCCTCTCGGGCCAAGGCCCCAGCGGCCATCCGGCCCTCCGCGCGGAGGTGTGGGTAGGCCGTAGACCGGACGGCGTCAAGGGTCGGCAGTGTGGGAAGAGGCCTAGTGAAGAGCGAGTCAGGCTTATTTGGCCAGCGGTGCGAAATCTTTAGGGCCCAGAGGGCCTGTTCCCCACGGACGATATCTGAGGCGTACTGCGGCGAGCAGCGTGTCATTGTCGGTCTGGGTTGAAAAGCCGGCTTGGCGCGCCAGCGTGCGAAACATATCCATGGATGCCTCTTCAGGGGCCTCGCCTTCACCACGGCGTCCTGCCAGTTTCAAGTATTCGAGGCGTTGCCAGGGGAATCGCGGGCCCGGATCGGATTTGCGGCCCGGCGCCATGTCCGAATGACCGATTACCCCGTCCGGCCTGATTGACCATCGTTCCAGAATGTCCGCGATCAGGTGTTCCAGCACCATGATCTGCGGTTCGGAAAAGGGGTGCGAGCCGGTATTATCCAGTTCGACACCTATTGAGCGGGAATTGATGTCACCTTGACCGCGCCATTCCCCTTCCCCGGCATGCCAGGCGCGATCTTCTTCGCGCACCATTTGCCAAAGCGTTCCGTCGGCGCCAATCAGGTAATGCGCGGACACTTCATGCACAGGATCGCACAAGCGCTCCAAAGCGGCTTGTGCGCTGTCCATGGCGGTGTAGTGCAAGACGATCAAAGAAGGGGTCAGCGCATTTCGACGCGGACCGAAATTGGGTGATGGGTGCCAGATCGGCGCCAATGCTTCAGTTGTTGATGGCACTGCGGAACGGGCTGGGGTCCCAGCCACAGGCATAACCGTCGCCGTCCGGATCAAGCCCCTTACGGTCGCGTTGAGGGCCGCCATTTGACAGGAACTCTATCTGAGCCTGATCGGCTGATGGGAACCGGGCGCAGTTGCGTTGCGCCTTGGCCTGCAAATTGAACCCGGCGCGACTGTAGAGCTGAGTTCCCACAGGGTTCGAGGTGTTCAGCGCATATTGTACGATGTTGGGTTGGCCATCGGTTCCGCGCTGTGGCACTGCGGTCGGCGCGACCACTTCATAGGTCTGACGGTTCTGTTCGATCCGAGCGGCGTCGGATTCGATGGTACGTCGGCCCGATACGGCTTCAAAATCCTGTTCGTCGGAAATTGAGTTGTTAATGGGGTCTTCAATTTGTGACGGAGCGGGCACTAAAGTGCTTTGTCCCGACGTACTGGCAAGTGCGGCCGCCGTTGCAGAGGCGAGGTCGGCATTGTCTCCGGTGGGCGCGGGGGTGGCCGCACCCAGTTGCTGTTCAGACACCTCGACAGGGCCAAGCAATGGGTTTCCTGTGTACCCCTGCCCTGCCAATTCTGCTTCTCGCTGCGCCTGATAAGCCGGAGTGTTGAAATCCGTACCGCCTACAGGTGCCACCGTGTTACAGGCCGCCACCAAACCGATTGCCGGGATCAAAAGCGTAAAGCGCATCAAGCTGCTCCGTCTTTCGTTGTCTTGCCTGATCTGAGACCTACCACCATTTCCCGGGCTTGGCCACAAACCCGGCGGCGCTTTCCAGCACATAGGCAGTGTTGAGCAGATCACCCTCATCCCATGGGCGGCCAATCAGTTGCAGGCCAAGCGGCAGACCCTGCTTGTCCAAACCAGCAGGCACCGAGACACCGGGCAGACCCGCCAAGTTCACAGTCACCGTAAACACGTCATTCAGGTACATCTGAACCGGATCGGCCTCGGTCATCTCACCCAGTCCGAACGAGGCGGACGGGGTCGCCGGGGTCAAAATGGCATCGACGCCGGTGGCAAAGACATCTTCGAAGTCTTTCTTGATCAGGGTCCGAACCCGGCGGGCGCGGTTGTAGTAAGCATCATAGAAGCCAGCCGACAGAACATAAGTCCCGATCATCACGCGACGCTGGACCTCGTGACCAAAACCTTCGGCCCGGGTCTTTTCGTACATCTCGGTGATGCCATCGCCCTGCGCCAGCTGCGCGCGACGGCCATAACGAACGCCATCATAGCGTGCGAGGTTCGAGGACGCCTCGGCAGGGGCGATCACGTAATAGGCCGGCAACGCGTACTTGGTGTGTGGCAGCGAGATATCGACAATCTCGGCCCCCGCCGCCTTGAGCATTTCAGCACCATCGGCCCAGAGCTTTTCGATCTCGGCGGGCATGCCGTCCATACGGTATTCCTTTGGGATACCGATCTTTTTGCCCTTGATGTCACCGGTCAGCATCGCCTCGAAATTCGGGACGGCCAGTTCCGCGCTGGTCGAATCTTTGGGGTCGTGACCACACATCGCCTCGAGCATGATGGCCGCATCGCGCACGTTCTTGGTCATCGGTCCGGCCTGATCCAGCGAGGACGCAAAGGCCACGATGCCCCAGCGCGAGCAGCGCCCATAGGTCGGCTTGATGCCGGTAATTCCGGTGAAGGCGGCGGGCTGACGGATCGAACCGCCAGTGTCGGTGCCAGTCGCCGCCAGACACAGATCGGCTGAAACAGCCGACGCCGAACCGCCCGACGAACCACCGGGCGTCAATTGCGCGTCATCGTTGCCACGACGCCACGGGCTGACCGCGTTGCCATAGACGGATGTTTCGTTGGATGAGCCCATGGCGAATTCGTCCATGTTCAGCTTGCCCAGCATCACGGCACCTGCATCGGCCAGTTGCTGAGAAACGGTGGATTCGTATTCGGGCTTGAACCCTTCCAGAATCTTCGAGGCCGCCTGCGACGGAACGCCTTTGGTGCAGAACAGAT
This sequence comes from Ruegeria sp. BC1, assembly GCF_056539305.1. NCBI lineage: Bacteria > Pseudomonadati > Pseudomonadota > Alphaproteobacteria > Rhodobacterales > Roseobacteraceae > Ruegeria > Ruegeria sp. BC1. The sequence continues at coordinate 235,369 of NZ_JBQFUT010000002.1, forward strand.
CCTTGATGCCGATCGGCAGGCCGCACATCGACGGCGCGTCGCCACCCTTGATCCGCGCGTCCGCAGCCTTGGCGCGGTCCAACGCGATCTCAGGGGTCTTGTGGACAAAAGCGTTCAGCGCGTCGGCCTCGTCAATGGCCTTGAGGCAGGATTCAGTCAGCTCGACCGAGGTCACGTCACCCTTGCGCAGCGCATCGCGGGCCTCAGCTAGGCCCAGTTTGTTCAGATCGCTCATGTCTTACTCCACCACTTTGGGGACTGCGAAAAAACCTTCGCGCGCGTCAGGGGCATTTGCCAGAACCTTGCCCTGCTGGTTGCCGTCGGTGACCACATCCTCGCGGCGCTTCAGGCGCATCGGCTCGACCGAGACCATCGGCTCGACGCCTTCGACGTCAACCTCATTCAGTTGCTCGATGAACCCGAGGATATTGTTGAACTCGGACGCCAGCGCCGGCAGCGCGTCATCCTCGACCTTGATCCGGGCCAGTTTGGCCACCTTGGCGGCGGTGCTTTGGTCAATCGACATCGGAAAACCTCATATGCGTTAGGGGGCGTTTACCCGTCTGATGCCCGGGTCGCAAGTCCGCCAGAGAACCTATGTGCGGTTGTTCTTTCCCCATGGACCGCAGCCGCCATTCAAAACTGAATATCCCATATGCAAAAAAGTAAACCGATTAGTTCATTTATCGCCTTGATAATCTAAACCGTACGGTTCATTTCGTAAGGCATGGCGCAACCAGAAATCGGAGAATGACAATGAAAACCTTCTTCACAGCAGCTCTTTTGACCGCAACCATTCTGAGCACGCCTGCCTCGGCCTTCAGCCTCAGCATGCAAGGTACGATCCCCGACATCTCGTTCCCTGACTCTGCTTCAGAACCGGTCACGAAGGGTAAAATCAACCCGGGCAAGTAAGTGACCGACATTGCCGGGCCGGTTTACCCCCCGCCGGCCCGGCCGAGGTGCAAATGCTTGCTGCATCTCTGACAACCAGCCGCTACGATGGTGTGAAATAACCCGCCGGGGTGCACGGTATTCTCGGCAAGCCAACGGAGCGGAAGATGAGCGCACGCAAGCAAGCGGTTCTGGACGCAATAGATGCGGCCAACAGGCAAGACCCCAATCAGGAAAACGGCCAGCCTGCCGCCCTGCTATACGGCCAGAGGATGAGCGCCGAATTGGACAGGCTCGTCCCCGACGCTTCCGATCCTTTGCAGATCGCGGCACGCGGCCAACACGTTGAACGTTGGAAGCTTGCGCGCAGCGAATACCCGGAAGGCCGCGCAGGATATCTGGCCTGGCGCAAGGCGCAAGGGGTCCATCACGCCGAGATCGTCATGGCGATGATGGAACAGGGCGGGTACACGCGGGACGAAACCGAGGCCGCTGGGCGGATGCTGCAAAAGCAGGGCATTAAGCGCGACGATGACGTTCAGGCCTTGGAAGATGTCATCTGCTTCGTTTTCCTCAAATGGTATTTCGCGCCTTTTGCTGAAAAGCACTCAGCCGAGAAAATCCAGAGAATCGTCGAGAAAACTGCGCGCAAGATGTCAGCCGAGGGGCGGGCACGGGTTCTGTCCGAATTCGATCTGCCGGAACATCTGGCCGCTGCGTTTCAGGACTGAGACGCGCGCTTCAGGTGCGCTCGGTACACCTCGATCATCCAGCACAGCATGGTGGCGTTCAGAAGATGCCACATGAAATGCGTCCCCATCGGCACCTGCCCGCACAGAGGGTCATCCAAAGCGCGAAAGGTGATCGAGGCGATCAGGATCACCGCCCCGGTTGCCAAACCGCGGGCGGTATCCGGTGCGCGGTGGCGCAGCAAAACCGCATAGATCAGGATCAACAGGGGCACCGGGGCATAGACGGCTGAGCCGCCCAACCCCGGAACGAGCTGAAATAAGGGAACAGTCAACGCAGCATAGGGAATGAACATCGCTGTCACGATCAACGCAGGCAGCCGCCGCATCTGCCAGACGTCGCGGTTGATTGCGAAGATATAGACCAGAATGAACAGCAGAATCGGAGTCGTGTCTGCCAAAGCCGCCCAGGCCTGCGCATGGGTGTGAAACAGATAGCTGCCCACGCCGATCACCGCCAATATCACCACCAACGCCATCGCCAACGGCATGCCCTGCCCGCGTACCCGACGCCACATGACGAAGGCCGCGATCAGAAACGCGGCGTTTGTCACCGCATTTATCGGCTCGGCCCAGTAAGCGGGCGACAGACGTTCACAATAGCCGTCAATTTCCTGAAACCAGTCCATGAACTTTTACATAGCCGATGCTAGGTTGATGCCAACAGTTTGTTTTGGGAGGACGATTTCATGAATATCATCTGGCTGGGCCACGGCAGCTTTCGCATTGAAACCCAAGGTCAGGTTCTGCTGATTGACCCCTGGCTGACCGGCAACCCGGTGCTGGAGGACCACCATCATGATAACGCCTTGGACGGGGCGACTCATATTCTTTTGACCCACACGCATTTTGACCACGTGGCGGATGTCGTGTCACTGGCCAAGCATCTGAATGTGCCGGTGGTCGGCCAATACGACCTAATGGGATATTGGAGCGAGGCCGAAGGGCTGGAGACTGTGGGCTTTAACAAAGGCGGCACGGTGAACCTGAGCGGGGTCAAAGTGTCGATGGTCCCAGCTTCTCACAGCTCGACTTTTTCAACCCCCGAAGGCCTGCGCACGGGCGGCAGCGAGGTGGGGTTCATGATCGCAGCCGAAGGACACATGCTGTACGTCTCCGGGGATACCGACATCATGGCCGACATGGATTGGATGGGGGATTACTACAAACCCGATATCGGCATTCTGTCAGCAGGCGGGCATTTCACAATGGATATGAAAGCAGCCGCATATGCGGCCAAACGGTATTTCAATTTCAAGACCGTGATCCCATGCCACTACAAGACCTTTCCGATTCTGGAGCAATCGGCACAGGTGCTGGCCGACGCATTGTCGGGCGTGGATGTGATCGAGCCACAGGTGATGCAGCCGATCAGCCTTTAGGATCGCGCCGCGCAGCAAAGAAGTCCTTCAAAAGATCGGCGGCTTCCTGCGCTGCAATGCCGTCGTAAACCTCGGGGACGTGGTGCGCTTGCGCATGCGTAAATACCCGCGCCCCGTGCGCCACGCCACCCGATTTTGGGTCGGATGCGCCGTAGTAAATGCGCCGAATACGGGCCGCAGCCAAAGCCGCTGCACACATCGCGCAGGGTTCCAGCGTGACATACAGGTCATGGTCTGGCAGACGTTCGGACCGGGCCTCGGCACAAGCCGCACGCAAAGCCAGGATTTCGGCATGCGCGGTGGGGTCATTCAACTCTCGCGTCCGGTTTCCCGCCAATGCCACGATACGATCACCCGCGACGATCACGGCCCCAACCGGCACCTCGCCTCGATCTGCCGCAGCACGCGCTTGTTCCAGCGCTACATTCATGAATGACCTGAACTCCATGCCCCTGACTGCATCAGAAACCTGCCTTTCGCAAGCGCGCGGGATGCGCTATGGGCTGCGAATGAACAAAACCCCTCCTCCCGGCGACCGGATCGCCAAAGTCCTTGCCCGCGCGGGTGTAGCCTCGCGCCGGGAAGCGGAACGCATGATCGAAGCCGGTCGTGTGGCCGTGAATGGCAAGGTCATCGACAGCCCCGCGCTGAACGTCACCGCAAAGGACAGGATTGTTGTCGACGGCAATCCGGTGTCCGAGCCCGAACCCTCGCGCCTTTGGCTGTATCACAAACCACCGGGATTGGTGACGACCACACGCGACGAAAAGGGCCGCGCGACAATCTTCGATAACTTGCCCGAAGACATGCCCCGCGTCATGAGCGTGGGCCGGTTGGACCTGAACTCGGAAGGGTTGCTGCTGCTGACCAATGACGGCGGCATCAAGCGCAAGCTGGAACTTCCGTCGACCGGTTGGCTGCGGAAATACCGCGTGCGGGTGAATGGGCGACCCAAGGACGAAGATTTTGCCCCGCTACGCAAAGGTCTGGTGATCGAGGGCGAGCGGTTCCAACCCATGACCGTTTCCCTGGACCGCCAGCAAGGCGCGAATGCATGGCTGACCATCGGACTGCGCGAAGGCAAGAATCGTGAGATTCGCCGCGCGATGGAGGATATCGGCTTTAACGTGAACCGTCTGTTGCGCGTGTCCTACGGCCCGTTTCAGCTGGGCAACCTTAAACCAGGCGAGGTCGAGGAAATTCGGCGCCGCGTGATGCGCGACCAGCTTGGGCTGGACGCCGAACTGGACACCAAGCCCAAACGCCCCGCGCGACCACAAAGAAAACGCCCCCCAATCGGCAAGAAAACTCGCAAGTGACGCGGGTTTAGCAACCTTCCCCCTAGCGCCAAGCCCTCGCATCAACTAGATTTTCTGTGTCGGCTGCTTTTGGGGGACGCCATGTCAGGGACCGGAGTGCAAAAACTGGCCTACGCGGCCCTTCTGGTGCTGTTGTTCGGTGTCTGCACCGGTGTGCTGGGGGGCCTGTAGCACATGGCGCAGCGGTACGGCGGAAAATTCAGTCCCGATGGTGGTGGGTCCAAGGACGATCAGCCGCAGCGCGGGCAATTCCACGGCGCTCGGGTCGAACCCGCAGGCGCACGGGCGAATATTCTATTCCTGCCAGCTATCCCTTTGGTGTTTTTGTCGCTGAACGACGGTGCAATCGGGATGGCGATTGGATTGGTAGCAGCGGGTCTGCTGACAGCCGCCGCCTTTCTTCTGCGTGAAGGGTTACGGGCCGAGGCCGCCTATAACGCGCGCCGCAGCGCTCGCCGCCCTGCTTTTCCGCGCAAAATCTTCGCAAGCATTCTGACGGGGCTTGGTGCGGCGCTCGCCTCGTACCGGAGCGAATACCTGGATGCCGAGACCGCCGCACAGGCAAGCCTGTTGGCTCCGATCCTGTTTGGGGCGGTGGCAACCGTGCTGCATTCTGTGTCTTTCGGACTGGACCCGATGAAGGACAAGGGCATGGAAGGAATCGACACCTTCCAGCAAGACCGCGTGGCGAGGGTGGTCGAAGACGCCGAAAGTCACCTGACAGACATGACGGACGCCATCAAGCGGGCTGGCGACCGACGGATTGAGGCGCGGGTTGAACGGTTTCAGGACACGGCCCGTGATCTGTTCCGAACAGTCGAAGAAGATCCCCGTGATCTGGCTGGGGCCCGCAAGTATCTGACCGTCTATCTACAGGGCGCACGCGATGCGACGGTGAAATTCGCCGACGTGTACGCTCGTACTCGGGACGCGCAGGCCCTGGCGGATTACTCGTCCCTTCTGGACGACCTTGAACAGAATTTCGCGGCCCGCACCCGCAAGATGCTATTGGACGACCGCAGCGATCTGACGGTTGAAATTGACGTGTTGCGTGAACGCTTGCAACGCGAAGGGGTCCGGTTGGACTGACCGACCATTTTTGAGAGAGGTTTATTCCCATGTCCGATGAGATCAAGAACAAGGCGATTGAAACGGAGACGCTGGTTCAGGAAGTGACCGCTGTCGCCCTCCCCGATCCAACGACCGAGGTTATATCGCTGGAGGACGCCGACGACCCCGTCGGTGCCGAAATTCGTAAGCGCATGAACGAAATCGACATGGGCAACACCAACTCGATCGTCTCATTCGGGTCCTCGGCGCAAGCGGAATTGCAAGAAATCAGCCAAGCCATGCTGGCGGATGTTCGAAATAAGGATGTTGGCCCCGCCGGGGACAGCCTGCGCAATATCGTGACCACGATCCGGGGCTTCTCTGTCAGCGAGTTGGATGTACGCCGCGAACGCAGCTGGTGGGAAAAACTGCTGGGCAAGGCTGCACCGTTTGCCAAATTCACGGCGCAATACGAAGAGGTGCAGGGGCAGATTGACCGGATTACGGATGATCTGCTGGGGCATGAACATACGCTGCTGAAAGATATCAAATCGTTGGACCTGCTCTATGAAAAGACGCTGGGCTTTTATGATGAACTGGCGCTGTACATCGCGGCGGGTGAAGAAAAGCTAACTGAGCTGGACAGCCACGACATCCCGGAAAAAGAGGCCGAAGTTCAGGCCGCCCCCGAGGACCAGCAGGTGATGAAAGCGCAGGAGCTGCGCGACATGCGCGCTGCACGGGACGATCTGGAACGCCGGGTGCACGACCTGAAGCTGACGCGGCAGGTGACCATGCAGTCGCTGCCCTCGATCCGACTGGTACAGGAAAACGACAAGTCGCTGGTGACCAAGATCAACTCGACCCTGGTCAACACCGTGCCGCTTTGGGAAACGCAGCTGGCGCAGGCTGTTACCATTCAACGTAGCGCCGAGGCGGCCTCGGCTGTGCGTGAAGCCAATGATCTGACCAATGAATTACTGACCTCGAACGCCGCCAATCTGCGCGAATCCAACAAAATGATCCGCGAGGAAATGGAACGTGGCGTATTTGATATCGAGGCGGTGAAACAGGCCAATGCCGATCTGATCGGCACCATCAACGAAAGTCTGGCGATTGCGGACGAGGGCAAGGCCAAGCGCGCAGCCGCTGAAGTTGAGCTGCAGAAGATGGAGGCCGAACTGCGCGACACGCTGGCTGCAGCCAAGGCGCGCAAGGACGGTATCGGCGATAACGCCGGAACGGCGGTTCCGGGCTGACGGCGGGCTGAGCGTGCGGTTAAAGGGATATCTGAAGCCCGTATTTGGCATTTTGTCGCTGCTGGTTCTGGCCAACTGCGATGAAACTTTGACGACTTCAATTGTTCCACAGCCGCGCCCCGAAGTGGCGGCCCCCGCACCCAATGCTTATGTTCCACCTTCCGCCGCCAGTCAGGATCTGGCGCGGTTTTATCAGCGGGTTGAACGCGATCTGCTGACGCGTGGATTGCTGCGAATCGACGGCGGCGGTCCGGACACGCCCTACGATGCCAGCGATCTGGAACGCAATTTCGAGACGATAGCGTTCTACAGCGAATATCCCGACCACGCGGTTACGGCATCGACATACTCGACCGAAGGGCAGCTCAGCCGCTGGTCCGGTCCCGTTCGTGTTCAGACCGAGTTTGGCCCGACTGTGCCCCCAGAAATGCGCGAGCAGGACGCAGCCCAGGTCGAATCCTTCACCAACAGACTGGCCAGGTTGACGGGCCATCCAATGTCCGTCGTCAATCGAAAAGCAAATTTCCATGTCTTTTTTGCTGGCAAGGATGACAGTGTTTATGTGGTGTCGCGCCTCAAACAGCTGGTGCCCGAAATTGGCCAACCGACCCTTGACCTGGTTGCCAACCCGCGCTCGAACATAGATTGCTTTGTCATTGCGTCGCCAACCAACCGGTCTCCGCACCGGTTCGTGAGGGCGGTGATCCTGATCCGGACGGAATTGCCCGACCTGTTGCGGCGTAGCTGCATCCACGAGGAAATGGCACAGGGGTTGGGCCTGTCCAATGACAGCCCGGCGGCTCGACCCTCGATTTTCAACGACGATGATGAGTTTGCGCTGCTAACCAGCCACGACGAAAAATTACTGACGATGCTTTACGATCCACGCCTTGAACCGGGCGTGAGCGCGGATGACGCCCGCCCCGTGGTGCGGATCATTGCACGTGAATTGATGGGCCAGCAGCTCTGAGTCCAAATAGAGGAGACCCCGATGGGCATTTTCGATTTTCTGACTGGCGAATTTATTGATGTCATCCACTGGGTCGACGACACCCGCGACACCATGGTCTGGCGGTTCGAACGCGAAGGCCATGCGATCAAGTATGGTGCCAAACTGACCGTGCGCGAGGGTCAGGCGGCAGTATTTGTGCATGAGGGGCAGCTGGCGGATGTGTTCACGCCGGGTCTTTATATGCTTGAGACCAACAACATGCCGATCCTGACGACATTGCAGCACTGGGATCACGGCTTTCAGTCTCCGTTCAAGTCCGAGATTTATTTCGTCAACACAACCCGTTTCAATGACCTGAAATGGGGCACCAAAAATCCGATCATGCTACGCGATCCTGAATTCGGACCGACCCGTATCAGGGCTTTCGGAACCTACACAACCCGGGTCAAGGATTCCGCGAAATTCATGATTGAAATCGTCGGCACGGATGGCGAGTTCACCATGGACGAGATCAGCTTTCAGATCCGCAACATCATCGTGCAGGAATTCAGCCGTGTGATCGCCGGGTCGGGCATCCCCGTTCTGGATATGGCGGCGAACACCGCCGATCTGGGTAAACTGATTGCGGCCGAGGTCTCGCCAGTGCTGGATGGCTATGGGCTGGAGATGCCGGAATTCTATATCGAAAACATCTCGCTACCGCCTGCGGTCGAAGCGGCGCTGGACAAGCGCACCTCGATGGGGCTGGCCGGTGATCTGGGCAAATTCACCCAATATTCCGCCGCCGAGGCGATGACGGCAGCTGCCAACAACCCCGGTCAAGGCGGTGGCATGGGTGCCGGTCTTGGCATGGGCATGGGCATGGCAATGGCGCAGCAGATGTCGAATATGGCAGCGGGTCAACCGAGCGGCCCGTGGGGCAGTTCCACCCCCGCTGCGCCGCAACCGGCAGCGCATGCCGCCCCGCCCCCTCCTCCGCCGGTCGAGCATGTGTGGCACATCGCGGTAGATGGGCAAACCAGCGGGCCTTTCTCGAAGGCCAAGATGGGGCGCATGGCATCGGATGGAGAGATCACCCGCGACACGCATGTTTGGACCGCGGGTCAGGACGGCTGGAAAAAGGCCGGAGACGTTCAGGAATTGGCGCAGCTGTTTACGATCTTGCCACCGCCACCGCCGGGGGCGTGATGCGATGCCCAATGGCAGCCACTTAGCGCCCTACTCTCAGCGCGACCTCACCCGCGCGGTGAAACTGTCAGCGCTTCTGGGGTGGATAGGCGTAATTGGCGTACCTTTGGTTTCTAACATGAGCCCTAGAGGTCTGGATCTGGATTCTCTGTCCCTCTTTTTTTGGTACGCCTTGTTCGGCTTGCCAATATCCCTTTTCATTTGCTGGCTATTGGTCAAACCCTTTCTGCGCTTCATGATGCACCGCCGGATCAGCTATGTGCGTGCTGCAACTTGGGGCGCAGGGATTGCGGTCAACCTCATCGCTATTTGGCTGGCCATCTGGTTCTTCAGAAGTTGGCTCAAGTCACAGGACCCGAAGAGTACATTCGGCTATGGCGACGGGATCGGCACCATCTCGGTCAACGGTGTTTTGACTGACTACGGTTGGTGGTTATTTGCAAAGAACTCTCTGAATTTCATCGCAATCTGCATCTTGGCTGCCCTGGTTGTACGCTTGATAATTGGCCCCGGAAAGAACGGCACTGTCACTGAGGCCAAACAATGACTGAAGAACACCGCTTTCCCTGCGATCAATGTGGCGCTGATTACCGTTTTAACCCTGATGACGGCACCTTGACCTGCGACCATTGCGGGCATTCCGAATCGATTGGTGCCGGACCGTGGGGTGTGGCCAGCCTGAAAGAGCTGGATTTCAATGCGGCGCTGGCAGATCAACTGCCTGACAACGAGATTGAGGAAACGCGCGTTCTGTCCTGCCCGAACTGCGCAGCTCAGGTCGAGTTCGACCCGAATACCCACGCCGCCGAATGCCCGTTTTGTGCCACCCCGGTCGTTACCGATACCGGCGTCAGCCGCCACATCAAACCTAGGGGTGTCCTGCCATTCGCCCTAGATGAACGCACTGCGCATAAGGCGATGGGGGATTGGCTTGGACGGCTGTGGTTTGCACCCAATGGATTGAAGGATTACGCCCGAAAAGGCCGCAAGATGCAGGGCATTTATGTGCCCTACTGGACGTTCGATGCCGAAACAAAATCCAGCTATCGCGGTGAGCGCGGCACCGTTTACTATGAGACCCGCACTGTTATGCGGGACGGCAAGCGTGTGCAGCAGCAGGTGCCCAAGGTGCGCTGGTCTCCGAAATCGGGACGGGTGGCGAGGTTTTTTGACGACGTTCTGATTCTGGCTTCGCGATCACTTCCCAAAAGCTATACTGACGCACTGGAGCCCTGGGATTTGCCGGCGCTAGAGCCTTACCAACCTGAATACCTTGCCGGTTTTCGGGCCGAGGCGTATTCCGTCGAGCTGCAGGAAGGCTACACCGAAGCACGTGGGCATATGGCACGTGTAATCGAACGGGATGTACGTTTTGATATTGGTGGAGATCGGCAGCGCATACATGCGATTGATACGGATGTGCGCAACGTGACCTTTAAGCATATCCTCCTGCCGGTCTGGCTGGCGGCCTACAAGTATCGCGGCCAGACCTATAGGTTCGTGGTCAACGGACGCACGGGGCGTGTTCAGGGCGAGCGCCCCTGGTCGGCGATCAAAATCACCATTGCTGTAATTCTGGGCCTGTTGGTCGCAGCCGGATTTGGATATCTGATCGCGACCGGCCAACAGAGCTAAGGGTCAGAAAACTGCGATGTTAACGCTTGAACATCCAACAATCAGACGGCATCGTGCGCCTCGTCAACGGCAGAGGGGAGGCTTGTGTGACACTTTCCAACCTAAACCAGTTGCTGTCTGCACGGTATTCTTGCCGGGCGTTTCTACACGATCCGGTGCCGAAGGATCAGATCGAACAAATTCTGTCCAGCGCAACGCGCGTGCCAAGTTGGTGCAACGCGCAGCCCTGGCATGTCACGATCACAAACGGAGCAGAAACCGACCGGTTTCGAACTGCGCTGCAACAAGAGGCAACCTCTGGCACCCCTGCCCCCGACATACCTTTTCCCTCGGCCTATTCCGGCGTCTATCAGGATCGTCGCAGGACTTGCGGATGGGCTTTGTACAAGGCGGTAGGCGTAGAGCGCGGTGACCGGGCGGCCTCGGCCCGACAGATGATGGAGAACTTTGCTCTGTTTGGGGCGCCCCATTGCGCCATCCTCTCAAGCCCGGCAGAGTTGGGAACTTATGGAGCACTGGATTGCGGCGGCTTCATCACCGCCTTTACTTTGGCAGCGCAGGCACTGGGCGTGGCCACGATCCCTCAGGCGGCGCTGGCCACCTATAGCCCATTCTTGAGACGCTACTTTGACATTCCAGAAGACCGGTTGATCTTGTGTGCCATTTCATTTGGCTATGCGGATGAAGATCACCCTGCCAATGGATTTCGCACCGACCGCGCCGATCTGAACGAAATCGTTGACTGGGTCGGTTAGCAAACAAGCGGAGAACGAATTTGCGCGCAGTATTACAACGAGTTTCGCGGGCCAGCGTGTCGGTGGACAATCAGGTGATCGGTCAGACCGGGCCGGGGCTGATGATCCTGGTTTGCGCGATGCAGGGCGATGATGAGGTCAAGGCGGATCAACTTGCCGCCAAGATTTCAAAACTGCGCATCTTCAAGGATGACGCGGGTAAGATGAACAGGTCCGTGCGGGATGCCGAGGGTTCAGCGTTGGTGATCAGCCAGTTTACTCTGGCCGCCGACACATCTCGCGGGAACAGACCGGGGTTTTCCGAGGCCGCTCCACCCGAGGTCGGAAAGCACCTGTACGAGGTTTTCGCGCAGCGACTTGAAGCCCACGGTGTGCCGGTCGAAACCGGTGAATTCGGTGCGGATATGGCGGTTGAATTGGTCAACGACGGGCCGGTTACGATTTGGATGGAAAGCTGATGGACAGAAAAGAACTGGCAACCCGAATTTGGCAAGCTGGCGTTGACGCCGTTGGGGGAGACTCCGCGACTCGTAAAGTGTTGTCCGGCATTTCTGAACCGGATCAGATTCTGGCTGTAGGCAAACCGGCGGCAGCAATGGCCCGCGCAGCATTGGAACATTTCGGACCACGACCGACATTGGTTGTCACCAAGGACGACCACGGGCGAGAATTGCCGGATGATGTGACGGTGATTGAGGCCTCTCACCCCGTACCCGACGCTCGTAGCCTACAGGGTGGTCAGGCTTTACGAGAAAAGGTCGAGGGGATGGCACCCGGCTCGCATCTGCTGTTGCTTGTCTCTGGCGGGGCATCTTCGCTGGCCGAGGATTTGGTGCCGGGCAAGACACTGGCCGACCTTGAGCAGTTGAACCGGCAGCTGCTGTCCGAAGGGTTGGATATTACCGCGATGAACGCCAAGAGACGCAAGTTGTCGCGCATCAAGGGCGGGGGGCTGCTTTCTCATTTCAAAGGCGCAAGGGTAACTGTTCTGGCGATCTCGGATGTGCCCGGCGATGACCTGAATGTGGTGGGTTCGGGGATCGGAGCCCTGCCGGAGAGGGTCGAATTTCAAGCGGTAACGCAGATCATTGCCTCTAACGCCCATGCGCGGGGCGCCGCCGTGGAACTGGCCAAAAGCGAAGGGATCAATGAGCTGGCAAACGAAGAATGCTTGCACGACGATTTCCTGAAGATTGCTGAGACTGTGGGTGAACGCATCCGCTCCATGCCACGCGGGGTCATGGTGTTTGGCGGTGAACCAACGGTCGTGCTGCCGGACAATCCGGGGCGTGGGGGGCGCAACCAGGCATTGGCTCTGGCTTTGGCGCGCGAGATTGCTGGTTGCGATGGAATTACTGTAGTTGTCGGTGGAACCGATGGTACGGACGGTCCCACGCAGGCGGCCGGGGCCATTATCGACGGCTCAACTTGGGGTGATGGTGCGGAACTGGCGTTGCAGAGGGCGGATAGCGGCAGCTATCTGGATCGCGCAGGCGCTTTGCTGGTCACAGGACCGACGGGAACGAATGTGATGGACCTTCTTGTCGCAATCCGCGAATGAATTGACGATTTTTAACCAACGCGGATTGAAAAAGGGCCAGACAGTGTTGCAATGACGCTGCCGCCCAATACCCTACGCGACATCGAAGACCTTCCGGACGTTGGTATCGAGATGCCCGACCAGTGCCGTTTGTCCGCTCGCATCTGGCGGCCCGCGAATGTTGCGGCGATCCACTGTCTGAAGAGTTTGGATGCCGTTATAGGCACTGGCCCTGACCACCGCGTCCATCGGATGGATGAAGTGCGCCCGCTACGGTGGCGCCGCGACCGCAGGCCAACCCAACCGGACAATCCTTTGCCCACCTTCGAGTTCTGCAATTTGAAACAAGAAATTGAGCAGGATGAGTATGTTAAAAGTACCGCTTCCGACACTGGAATGTGGGCCAACCACGAAGAATTTCATCTTTCCGTTATGTTAACTGCATACGAGAATGAAAATTTGGTGTTTTCTAAATCACTGGAGGAAAACATTCCACGACACCAGATATGAAATATGCTCCTGCCAGTCAGGAGATTTAACCTTGCCCAGCGGCCCGAAATGCGCCTACTTTGACTCACGCGTCAATAAAAAGCCGAAAAAGGGCTGCTAATCCACTCAACCGGGAGATTTTTGGATGAACGAACAACTCACTCATATGACCAAACAGGTCACAGCAGGCAAGCTGACACGCCGCGAATTCATGGGGAAGGCCGCGGCTTTGGGTGTATCCGCAGCAATGGCCAGCACCATTTTTGCGGATGCCGCACGGGCTTCGGGTCCGAAAAAGGGCGGAGACGTGAAGATCGGCTCCGTCGGTGGCGAATCGACTAACTCGCTGGATCCGGCAACTTACGCCAGCCAAGTTCCTGCACTCAACGGCCGTCAATTCGGTGACACCCTGGTGGTCGTAGCGCCCGACGGCTCGATCGAGTCGCGTCTGGCCGAAAGCGTGGAAGCCAGCGCTGATGCCAAGGTTTGGAACTTCAAAATCCGTCCAGGTGTCGAATTCCACAACGGCAAAACTCTGACCAGCGAAGACGTGCTGAAAACCATGCAGCGCCATTCGGACGAGAACTCGAAATCTGGTGCCCTTGGCATCATGAAAGAGATCGAGTCGATGAAGACAGACGGCGACGTGTTCTCAGTCACGTTGAACAGCCCAAATGCTGATTTGCCTTACCTCATGGCGGATTATCACCTGATCATTCAGCCTGATGGTGGCCTCGATAATCCGGGCGCAGGTATCGGCACAGGGCCGTACAAGATGGAAGTAAACGAGCCGGGTGTACGTCACGTCTACACCAAGTTCGACAACTATTGGGCAGATGACGGCCATTTTGACAGTGTCGAAATTATTGCCATCAATGATGCGACGGCGCGTACGGCGGCACTTCAGTCCGGTCAGGTTCACCTTATCAACCGGGTCGAGCCCAAGGTCGCTGGCCTTCTGGGTCGCGCTCCGGGTCTGACTGTTCAGCCCACGACCGGTCGCGGGCATTACGTGTTCATCATGCACTCGGATACCGCCCCGTTCGACAACAATGATCTGCGACTGGCTCTGAAATATGCGATCAACCGCGAAGAGCTGGTTGAAAAGATCCTGCAGGGTTATGGTTCTGTGGGTAACGATATGCCGATCAATGCGGCCTATCCGCTGTTTGACGATACGATCCCACAGCGCCCGTTTGATCTTGAAAAAGCAGCCGAGCACTACAAGAAGTCCGGCCACGATGGATCACCGATCGTTCTGCGTACTTCGGATGTTGCCTTCCCGGGTGCGGTGGATGCCGCGGCGCTATTCCAGCAGACAGCCAATCAGGCCGGTATCCCACTCGTCATCGAGCGCGTGCCTGGCGATGGCTACTGGTCTGAGGTCTGGAATGTCCAACCGTTCTGCGCCTCTTACTGGACTGGCCGTCCGGTACAGGATCAGATGTATACCACCGCGTATCTCTCAACCGCAGACTGGAACGACACACGTTGGAAACGGCCCGAGTTCGACGATATGCTGAATCAGGCAAAAGGTGAGCTCGACACCGCCAAGCGGAAAGAGATCTACTCTCAGATGGGTCGACTGCTTAACGAAGAAGGCGGCCTGATTTGCCCGATGTTCAACCAGTTCATTGACGGTGTCAGTGATCAACTGGCTGGTTGGGAGCCGGATCCGTATGATGAACTGATGGGTGGCCAGGCCACACGCAAAATGTGGTTCGCCTGATACAGGCCTAGGACAATGCATCCCATCATCAAACTGGTTTCCCAGCGCCTTGCGCTGGGACTCCTGCTGCTCTTTGGTGCATCGGCTCTGATATTCGGCCTCACCGAAGCTCTTCCTGGGGACGCTGCCCAAGCTGTCCTTGGTCAATCCGCAACCCCCGAATCTTTGGCCAACCTGCGCGAAGAGATGGGCCTCAACCGCCCTGCACTGACTCGTTACTTCGAGTGGTTGGGCGGCATTCTTCAAGGTGATCTGGGTCAGTCCCTGACCAACAAACTCGATATCGCGGAAAGCATTGGAAAGCGGTTGGGCAACACCCTGTTTCTTGCTTGTGTAGCAGCTGTCGTTTCTGTTCCTCTTGCCATCTTTTTGGGCTTGCTGGCCGTCCGGTACCGCGACCGCTGGCCGGACAAATTGATCTCTGCCGTCACGCTTACAACTGTTTCGATCCCCGAATTCCTGATCGGCTACCTGGTGATTTACTTCATCTCGGTGAAATTAGGCTGGTTTTCTTCGCTCGCCATGATCAATGATTCAATGTCCTTCGGGGAAAAGCTCTATACCATCGCCCTGCCAGCCTTTGTGCTGACGCTTGTCGTATTGGCGCAAATGATGCGGATGACCCGCGCGGCGATCCTGAACCTGATGCAGTCGGCCTATATCGAAACGGCTGAGTTGAAAGGCCTGTCAAACTTTCAGGTCATTGCGCGTCACGCCTTTCCCAACGCGATTTCGCCAATTGTCAACGTCGTGATGCTGAACCTGGCCTATCTTGTCGTCGGCGTCGTCGTTGTCGAAGTTGTGTTCGTCTACCCCGGCATGGGGCAGTATCTGGTAGATTCGGTGACCAAACGCGACGTGCCGGTTGTTCTGGCCTGCGGTGTTGTCTTTGCCGCCGTCTATATCGGGCTGAACATGGTAGCCGATATCGTATCGATCCTGGCCAACCCAAGACTGAGGCATCCGAAATGATGAAGAATATTCCTATTTCGGCCATGATCGGTCTGTTTTTCACCGGGCTCTACTTCTTTGTGGCCTTCACCGCACCGCTGATCGCCCCTTATGGAATGGCAGAGGTGGTAGGTGATGTGTGGGAACCATCGAGCGCAGAACACCTGTTGGGCACCGACAACATCGGCCGCGATCTTTTGACCCGCATGATCTATGGCGGGCGCACGACGATCTTTATCGCCGCAGCGGCCACGATCCTCAGCTTTGTTACCGGCACCTCGTTGGGATTGCTGGCCGCCGTTCTTGGCGGTTGGGCCGATCAGGTCCTCAGCCGGGCGGTGGACCTGGTCATGTCGATCCCGACACTGATTCTGGCGCTGGTTATTCTGGCAATCGTCCCGGTGACCGTCCCAATTCTGATCCTAGTGATGGGTTTGCTTGACGCGACGCGCCCATATCGCCTGTCGCGATCCGTCGCCGTGGACATCAACGTGATGGACTATGTCGAGGCTGCCAAGTTGCGCGGCGAAGGTCGGGCCTGGGTCATCTTCCGGGAAATCCTACCCAACGCTTTGTCTCCTCTGGTGGCCGAGTTCGGGTTGCGGTTCATCTTCATGGTTCTGTTCATCTCGACCCTGTCCTTCCTCGGTCTAGGTGTACAACCGCCGCTGGCGGATTGGGGCGGCATCGTGAAAGAAAACAAGGACGGCATCGTCTATGGCATTGGCGCGGCTCTGTATCCCGCCGTGGCCATCGCGACGCTGGCCATCTCGGTCAACCTCGTGGCTGATTGGGTCTTGAACCGTACCACATCGCTGAAAGGAGGCCGGGGATGAATGATACCCTTCTCAAGGTCCGCGACCTCAAGATCGGCGCGACCGTCTATCCGCCGGGTGAAAAGCCGCATGACATCGAAATCGTGCACGGGGTCAGCTTTGACCTCGAGCGCGGCAAGGTGCTGGGACTAATCGGCGAATCCGGTGCTGGTAAATCCACCATCGGTTTGGCCTCGATGGCCTACGGCCGGGGCGGTGTTAAGATCACCGGCGGTGAGGTCTGGGTCAACGGGCGCGACATCATGAAGTCGGCGCTCGGTGATATCCGCAACCTGCGCGGTGGCGAGGTGTCTTACGTCTCGCAATCCGCTGCGGCATCGTTCAACCCAGCCAAAAAGATCATGGATCAGGTGGTCGAAGCGGCGGTTGAGCACAAGAAATTCTCGCGCAAGGAAGCCGAAAAGCGGGCACGGGAACTTTTTGCCAAACTGGGCCTGCCGGACCCTGACAATATCGGTGACCGGTATCCGCACCAGGTTTCGGGCGGTCAGTTGCAACGCTGTATGACTGCGCTGGCGCTCTGCCCCGAACCCGATCTTGTGGTGTTCGACGAACCCACCACGGCGTTGGACGTGACCACGCAGATCGACGTTCTGATGGCCATAAAAGAGGCCATCGCGGACACTGGCGTTGCCGCGCTGTACATCACCCACGACCTTGCGGTTGTGGCGCAGGTCAGCGATGACATCATGGTTCTGCGGATGGGCAATACAGTCGAATACGGCACCACCGATCAGATCATCAACAACCCGCAGGAAGACTATACCAAGGCACTGGTCTCGGTGCGATCGATCGAACATGAAGAGAAGAAACCAACACCCGAAGCGGTGCTGAGTGTCGACGGCATAACTGCACGCTACAAGGGGTTGAATTTCGACGTACTGCACAACGTCAATGTCGAGCTTCATCCGGGGCAGACGCTGGCGGTTGTGGGTGAATCTGGTTCGGGCAAATCCACGCTGGCGCGAGTGATTACTGGCCTGCTGCCACCGCGCGATGGCGAGATCACCTTTGCCGGGCGTAAGCTCAGCCGTGATCTGAAGGGCCGCTCACGCGAGGATCTGCGTGAATTGCAGATGATCTACCAAATGGCCGATGTTGCGATGAATCCACGCCAGACGGTTGGAACGATCATCGGTCGCCCGCTGGAGTTCTACTTTGGCATGCGCGGCGCCGAAAAGCGCAAGCGTGTCATCGAGCTTTTGGATGAGATCGAGCTGGGTGAAAAGTTCATCGATCGCTATCCGGCAGAACTGTCTGGTGGTCAGAAACAGCGGGTCTGCATCGCCCGTTCACTGGCAGCCAAGCCCAAGATGATTATCTGCGACGAAGTTACCTCGGCGTTGGACCCATTGGTGGCAGATGGCATCTTGAAGCTGCTGCTGGACCTGCAAAAGATCGAGGATGTGGCCTATCTTTTCATCACCCACGATCTGGCGACGGTCCGTGCGATCAGCGACAGTATCGCTGTGATGTATCAGGGTCGCGTGGTGCGCTATGGCCCGAAATCGCAGGTGCTGAGCCCACCGTACGACGACTATACCGACCTGCTGCTCAGCTCGGTCCCCGAGATGCATCTGGGCTGGTTGGAAGAGGTCGTCGCACACCGCAAAATGGAAAGCGCCGGGAACTAATCCCAGCCATTCTCACTATCTTGGGAAAACAACAGAAATCCCGGCGCTCTGTCTTGCGACAGGCGTCGGGATTTTGCTAGCGGCGGCGCGAACAGGCGATCTTGCGCCCGTGAATCTCCTAAGGTCACTCAAAAGAAATGATGACTAAAAGGCCGTGATATGGACCGCAAACTGCTTTTGATCATTCTCGATGGTGTCCCCTGGCGTAACTTCCGCCGACTGTTCGGCAACCTTGAGGGTTGGGTAGATAGTGGCGAGGCCCGGGTATGGAAATCGCGCGCCGTGCTGCCCTCGACCTCGGCCAGCTGTTATGCTTCGATCCATACGGGCGTCACGCCTCAGGAACATGGCTGCACCGGCAATGGCAACGTATTCCGACTCAGCCACAAGGACGTATTCAGTCAGGTGCGCGAGGCAGGCGGCGTGACCGGAGCGGTGACCCACAGCTACTGGTCTCAGTTCTTCAACCGTCATCCGTTCGACTATGTCCGTGACATTGAATATGATGAGCCTGAGAGCATGACCATCAACCACGGCCGATTTCACTCGATGACCGCCTATGGCAAGGTCAATCAGATGACACCGTCGGACGTGGACCTGTTTGGAACCCTGACTAACTTGTGCCTGCGGTTCGGGCTGGATTACGGCATTCTGCACACCTGCACGCT
This sequence comes from Ruegeria sp. BC1, assembly GCF_056539305.1. Classification (NCBI taxonomy): domain Bacteria; kingdom Pseudomonadati; phylum Pseudomonadota; class Alphaproteobacteria; order Rhodobacterales; family Roseobacteraceae; genus Ruegeria; species Ruegeria sp. BC1. The sequence continues at coordinate 254,399 of NZ_JBQFUT010000002.1, forward strand.
GGACAGCATGGGGCACCGGTTCTTCCATGATTGTACCGAAATGGACCATGCCTGTTTCGTTATGGACGAGATGCTGGCCCCCTTCATCCCCCGCTGGCGACAACTGGGGTACGAGGTGATCGTCACCGCCGATCACGGACAGGATGAGCGCGGTCACCATGGCGGACGCAGCGACCTGCAACAGGAAACCGCCCTGTATTATTTTGGTGATGCCAAAGGCCCGGAAGCCGATACCGTCCTGCACCAACTGCAGCTGGCCCCAACGATCCTGAGCCGCATGGGTGCACCGATCGCCGAGACGATGAAGGCATCACCGTTCCTGAAGTAAAAAGGTCAATCGTAGGGCCAGATATTCTGGCCCAACGCCTCGATGGCCACTGAAATCCGCTCAAAGCTGTCAGCGGCTCGTTTGACGGTGGTTCGCGCCCGCAGATACCCGTGTACAAGGCCCGGCTCATTGATCCAGTGAGCGTGCCCACCGGCTTGGTTGATCTTGTTGCAATAGGCTGCCCCATCATCGCGCAATGGATCACAATCTGCAGTCACGACTACGGTAGGTGGCAGGCCCGAGAAATCAGTGTCCTGCAAGGGCGCGAAGGTCGGATCACCTTGCGGGGCCGTGCCGCCACATCGCACGTTCTCATAAAATCGCACTTCATCCAGCGTCAAAAGCGGCGCTTGCGCGTGTTCTATGTATGACCCTGCCGAAGTGTCCCCTCCCAGTGCGGGATAAACCAATACCTGCCCCAAGACGTGTTCAAGTTGCCCGCGGCCGTGATGGGCTACCGCCGCGGCCAGATTTCCGCCTGCGCTGTCCCCCGCCAGCACCAAGGGATCGCCGAATTCCTGCATGGCCCAGTTTGTAGCTGCCCAACTGTCCTGAAACTGCGCCGGATGCACATGTTCGGGGCACAGCCGGTAATCAACAGCAACAACACGATATCCAGTCTGCGCACATATCTCGGCGCAAACATCGTCGTGGCTGTCCAACCCACCCACGACAAAACCCCCGCCATGAAAGTAGACAACCGTGCGCGTCGGATCACCTGCCGTGTAAACGCGAACAGGCACGCCATCGGCGCGCCTGTCTTCGGTTTCAACGCCCTGAGGGCGGGGTTGGCGAAAGTCCTGGCACATGTCGTTGTAGACGCGGCGCTGATCGTCGATCGAAAGATCGACCGCGTCGTCAGGATAGCTTTCAGCCGTTCGTCTTATGAACGCCCAGGTTTCTTCATCGATCAGACGTTCATAGTCCATTTTACCTCCTGGTCAGGCAGCCCACTCCCACGGCCGGGTGAACGAATCCAGCACCTTACCGACATCGTCGTCCGAGGCACCGTTCGCGTCAAGCTGCGCGACCAACCCGCGCTTTTTATCGTCGACCACCGACACAACCCGCGCTGGGACTTCCGCCTTTTCCAATGCACCATTGTAGATTCGCGTGATCGCCTGTTTGCGCAGGTCGGGTTTGAACACCTTGCCCACAGCCGTCTTCGGCAGTTCGTCCAGAATGGTCATATGCTTGGGCAGAGCAGCGCGTTCACGGACATGCACCTTGCAGTACTCCATCAACTCCTGCTCGCTAACCGAGGCCCCTTCGACCAGCTCGACAAAGGCACAGGGAACCTCACCTGCATAAGCGTCGGGCTGTCCGATGGCACCGGCAAAAGCAACGGCTTCGTGTCCCAGCAGGGCCTCTTCGATCTCGGCGGGATCGATATTGTGACCGCCCCGGATGATTAGATCCTTGGCGCGCCCGGTGATCCACAGGTAGCCATCTTCGTCAAACCGGCCCAGATCGCCCGTGCGCAGATATTTGTCAAAATGGTACAGGCCGACGTTCTTGTCTTCCTCGGTATAGGTATTGCCCGCATAGACACCGGGGTTCGAGATACAGATTTCACCGATCTCATCGGTGCCACACTCTTTCGGCCCATCCGGTCCGTCCATCAGGATTTTCACGTCAGTATAGGGGAACGGAAAACCGATCGAGCCGATCTTCTTTTCACCATCAACCGGGTTGCAAGATACAAGGCAGGTCGCTTCGGTCAGGCCATACCCTTCGACGATAGTGACGCCGGTTGCCTCTTCAAAGCGGCGGAACAGTTCCACCGGCAAAGGTGCCGATCCTGAAAATGCGGTTTTAACACTCGAAATATCCGCATCTACCGGACGCTGCATTTTGGCGGCAATCGCGGTGGGAACCGTGATGATGAAGGTGACCTTCCAACGTTCGATCAGCTTCCAGAAATTGTCGAAAACGCCGTCACCGCGATAACCTTGCGGCGTTGGGAAGATCACGTGCGCGCCTGACGACACGGCAGCCATCATGATGACGTGGACAGCAAATACGTGGAACATGGGCAGCGGGCACATGATCACGTCTTCCTCGGCAAACAGCAGCGTATTGCCCAGCCAGCCATTGTAGATCATGCCCGAGTATTTGTGCTGGGCCACTTTTGGCATACCTGTCGTGCCACCGGTGTGGAAGTAGCAGGCGACGCGGTCTTCCTTGCTGTCCTCAAAAGTCAGCGTCGTGGGCTGTTTGGCCAGCTCTTTGTCGAAGCTTTTGTAATCCGCATGGGCAAGCTTTTCCTTTTCACCCATTTTGGGGCGCAGGAACGGCACCAGCCAGGATTTTGGTGGCGTCAGGTAACGGTTGAGGTCAATTTCCAGAATGGTGTTGACGTTGGGTGCATGACGCACGGCCTCTTCGACCTTTTGCGCCACGTCGGTCTTGGGGAAAGACTTCAACGTCACCACAACCTTGGCCTTAGTCTCACGCAGGATCGCGGCGATTTGCTCGGGCTCCAGCAAAGGGTTGATCGGGTTGACGATCCCGGCAACCGCCCCACCCATCAATGTAACCAGAGTTTCGTTGCAGTTGGGCAAAACAAATGCCACCACATCCTTTTCACCGATGCCCAACGACCGGAACAAATTGGCGGCCTGATTGACTTTGCCCAACAGTTGAGACCACGTCAGCGTTTCGGCTTTGTCCGTAGGGCCAGAAAAGATCTGAAAGCTGACCGCATTGCTGTTCGGAAACTTATTTGCAGTCCGAGATAGCAATTGGTGGAATGTGACCGGTACGTCACGAACCTCCCACGGCATTTCCTGCTCAATTCTTGTCTTATCTTCCAAACCCACAAACGGCATCAGGTTCCTCCCTCATCTGTCCCGTGTCCAGCACGGGTTTTGCATCCATCGTCAAGATGAAAGCAAATCCGCGCATATTCAAGAAAGGGCTTAGCGACGGTGCATGCAAAGGGGTAGAATTACGCTGCGGAGCAATTCTAAGTACCCCTACGTCATGTTACTCGGCCGCCATACCATCCGTGAATTGCAGGCGCGCCAATCGGGCGTACAATCCGTCCTGCGCAACAAGATCGTCATGGGTGCCTTGCGCTACGATTTGACCGGCCTCCATTACAACGATGCGGTCTGCTTTTTTTACTGTTGCTAACCTGTGCGCCACGATCAGCGTGGTGCGCCCGGCGCGCATCTGATCGACCGCCCCCTGCACCGCGCGTTCGCTTTCGGCATCCAGCGCCGAGGTCGCCTCATCCAGCAGCAGAACCGGTGCATCTCGCAGGATGGCGCGGGCGATGGCGATACGTTGTTTTTGCCCACCTGACAACATCACACCACGCTCGCCGACAAAGCTGTCATAACCTTCGGGCAGTGCCGAGATGAAATCATGCGCGGCGGCGGCTTGGGCCGCGGCTTCGACCTCAGCATTGGTGGCATCCAAACGGCCAAAGCGAATGTTCTCGCGCGCCGAGGCTGCAAAAATCACCGGGTCCTGCGGTACCAGCGCCATGTGACGGCGGAAATCGGCCCGGTCAATGTCGCGCAGGTCGATGCCGTCCAGACTGACCTGCCCGGATGCCGGGTCATAAAACCGCTGTATCATTTGGATAACGGTTGTCTTGCCCGCCCCCGACGGTCCGACGAATGCCACGGTTTCACCGGGCTCGACCTGCAAACTTAAATGCTCCAGCGCCACGACATCAGGCCGCGAAGGATAGCGGAACGTCACGTCGTCAAAACGGATCTCACCCCGGACCGGCGTGGGCAGCGATTTGGCCTGCGCCGGGTCCTTGACCATGTCCTGCGCGTTCAGCAACTCAACCAGTCGCTCGGTCGCTCCGGCGGCGCGCTGCAACTCGCTCCAGATTTCAGACAATGCCGCAACCGACCCCGCCATGATGATGGAGTAGATCACAAACTGGATCAGGACACCTTCGGACATGACGCCGTTGCGGACGTCATTTGCGCCCATCCACAACACACCGACGATCCCTGAAAACACCAGAAAGATCACGATAACGGTCAATACCGCGCGGGTTTTTATGCGCCGCAATGAGACGATATAAGACGTTTCGGTCATATCCCCGAACTGCTTGCGGCTGGCCTGTTCATGGGTGAAGGCCTGCACAGTCTGTACAGCCCCCAATGCCTCTCCCGCGTTGCCGGAAGACGCTGCGATCCAGTCCTGATTTTCCCGGCTTATGACACGTAGACGGCGTCCCAGCACCAGGATCGGCACCACCACCAGCGGGATCAGTAACAGCACCATGCCGGTCAGTTTGGCAGAGGTCAGCAGCATCAACACCAGCCCGCCAATGAACAGCAGCAAATTTCGCAGTGCAATGGACACGGAAGAGCCCAGAACCGACTGAATCAACGTCGTGTCGGTGGTGATCCGGCTTAAGACCTCTCCGGTCATGATGCGCTCGTAGAATTCGGGGCTCATGCCGATAACACGGTCGAAAACGGCCTTGCGGATATCGGCAACTACGCGTTCACCCAATCGGGTCACAAGCGCGTAACGCAGGCCGGTGCCCACGGCCAGAACTGCGGCAATGCCAAGTGCCGCCAGAAAATACCACTGCAGCAGATCACCGTCTTCGATGCGAAAGTTGTCGACCACACGACGTACCGCCAACGGCAAAGCTAACGTCATGCTGGCCGTCAGGACCAATGCCACTGTTGCCCCCGCCATCAGCAACCGGTAGGGGCGCATGAAGGGCCAAAGCGACGCCAGAACGCCTATCTTCTTCGAACCGGCGCGCTCTTCGCTGGCACCCGGAGCGGATTGCTGAGTTGGACTGGCTGAGGCGTTTCTTGCCATGCTTGGCCCTTAATTTCGTGTTGGCATTCAGATGACCGCTTCTTGGCCGTAGCGGCAGACGGGGTCAAGCTGAACAGGGCAAATTGGCCAAGGATCAGGGCCATATGACGCAGAATTTCGGGGCTGATTTGGAGCGGGCGGCGGGAATCGAACCCGCTTCATCAGCTTGGAAGGCTGAGGTAATAGCCAGTATACGACGCCCGCTCAGCGCAGGTCGGTTTAAGGGATGCATGGGGTGCCGTCAAGCGCCGTTCGACACCAAATTCAATTTCTGCGCGTGCTGTTTTTGGCTTGGTGAACACAGACCAAATACAGAAAGGATCAGCTGTGAGAAGGAAGCCACGTACACGAATCCAGACCGGCCGATATCCGAATCGTCGATCCGTACCGAAGCGGTTGAGCGGCGGGCTGACCAATCAGGGATCTGGGAGAGGTCGTGGCAGCTGCCAGAGCATCAAGTAGCGGCACGCCCACCCGCCTGACCAGATTGCGGATTGCGGTGGTCAGATCCAGATCCGCCCCTGCAAGCGTTCCGTCGTCAAGCGTCAGGCGCCCATCCGTTCGGGTGATCCGGCGGCCTTCCAGTTCGAATTCGGTCTTTTCCGACCCCGCAACAGCCATGGCATCACTCACCAGAAAGATCTGACCGGGCGCAGTTTTGGCTGCCCAGGCTGTCCGCATCACCTCGGGGTGAACGTGGATGCCATCGGCGATCAAACCCGCTGACAGCCCGCCAGAGGCCAGCGCCGCGCCAACCAGACCGGGTTCCCGACTACCCATTTGACTCATGGCGTTAAACAGATGCGTTACACAGCGCGCTCCTGCCGATGCATAGCGCTGACAGGTCGCGAAATCAGCACCGCTATGGCCCAGCGACACCAGAATCCCGGCGTTAGAAAGCACCTGAACCTGCTGTTCCGAGACAGATTCGGGCGCGACAGTGACTTTGAGGCACGGCAACTCTCCCGCCGCAGCAACCAATGCGGCCAAATCCGCATCCTCCATCGGACGTATCAGTGCGCCGTCATGTGCCCCCTTGCGTGCGACCGATAAATGCGGCCCTTCCAAGTGCAGCCCCACGACGCCCGGAATCCCAACCCGTACCGCATGAATCGCCGCCTGAATGGCCGCCTGTGTTTTTGCGGGAGTATCGGTAATCAACGTCGGCAACAGCGCGTCCACACCCAACCGACGGTGCGCTGTAGCGATCCGGCTGATCGTCTCGACCGAGGGGTCGTCGTTGAACATCACCCCGTCGCCCCCATTTACCTGCAGGTCGACGTATCCGGGGCTCAGAATATCCCCTTTCAGATCTATGACAGGCCCTTCATCCATGGCCTGCGCTTCCGGCAACACTTCGGCCAGCACACCATCACGAAAGACAATCGCATGGCCAGACCGCAAGCACTCTCCATCAAACAGGACACCGTTTCGAAAGGTAACTGAACCTTTTGTCATACTGTCTCCGTCACCTTTTTCAGATGGCGTGGCGCATCCGGGTCGATTCCGCGCGAAGCTGCCAGAGCCTCGACCATACTGTAGAACGACGTAATCGTAGCAATCGGATCGGTCAGCCAATGATCTGTTCTGACGACTGGCAAGCTCTGCGCGTTGGTTACTTTGTCGGTCGCAGCGAAAACCTTGGCCCCTTTTGCGGCCAGCATATCGGCGGCTTCGGCAGTCGTTTGTTCAGCCACATCACTTGCAGCGAAGACAATGGTGGGAAACCCTTCTTCAACGATCGAGACCGGACCATGCAGCACCTCAGCCGCAGAATAGCTTTCGGCATGAATCTGACAAGTTTCCTTGATCTTTAACGCAGCCTCATTCGACATCGCATACGAAGGGCCGCGCCCCAGCGTGAACAGAGATCGGCCTGTAATAGCCTCTGCCGCCGCGGACCAATCACATTGGGCCGCCTGCTCTAGATGGCCGGGCAAGGACCGGATTGCAGTTTTAAGTTCCTCATCCTCTTTGATTTCCGCCAACAACCACAGCCCGGCCACCAGCGATGTCACGAACGTCTTGGTAGCAGCCACGCTCAGCTCCGGGCCCGCATGCAGGGGCAACACGGCGTCCGTGACCCCAGCCAAGCGCGAGCCGGTGTTGTTGGTAACCGCCACGGTCACACCGCCCGAAGCCTTTAGCGATCGGGTCATTCCCACGATATCCGGGCTCTGGCCCGACTGAGACACAGACAGGCACAGCGCGCCTTTGGCCCTTAGATCCGCTCCATAGATCGAATTGACAGATGGCCCAACGGAAGCCACGGGTAGGTTCAGCAACAACTCACTGGCATATTTGAGGTACAGGCAAACGTGATCGGACGACCCGCGGGCCACAGTGATCAGAAACCGCGGGTCGGCTTCTTTGACCAGTTCCGCGGCACCGTGAATGTTTGCCGCGCCCTGACTTAGCAATCTGTCGACGGCAACAGGGATTTCCAGAATCTCCTGGCGCATCTTCGAGCTTTTTTCTGACATCACTTTCCGGCCTTTCCGGTTACAAGCGCAATTCGGCAACGAAGTCATAAGCGTCGCCGCGATACAGGGATCGGGTCAGTTCCGCGACCCGCCCGTTCTTGAGGAATGAAACACGCTCGATGTTTAGCCCTGCCGCGCCTTCAGGAACCTCGAGTAACTCTGCGTCCCGCGCGGCAAGGTTCAGAGCCGATATCTTTTGCACTGCGCGCACTGGTCGCCGCCCCAGCTGCTCAAGCACCTCATACAGCGACGTCGTCACCTCGATCGGATTTGGCAGGATATCCAGCGGCAGCGCGGCTCGTTCCAGTGCCAACGGGCGGCCATCAGCTTCGCGCAGGCGGTAGATGCGGGATATCTGTTCGCCGTCTTTCAGGCTTAGCGCTTTGATTTCTTCCGGGTTTGGCGCAAAAACGCCCCGCTCCAACCATTTCGACGTAGTCTGCATACCACGGCTGGACATGTCCTCAGTAAACGAGGTCAGATGCGTCAAAGACTGTTCGACCCGGGGTACGCGCTCGCGGATGAAAGAACCCGATCCTTGGCGCTGTTCGATCACACCTTCCTGAACCAGTTCCTGAATCGCCTTGCGTACCGTAACCCGAGACAGATCGGTGATCTCAACCAGTTCTCGCTCGGATGGGAGCGACGAATTTGGCGGCAGAACGCCTGTATCAATCCCTTCTTGCAACCGGCGCCGCAACTGAACGTATCGCGGGCCGCTTTCTGGGCTTAGCCATGACTCTGCGCGCAGGAACTCAGTGATGCTCATGCTGAACCTCCTTCGCTAAAGCTAATGCGCCTGACAGCGGTTCCCCCAAGGGTGCAGAAATGGCCGATCGCATTTCTTCCGGCAGGTACGGCGCATAGAACCGGGCAATCCCGCCCGTCAGGCAGATCGCCCTGCCGGGCTGCCACCCCAACCGCCATGCGGCATCGGCAATATAGCCTGCCCCGGATTGCAGAATACGTGAGGCAACCGTGTCACCGTCCTGCGCGGAGGCCGTCACGATGGGCGCGAGCGCTCCGAACTGGGCCGGAGTAGCCGAACCGGCGAACCGGACCAAACCGGCAGGCCCATTCAGGTCGGTCAGCAGCTTTTGCGTCAATCTAGTAGCGACCTGCGTTCCGTCAAACGCACATAGCGTTTCCGACAATGCCCGACGCCCAACCCATTGCGCCGAGGCTTCATCCCCCAGAACCGGCCCCCAGCCACCAGCGAACCGCATCTGGCCATCAGATTGCATCGCCAGAAACGAACCCGTCCCGCAATGCGCAATAAAACCATCCCGCGCTCCAAGCGCACCCCGCACCGCTGCTGGCCGGTCATCCTCAACCCTCGCACAGGTTAAACCAAGCGCATCCCGCAATTTGCTGGCGATCTTCTGGTCGGTGACGCCAGCAAGGCCGACAAATGCAGGACAGTCGCGTAGCTTCGCAGGTTCCACGTCCAGCCGTTGGGACATAACATCAAGCCCCGCCCTAATCTGAGTGAGCGCCCCATTGAAATTAGACGAAACGTTGGCGGCACCGGTCTCGACGCTATGAACTGCCCCATCAATCTCGCAGGCCACCCGGCATCGCGTTCCCCCGCCATCGACGGCCAATACAGCGTTGTTCAGAGACTCAGTCATGACAATACCATTATAATACCTTTCCCAATTGAGAAAGCCCGAATCCCGGACTATTCGGTGTTTTTTTGCAATTTTCCTTTAATATCATCTGGGTGTGTCGGTAAAAAAATAAATTATGGACAAGTGGTATTAAATAGGTATCGTATAGAGGAAACACGGGGGATTCTCTTGACGCTGCCGCTGACTGAACAATTGCATCCTGATGCGACCAAGCTAAGCCGGGCCAATCTGGCCAGCTCGGCCCGCATTCTGGCCGAGGGTCAGATTGCAGCCGCCATAGCTGTTCGCGCCGCACTGGACAGCATCGCAGAGGGGGCCAGGGTCATGGCTTCTACGATCCGTGCAAGTGGCGTGCTGCACTTTGCAGCTGCCGGGTCTTCGGGCCTGATGGCGGCGGCTGACGCGCAAGAGTTGGGCGGGACATTCTCAATACCCCCGGCGCGTTTGCGCATCCACATGGCAGGTGGCCTGCCCACCGGGGTTGAGATGCCTGGAGACGCCGAAGACGCGGTCGATGGGCTGGAGGACGCCTTGGGCTCTGCGCAAGCCATCGACACTGTAATCACCGTGTCAGCCAGCGGGTCGACGCCTTATACAGTGGCAGCGATGAACATAGCAAAGGTGCGTGGCGCAACCGTGATAGGGATCGCAAACAATGCGGGCAGCCCGCTGCTAGAGGGCGCAGACATCCCTGTCCTGCTGGCCACGCCGCCCGAACTAATCTCGGGCTCGACCCGGATGGGCGCGGGAACGGCACAAAAGATCGCTTTGAACATGCTGTCCTCGCTGATGGCCGTCGAACTGGGCCATGTCCACGGGGGCATGATGGTCAATCTGCGCGCTGACAATGATAAATTGCGGGCGCGTGCAACTGGCATCGTCGCCCGGGTTGCCGAAGTCGATGCGGATACCGCGCACGATGCGCTGAAGACGGCGAACGGAGACGTCAAACCTGCCATCCTCATCGCCGCGCAAGGTGTTTCGCTGGCAGATGCCCATGCGCGTTTGCAGAAAACGGATGGGATTTTAAACGCCGCGCTGTCGCCGGATTAACAACTACAAACCAAACGGGAGAGAGAAATGAATTACAAGAGTTTGAAGCTGGCCTTACTGGGGACGACCCTGATGGCAACCAGCGCCTATGCCGAGGACGTGACTCTGACCATCGAAAGTTGGCGGAATGACGACCTGACACTTTGGCAGGAACAGATCATTCCCGCATTCGAGGCCAAACACCCCGGTATCAAACTGGTGTTTTCACCGTTCGCGCCGACAGAATATGACGCAGCTTTGAATGCAAAGCTCGAAGCAGGATCGGCTGGTGACATCATTACCTGTCGCCCGTTTGACCGCTCTTTGGGGCTGTACGACGCCGGTCACTTGTCCGATTTGTCTGAGTTGGATGCGATGGCAAACTTCTCGGACGTGGCGAAATCTGCATGGCAGACGGATGACGGTTCGGCCACTTTCTGTGTTCCGATGGCCTCTGTGATCCACGGTTTCATCTACAATAAAGACGCCTTTGAAGAATTGGGCGTCGAAGTGCCAACCACGGAAGAAGAGTTTTTCGCGGCGCTCGAAAAGTTCAAGGAAGATGGCACTTACATTCCCATGGCGATGGGCACCAACGACCAGTGGGAAGCCGCGACCATGGGCTACAACAACATCGGCCCGAACTATTGGAAAGGCGAAGAAGGTCGCCTTGCCCTGATCGACGGCTCGCAAAAACTGACTGATCCGCAATGGGTCGAGCCTTATGAAACATTGGCGAAATGGAAGGACTATCTCGGGGACGGGTTCGAGGCGCAGACCTATCCTGACAGTCAGAACCTGTTCACTCTGGGCCGCGCAGCCATTTACCCGGCTGGCTCGTGGGAAATTTCGGGCTTCAACACGCAGGCCGACTTTGAAATGGGTGCGTTCAAGCCGCCGGTTCGGAATGCAGGCGATACCTGCTATATCTCGGACCACACGGATATTGGCATCGGTATGAATAAGGCGACCGAACACCCCGAGGCGGCCGCAACCTTCCTGGCCTGGGTGGCAAGTCCCGAGTTTGCCGAAATCTTCGGCAACGCTCTGCCTGGCTTCTTCCCATTGTCGAACGCGCCTGTTGAATTGCAGGATCCGCTGGCCAAAGAAATCGTCGGATGGCGCGATGAATGTGAATCGACCATCCGGTCGACCTATCAAATCCTGTCACGCGGCGAACCCAATCTTGAGCTTGAGACGTGGAACGCCTCGGCCAACGTGGTTCGGGGTGCCGAAAGCCCCACAGATGCAGGCCAGCGCCTGCAAGACGGTCTGGCTGGCTGGTACGCCCCACATCAGTAAACTGAAACATACCCGGGCGGCGCGGATCGCCCGGGTACCCCCGACACCCCTTTGAAAGCGATCCCATGACCCGCCCCCGCATCCGCTGGCATATCGTCGTGTTTCTTGCACCTGCCGTGCTTGTCTACACTGCCGTGATGATCTTTCCGCTGTTCAACACGCTGCGTCTGGCGCTGTACACCGAGATTGACCAGAGCCGCGTGTTTGTCGGATTGCAGAACTTTCAGACGCTGTTTTTTGACCCTATCTGGTCCGAGCAATTCTGGAACGCATTGGGCAACAATTTTTGGTTCTTCCTGATTCATATGCTGGTGCAGAACCCGATCGGGATCGCCTTGGCCGCGTTGCTCAGCCACCCGCGCCTGCGATTCGCGGCGCTGTATCGCTCGGCGATCTTCATTCCGACAATCCTGAGCTTTGTGATCGTGGGATTTGCCTGGAAACTGATCCTGTCACCGATCTGGGGGATCGCGCCGTCGATGCTAGATGCTGTTGGGCTTAAGTTCCTGTTCGCACCTTGGCTTGGTAAAGAAGAGTACGCCCTGACCACGCTGGCGCTAATCTCGGTCTGGCAATTCGTTGGCATCCCGATGATGCTGATCTATGCAGCCCTGCTGACCATCCCTGAAGAAATCCTTGAAGCAGGCGAGATCGACGGCATCACCGGTGCCTCGGCCTTTTGGAAGATCAAACTGCCGCTTATCCTGCCCTCGATCGGGATCATCTCGATCCTGACCTTCGTGGGCAATTTCAACGCCTTCGACCTAATTTACGCAGCGCAGGGCGCGTTGGCGGGGCCGGATTTCTCGACCGACATCTTAGGCACATTCATGTACCGCACCTTCTTTGGCTTCCAGCTGCAACTGGGCGACCCACATATGGGATCGGCTATCGCCGGCGCGATGTTCGCGATCATCCTCGTGGGTGTCTGTATCTATCTGTTCGGCATCCAGACCCGGATGCGCCGGTACCAATTGTGAGGGTCCAGCGATGAACAAAGCACGCCAAAACCCTTTCAACACCGCCGCAATGCATGGTGCGTTGATCCTGTACACTCTGATCGCGCTGTTCCCGGTCTTTGTGATCCTGATCAACAGCTTCAAAACCCGCCGGGCGATTTTCCGAGAACCGCTGGCCCTACCCAACGCAGACAGCTTTTCACTGATCGGGTATGAGACGGTAATGAAGCAGGGGGATTTCTTCCTCTACTTCCAGAACTCGATGATTGTCACCGTTGCATCGCTGTTCTTTATCCTGCTGTTCGGTGCGATGGCCGCGTATGCGCTGTCCGAATACCAGTTCAAGGGCAACCTGCTGATGGGTCTTTACCTGGCGCTGGGGATCATGATCCCGATCCGTATTGGCACCGTTGCGATCCTTGAGATGATGGTGGCCACGGGGCTTGTGAACTCACTTTGGGCGTTGATCCTGGTCTACACGGCGCAAGGATTGCCGCTCGCCGTGTTCATCCTGTCTGAATTCATGCGGCAGGTCAGTGACGACCTGAAAAACGCAGGCCGTATTGACGGGCTGTCGGAATACACGATCTTCTTCCGCCTGGTGTTGCCTCTGGTCCGGCCCGCGATGGCGACCGTGGCCGTATTCAACATGATCCCGATCTGGAATGACCTTTGGTTCCCGCTGATCCTTGCACCTGCTGAGGAAACCAAGACGCTGACACTAGGCAGTCAGGTCTTCATCGGTCAGTTCGTTACCGACTGGAACGCGGTTCTGTCGGCGCTGTCGATGGCGATCCTGCCGGTGCTGGTGCTCTATGTCATCTTCTCGCGCCAGCTGATCCGCGGCATCACATCAGGAGCTGTCAAATGACCAAAGTTCTGATCGCTGGCCTCGGCAACATGGGGCTGAGCCATGCGCTGGCCCATCACTACCACCCCGATGCGCAGATCGTTGGATTGGTGAACCGGTCCGGTCAAGTGGATCACCCTGATCTTGCAGGCTATCCGGCTTTTTCAGATTTTCAGACGGCGCTGGTCGAAACAAAACCTGATCTGGTTGTGGTCGCCACCTATTCCGACAGTCACGCAGACTATGCATGTGCCGCGATGGAGGCCGGCGCGCATGTATTCGTTGAAAAACCACTGGCGACCAACGTCGCTGATGCTCGGCGTGTGGTTGAGACAGCAACGCGATTGAACCGCAAGCTGGTGGTCGGGTACATCCTGCGCCACCACCCCTCTTGGATGCGACTAATCACCGAGGCCCGCGATCTAGGGGGGCCTTATGTGTTCCGCCTGAACCTGAACCAGCAATCCTCGGGCGCGGAGTGGGAGACGCATAAGGCCTTGATGCAGACCACTTCGCCAATCGTGGATTGCGGCGTACATTATGTCGACGTGATGTGCCAGATCACCGACGCGCACCCCGTCCGGGTTCACGGCATGGGCCTGCGCCTTTCGGATGAGATTGCACCTGACATGTATAATTACGGCCAGTTTCAGGTGGTTTTCGATGACGGCTCGGTCGGTTGGTACGAGGCTGGTTGGGGTCCAATGATGTCGGAAACCGCGTTTTTCGTGAAAGACATTGTTTCACCCAACGGTTCGGTCTCGATCACCGACGGGAATAAGGGCGCGTCCGCAGACATAGACGGGCATACAAAGGTTGGCGGCTTGCTCATCCACACGCCCGACGGCGACCGCACCGTCGAAATGCCCGATGAGCCCGGCCATCAGGAACTGTGTGACGCCGAGCAGGCGTACATGCTGCACGCCATCGCCGAAGATATTGACCTGACGCGTCACATGAACGACGCCGTCCAATCCCTCGCCATTTGTCTGGCTGCGGATCAAAGCATCCGAACCGGCCAGCCCGTTTCCCTTGAGGAGCCCTCGACATGACCGCCCTTACACTGAACAAAGTGAACAAGTCCTTTGGCAATGTGCATGTCCTCAAAGACATCACGCTTGAGGTCGAAGAAGGTGAGTTCGTCGTCTTTGTCGGCCCGTCGGGCTGCGGAAAATCCACCCTTTTGCGGGTGATCGCGGGGCTCGAAGACGCGTCCTCGGGCGAAATCAACATCGACGGTCACCAGGTCAACTTGGTGCCGCCGTCCAAACGGGGCATCGCGATGGTGTTCCAAAGCTATGCGCTTTACCCCCATCTCAGCGTGCGCGGAAACATGACCCTTGCCTTGAAGCAGGAGAAGCAATCTAAATCTGTAATCGAAGAACGCGTGGCCAATGCCAGCCGCATGCTGAACCTCGAACCTTACCTGGACCGTTACCCGTCCGAATTGTCAGGCGGTCAGCGTCAGCGTGTGGCCATCGGGCGGGCGATCGTGCGAGAGCCCAAATTGTTTTTGTTCGATGAACCCCTGTCCAATCTGGATGCTGCATTGCGGATGAACACACGGATCGAGATTGCCAATCTGCACCGCGCGCTGGATGCCTCGATGATCTATGTCACACATGACCAGACCGAGGCGATGACACTGGCCGACAAGATCGTCGTGCTTCGCGACGGGCGAGTGGAACAGATCGGCAGCCCGATGGAGTTGTATAACAATCCAGCCAATCAGTTTGTCGCCGGTTTTCTGGGATCACCTTCAATGAACTTCCTGCCTGAAGGACTGCTGAACGACGGCGGACAGAACACCATCGGAATACGCCCCGAAGACCTGTTCCTGTCCGACGAAGGCCCGCTTGCCGCGCGTGTCAGTCACGTCGAAAAGCTGGGTGGTGACACCAATGTTATTGCAACTGTGAGTGACCACTCGGTGACCGCGCGCCTGTTTGGACAGCATTCGATCTCGGAAGGTCAGGAGCTGCGTTTTGCGTATACGGCGGACAAAGCGTATCGCTTCGACTCGGCAGGTCAGCGTTTGCGTTAAGTCATCAGGGGTCAGTACACGAATTTTTTTCTTGCCCAACGCGAATTGGGCGACATTTTTGGTTCCGTTGTTAACAACCTGTCACAAAGGTTCCCTAAATCGCATTCATCAACAATTCAATTCTTAGCCAGGAGCCAACCATGAAAGACGTTGACCCCGCCACCCTTTCCGCCGACGACTGGGATGAACTGCATTTCCCTCGCCCCGCAGAAAACGACTTTGACCGCGTTGTTGAAAGCGCGATTTCCCGTCGTGGGTTTCTGGGCGGTGTGCTGGCCTTTGGATCGGGTGCTGCCGCCATGGGCGCAGGGCTGATGGGCTCAACTGCGGCACACGCTGTGACCGCGTCACGTTTCGCCTTCACTCCCATCGCTTCCCAGACAGACGGAACCGTACACGTGCCCGAAGGGTATGAGTGGAAGATGCTGATGCGTTGGGGTGACCCGCTGTTTTCCGATGCCGACGGTTATGATCTGACCGATGGCGGACAGCTGGAAAAATCGGACCGCATCTTTGGTGAGAACACCGACGGCATGGAGACATTCTCGTTCCAAGGCCACGAATTGATCGCGATCAATCACGAGTATCCGAACCGCAAAATCAATCTGCCTGCATCGCAGGAAGGTGTTCCGGCCAGTGCGGATGACGTGCGGAAGTTCCAGAACATTCAGGGCGTCACCGTGATGGAGATCAAGGAAGGCCCCGAAGGTTGGTCCGTCGTCAAAGACAGCCCTTTCAACCGCCGCATCCACCACAACACTCCGATGAAAATCGTCGGCCCTGCCGCAGGCCACGACCTGATGAAAACCGAGGCCGATCCGACCGGAACCACCTCGCTAGGCACCATGAACAACTGTGGTGCAGGTAAGACGCCCTGGGGTACCTATCTGACCTGCGAAGAGAACTTTAACGGCTATTTCGGCTCTTCGAACGAAAACGCCAGCTATGACCAGAAGGTTGCTGATGGCTTCAAGCGTTACGGCGTCAAAGCCGAAAGCTGGAACGGGTATGAACTGTTCGACCCGCGTTTCGACACTTCGAAAAACCCCAACGAAGCACATCGCGCAGGTTGGATCGTCGAAATCGACCCGACCAAACCGGACAGCACACCGGTCAAGCACACTGGTCTGGGCCGTTTCAAACACGAAAACGCCGAGGTGACACTGGCCGCAGATGGCCGCGTAGTTGTCTATATGGGCGACGATGAGCGGGGCGAGTACCTGTACAAATTCGTTTCGAACGGCACCTATCAGCCCGGTGGCGAAACCGAGAGCCTGTTGAACAACGGCACGCTTTTTGTTGCCAGGTTCAATGACGACGCAACCGGCGAGTGGTTGCCGCTGACGCCGGAAACCACCGGCATGGATGCGGCTGAGATTTCAATCTTCACCCGTATGGCGGGGTCTGCCGCTGGTGGCACCACAATGGATCGCCCTGAGTGGGTTGCCTCCAGCCCGGTCGCGGTTGAGGCATACTGCTGCCTAACCAACAACAAAAACCGGGGCGTCAAGCCAAACGCTGGCGGTGATGACACGTCGGTCAATCCAGCCAACCCACGTGAGGCCAACAAATACGGCCAGATCGTGCGCTGGCGCCCGGCGAATGACGACCACGCCGCCGATATCTTCGACTGGGACCTGTACGTCATGGCGGGCAACCCAGCCGTGCATTCGGATGACCGCGCCGGTTCGCCAAACGTGAACGAAGGCAACCTGTTCAACTCGCCCGACGGCATGGCCATCGACTCGACCGGCCTGATCTGGATCCAGACAGACGGTAATGACGACAACGAGGAAGACTTCGCAGGCAACGGCAACAACCAGATGCTGGTTGGCGATCCGATCACCGGCGAGATTGCGCGCTTCATGACTGGACCCAACGGGTGTGAGGTCACGGGGCTGGCGTGGTCTAGCGACCTGCGCACCATGTTTGTCGGTATTCAGCATCCGGGCAGCAATTGGCCAGACGGCGGCACACCCCGTTCGTCGGTCATCGCGATCAAGCGTGCCGATAACGGTCTGGTCGGTTAATCCCTATAAGAAAAGAAACGCCCCTGGCCTTGTGGTTCGGGGGCGTTTTTTTTCAGATGTCTTCGCCTGGTTGTGCCAGCGGCCCTCCGGGGGCCAAAAGGTGGCGCTCGGACAACCACGGATTCAATTCTAAAGCCTGCAACAATGTTTCGCGCGCCTCATCAATCCGTTGAAGCCCCAAAAGGGTCAGCGCCCGACCACTGATGGCAGCCACATGATTTGGCGACAACTCGATGGCTTTGTCTAGATCGGGCAACGCGGCCTGAAAATCCTGCCCAAGGTAATGCGCAAAGGCGCGCTGGTTATAGCCCTCGGCATACGACGGGCAATAGGCGATCAGCTTGTCAAAATCCTCGATCGCGCCCAGCAGGTCCCACGCATTGCGGCGCGTCATGCCCCGATCCAGCACCGCCTGCGCCCGTTCATCCGGTGCGTCGGTCCAGAACTCCCATAATTGGTTCGAAAGCAAACGGGCAGACTGTTCGTTTTCCGCCTGCTGGATTTGCGATATGACATCTCTGACATCGGCGCTGTGATCCGGCGCAACCGGGCATTCCTGCGCATGTGCCGCCGAAATTGCGATTGTCAGGACGAAAGCATAAGCGATCTGTTTCATGCACCAATGGTGACGTGTGAGGTGTATTCGTCAACCCATCCCTTCGATGGCACCGGACACGCCCGTCTCTTTCACAGCTTCCATCGCCACGAACGTCGACGTACTGGCCACATGCGGCAGGGACGAGATTTTCTCGGCCAGCACTGCCCGGTATTCAGACATCGAGCCAGTGCGGATTTTCAGCAGATAGTCAAAATTTGATGCAATCATATGGGCTTGCTCGATCTCGGCCACCTTGCGCACCGCCGCATTGAACTCAGCCAGGGCTTTCTCGCGCGTGTCGGTCAGGCGAACCTCGACAAAGGCCACGTGATCCAGCCCAAGGCGAATAGGGTCCAACAGCGCCCGGTATCCGGTGATAATCCCCTCGGCCTCAAGTCTCTTCACGCGTGCTTGAGTTGGCGATTTCGACAACCCGATACGCCGCGCAAGATCGGCGACCGAGATACGTCCATCTTCGGCCAGAATCGTCAGGATCGACCGGTCAAACCGATCCAGATCAGGACGGTCTTTTTGCATCGCGAAACCACTTTATTTCAGTTCATAGGCCTAACAAAACCATAAATTAAGGCGATTGTCCCGAGTTTTCATCTGTATACTTTCCAAAAGCCCGGAGAACACATGACACATAGCCTGCGCACCCAAATCGACGGCCAAACCTATGCCGATCAATCTGAAGTATTGGACAACCTCGTCAAACAGGCCGACCTGGCCGAAGCCGACCGCACCGCCATCTGCGCGGCGGCGGCACAGTTGGTGCGCGACATCAGATCCAGCACCTCACCCGGCATGATGGAAGTGTTTCTGGCAGAATACGGCCTGTCCACAGATGAAGGCGTGGCGTTGATGTGTTTGGCCGAAGCGCTTTTGCGAGTGCCGGATGCCGAAACGATTGACGCGCTGATCGAGGACAAAATTGCGCCGTCGGATTGGGGGAAACATCTGGGGCAGTCCTCTTCCTCACTGGTGAACGCGTCGACCTGGGCGCTGATGCTGACGGGCAAGGTACTGGACGAAGGCAAGGCCTCTCCGGTTGGCGCGCTGCGCGGAGCGATCAAACGGCTGGGTGAGCCCGTCATCCGCACCGCTGTTGGCCGTGCAATGAAGGAGATGGGCCGTCAGTTCGTGCTGGGCGAGACCATTCAATCCGCGATGGACCGCGCCAGCGGGATGGAAGCCAAGGGCTACACCTATTCCTACGACATGCTGGGCGAAGCAGCCCGCACCGAGGCCGACGCAGCCCGCTATCACCTGTCTTATTCGCGCGCGATCGCGGCCATTGCAGATGCCTGCACCCATGATGATATCCGCGCCAATCCGGGGATTTCCGTCAAGCTGTCGGCACTGCATCCGCGTTATGAGCTGGCACAGGAACAGCGCGTAATGGAAGAGCTGGTCCCCCGCCTGCGCGCCTTGTGCTTGCTGGCCAAAGCCGCAGGTATGGGCCTGAACGTGGACGCGGAAGAAGCTGACCGCCTGTCGCTATCCCTGCAAGTTATCGAAGCCGTCATGGCAGAGCCCGCCCTGACCGGTTGGGATGGGTTTGGCATCGTCGTTCAGGCCTATGGTCCGCGCGCCGGTCTGGTTCTGGACACTTTGTATGACATGGCCGAACGCCACGACCGCAAGCTGATGGTCCGGCTGGTCAAAGGGGCCTATTGGGATACCGAGATCAAGCGCGCTCAGGTCGAAGGCGTTGACGGCTTCCCGGTGTTCACCCGCAAGGAAGCCACCGACATCTCGTATATCACGAATGCTCGCAAGCTGCTGGGCATGACGGATCGCATCTACCCGCAATTCGCCACCCATAACGCGCATACGGTCAGCGCAATCCAGCATATGGCCGACACGCAACCGTTCGAGTTTCAGCGGTTGCATGGCATGGGCGAAACCCTGCATCAGATCGTCAAGGATCAACACAACACGCGCTGCCGGATTTACGCACCGGTCGGAGCCCATAGGGATCTGCTGGCCTATCTGGTTCGGCGTCTGCTGGAGAACGGCGCGAACTCATCATTCGTGAACCAGATCGTGGACGAGAATGTGCCACCGGAGGAGGTCGCTTCGGACCCGTTCACGGATATTCTGGCACCGAAAGTGCCGCTGCCGGCCGGCCCCGAACTGTTTCAGCCGGAACGGCCCAATTCCGTTGGGTTCGACCTGCACCACACTCCGACCCTTGACCGGATCGACGCCGCACGCGACGCGTTTCGTGCGCACCATTGGTATGCGCGGCCCCTTCTGTCCGAGGACGCGCACCCCGAGGCAGACCAACCGATCACCAACCCGGCGCACCCGCAGGATAGGCCCGGTGCGGTCGCCCCGGCCAGTGCGCAAGATATCGAGCTTGCTTTGGCCTCGGCATCCCCGTGGCAAGCCCCGGCAGAACAGCGGGCAAAAGTCCTGAACACAGCCGCTGATCTGTATGAAGCGAATTTTGGCGAGCTTTTCGCCCTGTTGGCCCGTGAGGCCGGTAAGTCCGTGCCCGACGCGGTGGCTGAACTGCGCGAGGCGGTCGACTTCCTGCGTTACTACGCGGCCAATATCCCTGACGCCAAACCGGCGGGCACGTTTACCTGTATCAGCCCATGGAACTTTCCGCTGGCGATTTTCACCGGTCAGATTTCGGCAGCTTTGGCGACTGGCAACGCGGTTTTGTCCGCCCCTGCTCCGCAAACGCCGCTGATTGCGCATCGCGCCGTTCAACTGCTGCACGAGGCTGGCGTTCCACGGAATGTCCTGCAACTGCTTCCGGGTGGCCCGAAAGTGGGCGCCGCGCTGACCTCGGACTCGCGCGTTTCGGGTGTGGCCTTTACAGGATCGACCGCGACCGCAATGAAAATCCGTTCGGCAATGGCGCAGACCATGCGCCCCGGCACACCGCTGATCGCGGAAACCGGTGGGTTGAACGCCATGATCGTCGACAGCACCGCCCTGCCCGAACAGGCTGTGCAATCCATCATCGAAAGCGCGTTTCAATCGGCAGGGCAACGATGCTCGGCCCTGCGCTGTCTCTATGTGCAGGAAGACATCGCCGACGATCTTTTGACCATGTTGACCGGCGCGATGGAGGCGTTGCAAGTCAGCGATCCGTGGCTGATCTCGACCGATTGCGGCCCCGTCATTGACGAGGCGGCGCGGCAAGGCATTGCTGACCACGTTGCCAAAGCCCGCGCTGAGGGGCGTGTTCTCAAAGAACTAACCACACCAGTTGAGGGCACATTTATTGCTCCTACTCTGATCGAAATTCCGAGCATCTCGGCACTGGAGCGCGAGATATTCGGACCGATCCTGCATGTTGTCCGGTTCAAGGCGTCCGAGGTGGATCAGGTCATCGCCAGTATTAACGCGACCGGGTACGGTCTGACCTTTGGATTGCACACCCGAATCGACGACCGTGTGCAGCACATCACCGAGGCCGTCCATGCCGGCAATATCTATGTCAATCGAAACCAAATCGGTGCCATCGTGGGTTCTCAGCCCTTTGGCGGCGAAGGATTGTCAGGTACCGGTCCAAAAGCGGGCGGTCCGAACTATATGGCTCGCTTCTGTGCCACGGATCGCCAGGTCAGCACCTCTGATTGGGATAGCACCATGGGTAACGTACCTGCCCCACAAGGTCAGCCTGCCGACGTTCGAACTCAATCCTTGCCTGGCCCGACTGGCGAATCCAACCGTTTGAGTGAAATCCCGCGTGCCCCCCTGCTGTGCATGGGGCCAGGACCGGAGGCCGCGCAAAAGCAAGTCGAAGCGGTTGAGGCCTTGGGCGGCACGGCGATCCGGGCAACCGGCATGCTCGATCTGCACCGGCTGGAAAACGTCGAAGGCATTTCAGGTGTCCTGTGGTGGGGCGACGACGAAACCGGGCGCGAGATCGAGCTCCACCTGTCCCGCCGCGATGGCGCGATCCTGCCTTTGATCCCCGGCTTGCCTGACAGAGCCCGAGTCCTGGGCGAACGTCACGTCTGCGTCGATACGACGGCTGCGGGCGGCAACGCAGCCCTTTTGGGAGGTGCGGCGTAACCGTAACTTGACGCTGGGCCAGGAAAAGCCCAGCGTCGCCCCATGTTTCCGATCCGTGACCATAACCCTTCGGGGCGCACGCCCTATGTTGTCTACCTGCTGATGGCGGCCAACATACTGATTTTCCTCAGCTACGTGGGGTTCATGGAAAATGATCGGTTAATCAGCCGACTGTACTTTGATTACGCGGTCATACCGGCGCGGATCACTGACGGGTTTGCGTTCGAAACCTTGGTGACCTCGATGTTCCTGCATGGCGGCTGGATGCATCTGGCCGGGAACATGCTGTTTCTGTGGATCTTCGGCGACAACCTCGAGGACGAGATGGGTCACCTGCCCTTTCTGCTGTTCTATCTTGTTGCAGGGGTCGGAGCCGGCCTGATCCACGTCGTGACTGCCCCGGGATCCGTCGTGCCAACGATCGGTGCGTCCGGTGCCATCGCTGGCGTTATGGGCGGCTATCTTCTGCTGTTCCCCAAGGCCCGTGTGGACGTCGTGCTTTTCCTGATCGTCTATATTCGGATCTTTACCATACCGGCCTTCATCATGCTGGGCGTTTGGCTGGGGATACAGTTCATGGGCAGCCTGTCCAGCAATCCCGACGAAGGTGGAGTCGCCTACTGGGCCCACACGGGCGGCTTTTTCGTCGGCTTGCTGCTGAGTATCCCCTTGTGGCTCAGGCGCGGCGGGCCACGCTTTTGGAGCCGCACGCAGGGCCACCCGCCCCATCCCGAGCACAAGTATAAGCTGTCGCAATCCCGAATTCCGCGCGTCCCCCGCAAATAGGGTTCAATCGTCTGATTGAACCGGAGACCGACCCCCGCTGAGATGCGTGATTTCATTCGCGGCATCCCGAACCAATGCGCCCAGTTCCGCAGCCCGGTCGGCATGAAAACGGACGGACGGTCCCGAGACGGAAATCCCTGCGCTAGGTTCGGCGCGAGCGTTAAAAATTGCCGCGCCGATGCATGACATGCCCTCGTACCGTTCCTCATGGTCATATGACCAGCCACGTGCCCGAGTGCTTTCCAGATCCGCCATCAACTCGGGGCCGGGCACGAGGGTTTGGCCCGTAAAACGCTTAGCATCGACCGCGCCCATCGCTTTGCTCACAGCAGTCTCGTTCATCGCAGCCAGGATCGCTTTGCCAGTTCCAGAGGCGTACATCGGCGTCCGCGCGCCCGGTGGGAAAAAAGCCCGGATCGGGTTCAACGTTTCGACCTGCCCGACAAAGACAACCTCGCCGCCATCAGGAACCGCCAAATTGGCCGTTTCACCACTGTCCTGCATCAGCCGACGCAGGATCGGACGCCCAATTTCAAGCACACTGTTGCGGCGCAGGAAAGACGCGCCGGTTTGGTAAGCCTCGATCCCAATCATCCATTCCTGTCGCTCTTCGTCGAAGGTGGCAAACCCGTGTTTCTGCAAGGTCACCAGAATACGATGGGTGGTCGCGGTGGGCACGTCCATTTCGCGAGCCAGATCACTCAGCGCGGCCTTTTCCATTCTTGCCACAGCTTTCAACATGCCCAAGGCCCGATCCAGTGACTGCACGGTCCCGGCCGAGCTTTCCTTGAACAGCGACTTGGGCCTGCCACGCGGCCGTTTCTGACTATCCATCCTCACCCTCTCTGGTCGATCTGCCCGAATATTTTTTTTCGGTCCATTTTTCACTACCAAAAATGAAAAACGAAAATCTCTGCACATTCAGCGCCTTATATATTTAATTGCAAAAATGAAAATACTTTTCAAGAAAATTGCGAAACCCGCTATTTTCCACAACACTTAACACCAAACCAGAGGAGTTAAGTTATGTCTGCTCAGAATCCTGTTTTCATTCCTGGCCCGACCAACATCCCTGACCGTTTGCGCCTGGCAATGCAGGTACAGACTCAGGACCACCGCGCGCCGGATTTTGTCGAAACCTTTGCGCCGGTCCTTGAGGACACCAAACGTGTATTTGGAACCACATCCGGCCAGATCATTACCTTCCCGGCCAGCGGAACGGGCGGTTGGGAGGCAACGGTGAGCAACACGCTCAGCCCCGGCGATACGGTTCTGGTGGCGCGGTACGGCATGTTCAGCCATCGCTGGATCGACCTGTGTCAACGTCATGGGCTGGATGTGAGGATCATCGAATGCCCCTGGGGCACCGGCGCGCCTGCCGAGAAATTCGCCGAGGCTCTGGCTGCGGACAAAGGCCATAAGATCAAGGCCGTTCTGGTCACCCATAACGAAACGGCGACCGGGGTGCGCTCGGATATCGCGGCGGTGCGCAAGGCAATGGATGCCAGTGATCACCCGGCGATGCTGTTTGTGGATTGCGTTAGCTCACTGGCCTCAATGCCATTCGAGTTTGATGACTGGGGTGTCGATGTTGCGGTATCGGGTTCGCAAAAGGGCTTCATGCTGGCGACCGGCATGGCGATCCTCTGCGTCAGCCCCAAGGCGCTTGAAGCGATGGAGCGCGCTACGCTGCCGCGAACCTTTTTTGATTTTCGCGACATGATGAATGCAAACGCGTCCGGCGGGTTCCCGTATACGCCGCCACTGCAGCTAATCTACGGCATGCGCGAGAGCCTGAAGATGCTGTTCGAAGAAGGGTTGGACAACGTTTATGCCCGCCATTTCCGCCTGGCCGAGGGTGTGCGAAAGGCCACGTCTGCCTGGGGCTTGGAACTGGTGGCGCAGTCACCTGACCTGTATTCCGACACCGTCAGCGCGATTTATGTGCCTGAGGGCTTCGATAGCAATGTGCTGACGGATCACGCATTCAATGCCTATGGCGTAAGCTATGGCATCGGTCTGGGTGAGATGAACGGCAAGGCTTTCCGCATCGGCCACCTAGGCAGCTTGACGGATGTCATGGTGCTGTCCGGTCTGGCCACAATCGAAATGGCAATGGCTGACCTGAACTATCCGATCACGTTGGGCAGCGGTGTTGCGGCAGCGCAAGAATACTTCCGCACGGGCAGCGCCGCGCCGTTGCAATCCGCAGCCTGAGGAGGAGCTTGATGTTGGACGACATGACCACAGCCGATTGCCTGACACTGGCCGATATGCACGAAGCCCACGAACGGATCAGGCCCCATATCAACCGCACGCCGGTATTGCGGTCCGCGTATCTGGACGAGTTAACCGGCGCGCAACTGTTCTTCAAATGCGAAAACTTTCAGGAGGCCGGGGCGTTCAAAGTGCGCGGTGCCTGTAACGCCGTGTTCGGGTTAAACGACAAGGCCGCCAAACGCGGTGTTGCAACCCATTCCTCGGGCAACCATGCCCTTAGCCTGTCTTTTGCGGCAGGTCGGCGCGGTATTCCCTGCAACGTGGTAATGCCGCGCACGGCACCGCAAGCCAAAAAGGACGCGGTCCGCCGGTATGGCGGGATCATCACCGAATGCGAGCCTTCGACCACCTCGCGCGAAGCGGTATTTGCCGAAGTTCAGGAACGCACAGGCGGTGAGTTTGTGCACCCCTATAACGACCCGCGCGTGATCGCGGGGCAAGCGACCTGTTCGGCGGAGCTGCTGGAGCAAACCGATGGTTTGGACGCAGTCGTCGCGCCGATCGGTGGCGGGGGCATGATCTCGGGCACTTGCCTGACGCTGTCCAATCTGGCCCCGGAAACCAAGGTTTATGCCGCCGAGCCTGAACAGGCCGACGATGCCTATCGCAGTTTCAAGGCAGGCCACATCATCGCTGACGATGCACCCGTGACCATCGCCGACGGCCTCAAAGTGCCGCTTAAGGAAAACACCTGGCATTTCGTCTCGAACTTCGTGGCCGACATTCACACTGCCAGCGAGCAGCAGATCGTCGAGGCGATGAAAATCACCTGGAAATACCTGCGCATCGTGATGGAGCCCAGCAGCGCCGTACCGTTGGCGACCATACTGAAACATCCCGAAGCCTTCAGTGGCAAACGCGTCGGCGTGATCATCACCGGCGGCAATGTGGATCTGGACAAACTGCCCTGGAACAAGGGCTGAGGAGGAAAACATGAACAAGCCCACAAACTTCGACCAGCTAGAGGTCGGCTTTGACATCCCCGCCGCCATCGGCATGGCCGCGTCCGAAATTCAGACGCCCGCGCTGGTGCTGGATTTGGATGCACTGGAGCGCAACATCAAGAAGATGGGGGATTACGCCAAGGCTCATGGCATGCGCCACCGGGTGCATGGTAAGATGCACAAATCCGTCGACGTGGCCAAGCTGCAGGTCGAACTGGGTGGTGCCTGTGGTATCTGCTGTCAAAAAGTGTCCGAAGCCGAGGTTTTTGCCCGTGGTGGCATCAAGGACGTTCTGGTCTCGAACCAAGTGCGCGATCCGGCCAAGATCGACAGGCTGGCACGCATGCCCAAGCTGGGCGCGCGCACGATCTGCTGCGTCGATGATATCGACAACGTGGCCGATCTGTCCGAGGCCGCGCAACGCCACGGCACCCAGATCGAATGTCTGGTTGAGATTGATTGTGGTGCAGGTCGCTGCGGCGTGACTACCACGTCCGAGGTGATTGCCATCGCCAAGGCCATCGACGCCGCCCCTGGCCTGACATTCTCGGGCATTCAGGCCTATCAAGGCGCTATGCAACACATGGATATGTACGAAGACCGTAAGGCCAAGATCGACATCGCCGTGGCTCAGGTCAAAGACGCGGTTGACGGGTTGAAGGCCGAAGGGCTGGAGTGTGACATCGTCGGCGGTGGCGGCACCGGGTCCTATTATTTTGAGAGCACTTCGGGCGTATATAACGAACTTCAGTGTGGTTCATACGCTTTTATGGATGCCGATTACGGTCGCATCTTGGATGAGAATGGCAACCGGATCGACCGAGGCGAATGGGAGAACGCGTTCTTCATCCTCACCAGCGTCATGAGCCACGCCAAGGCGGACAAAGCCATCGTCGATGCCGGTCTCAAGGCGCAGTCGGTGGACAGTGGCTTGCCAGTGGTCTTCGGGCGCACGGATGTCGAATACATCAAATGCTCGGACGAGCACGGCGTTGTGTCCGACCCCGAGGGTGTTCTCAAGGTCAATGACAAGCTGCATCTGGTGCCGGGTCACTGCGACCCAACGGCTAATGTGCACGACTGGTATGTGGGGGTGCGTGACGGCAAGGTCGAAGCCCTCTGGCCCGTATCCGCTCGCGGTAAGGCGTATTAAGCCAAACCGCATCTGATCCGGGTGGCGGCATTCCCTTCCCCGCTGCCCGGACCAGCAAATTTCGCTGAGGAAAAGGTCATGAAAGATATGTCTGATAAACCCCTGCTGATCGTCGGAGAGGACCTGTGCCAACAGTTGGTCGGACGCCAGGACGCGTTCGATGCGGTTCAGGATGTGTTCGCCGCCATGGCGCGCGGCGATGCCTATAACTTCCCGGTCATTCGCGAAGCGATCGGTTATGCCGATGCGCTATATGGCTTCAAATCCGGCTTTGACCGGGCCGGTCAGGTATTGGGTGTCAAGTCCGGCGGCTACTGGCCCGGCAACATGGACAAGGGGCTGACCAACCACCAGTCCACCGTGTTCCTGTTCGACCCCAACACCGGAAAACTGTCTGCACTGGTCGGCGGCAATTACCTTACGGCAGTGCGCACGGCCGCATCATCCGCCGTGTCGATTGCCCATCTGGCCCGCAAAGACGCCAAGGTTCTGGGCATGGTCGGCGCGGGCCATCAATCGGCCTTCCAGTTACGCGCCGCAGCCGAGCAGCGCGACTTTGAAAAGGTCGTCGCCTGGAACCCGCACCCCGAAATGTTGCCGCGCCTGGGTCAGGTCGCAAATGAGATCGGACTGGAATTCGAGGCCGTCACTCAGGAACAGCTTGGTGCACAGGCAGATGTCATCATCACGATCACCTCTGCGTTCGAACCGCTGTTGATGAAAGACTGGATCAAACCCGGCACCCATCTGGCTTGTATGGGCACTGACACGAAAGGCAAGCAGGAGGTCGATGCAGCCCTCGTTGCCGCCGCCACCGTGTTCACGGATGAGGTGGCGCAATCGACCACCATCGGCGAGGCCCAACACGCCACCGCCAGCGGTGTCCTGACCGAAGATCAGATCACCTCCATCGGTGCCGTCATCAATGGCGATCACGCCGGGCGGACCAGCGCGAATGAGATAACCTTGTTCGACGGGACCGGCGTTGGATTGCAGGACCTCGCGGTCGCATCCGTCGCCGCACGTTTGGCGGATGAGGCCGGGCTGGCGCAGCGCGCAGCCCTCTGAGACAAAAAAGCGCGCCTCGAAAGGGGCGCGCTTGTTCATTCGGTAGATACGGGACTTAACCCCGGATCACTTTGGAGAACTGGTCAAAGATTGGCTCGTTCGAACAAATCACCTCACCATCCTCCAGCACGTTGCCTTCAGGGTTCAGGGCTTGAACGAAGCCACCGGCTTCTTTCACAATGATGACACCGGCGGCCAGATCCCACGCGTTCAAACGGCGCTCCCAGAAGCCTTCGTAGCGGCCCGCAGCCACATACGCCATGTCCAGAGCCGCGGCACCCCAGCGACGCACTCCGGCACAGACGGGCATCAGGCGGGCCAGATCCTGCAAGGTCGCAGGCAAGTCCGAACGGCCACCAAAAGGCAGCCCTGTCGAAAAGATCGACTCGATCATGCGGTGACGGCCCGAGACACGGATGCGAGTATCGTTCATCCACGCGCCTTCGCCTTTTTCAGCAAAGAACATCTCGTCTTTGGCAGCGTCGTAAATTACACCGGCGACGATCTTGCCCTTGTGCTCTAACGCAATCGAAACGGCCCAATGCGGCAGACCGTGCAGAAAGTTCGTGGTGCCGTCCAGCGGGTCCACAATCCAGCGACGGGTCGGGTCTTCGCCATCAATGGAACCGCCTTCTTCGGCCAGCCAGCCATAAGTTGGACGCGCACCCAGCAGTTCCTCTTTCAGGATTGCCTCGGCAGCAATGTCGGCCTTGGAGACAAAGTCGCCCGCACCTTTCATCGACACCTGAAGGTTCTCGACTTCACGAAAATCCTTGACCAAAGAACGCCCCGCTTTTCGCGCGGCTTTGATCATGATGTTGAGGTTTGCACTGCCAACCATTGTCCAAAGGCTCCTGTCCGGTCAAACCGCGCGTATACTGGGGCAACGCGCCCTTGCCAAGAGGAATGATGTCATAGCAGACCCGCGTTTTACGCCTATTGTGACTGTAGCTTACGCGCCTCAGTCCCGGCCAGTTCAATCAGCTTCTGCACGAAGGGTTTTTCAAGGTCTTCCGTGCGTACCGCTGCATATAGGCTGCGGGTGATCCCGCCTTTTGTTAGCGGGCGGGTAACATAGTCCGAGTTGTACTTGACCTCACGCACAACCCAGTCTGGCAGAACTGACACGCCACGGTTTGAGGCCACCAGCAAAAGGATTACTGCCGTCAGTTCTACCTGCCGGATCGCCGCCGGTTCGACCCGGGCCGGGATCAAAAGCTGACTGAAAATATCCAAACGCGTGCGTTCTACTGGATAGGTAATCAGGGTCTGGCCGCGAAAATCTTCGGCCTCGATGAATTCCTTTTTTGCCAGCGGGTGCGCTGAAGCTGCAACGAAGACAGCGTCATAATCGAACAGTTTGATGAATTCGACACCCGGCAGCTCCTCGGGGTCGGAGGACACCACCAAATCGACCTCTTCTTTTTGCAACGCTGGCAGGGCATCGAAAGCCAGGCCCGGACGAATATCTACATCCACGTCACCCCAGGATTTGCGGAAGGTTTCAAGCACCGGAAACAGCCACTCGAAACAGGCGTGGCATTCGATAGCTATATGCATCCGCCCCGTTCGCCCGTCCCGCAAAGACGAGAATTCCTGCTGAGTCGCTTCGACTTGCGGTAGTATCTGCTCTGCCAGACGCAGCAGGCGCAAACCCGCTGCCGACAGTTTCATCGGCTTTGAGCGGCGCAGAAACAGTTCAACCCCGGCCTGATCCTCTAGCCCCTTGATTTGATGGCTCAGCGCCGACTGAGTGATGTTCAGCTGATCCGCGGCGCGGGCCAGCCCCCCGCATTCATGGATCGCCTTGATCGTGCGCAGGTGCCGGAATTCGATGTGCATTGTAGCGGAGCTCATGTTGTTCTTGAGTAATATGAGTTTGTCTCACAATGCGCAATCTGGCACAAGGGCTACAAATTGGACCTGTGAGGCTGTCATGACGAAACCAGAGATCTCATTCGAGTTTTTCCCGCCGCAATCACTCGAGGCCTCATTCCGTCTGTGGGATACAGTTCAAACTCTGGCCCCGCTGGACCCTCGGTTCGTTTCTGTCACCTATGGTGCAGGTGGCACCACACGCGAGTTGACCCGTGACGCTGTCGCTACGTTGCACAAATCATCCGGCTTGCGTGTTGCGGCGCATCTTACCTGTGTGGATGCCTCACGTCAGGAAACGCTCGAGATCGCAGATTCTTTTGCGCGCGCAGGTGTTCAAGATATTGTTGCGCTGCGCGGTGACCCGCCAAAGGGCCAGAGTAAATTCGTTCAACACCCCGATGGCTTTGCAAATTCGGTGGAATTGATTGAGGCACTGGCGGAAACCGAAATGTTCAACATCCGCGTAGGTGCCTATCCCGACAAGCATCCAGAAGCACAGGACTTTTCGGCCGATATCAACTGGCTCAAGGCCAAGCTAGACGCGGGCGCGGACGAAGCCCTGACCCAGTTCTTTTTCGAGGCGGACACGTTCTTCCGGTTCCGCGACGCCTGCGTCAAGGCGGGCATCGACAAGCCCATCGTGCCAGGCATTCTGCCGATCGAAAACTGGAAGGGCGCACGCAATTTTGCCCGCCGCTGCGGCACCAATATCCCCAATTGGGTCGAAAATGCCTTTGAAAAGGCGGTTCGTGATGATCGCGAAGATTTACTGGCCACTGCATTGTGCACCGAACTGTGTTCGGACCTGATCGAAGGCGGCGTAGACAAGCTGCATTTCTATACGCTGAACCGCCCGGAACTGACGCGCGATGTTTGTTTTGCACTGGGCATAACGCCAAAAACCGAACTGCAAAACGTCGCCTGACACAACGGCCCCAATCTCTTTTTTGGCCCGGAGCGTTAATTGACTCTGGGCTGATCTATTTTGCGGTGGACAGTGACTCTGTCTACGAACTTTGGCGTGAACAATTATCGGGCTGCGTGAGGCATTGTTCGCCTAATGTGCGAAATTTTTAGCAAAAATTGACATATTCGTGAGGCTCCACAAACTGACTCCAGTTGTTTGTTTAATGAGTGATTTGGGTATGGAGCCTGTTGAAAAGATTGTGGCACGCGCCGATGCGCTGGAAGCCTTGGGATTGGGCCAAAACGCCGGTTCTGATGATATCCGGGACGCTTGGCGTCAGATCGCGTTCCACGCCCATCCCGACCATACCGATGGCGATTGCGCGAACTTTACCCGCGCAAAAGAGGCGTATGACTTTTTGCGCAGCGAAGGTCTGACTGTTAAAGGACAGGTCTCGGGCAAGCCGCGCAGACCAAAGCTGCGCAAGCGCATCATCGAATTGGAGGGGGCCGACATCGACGCCTGCCGCGTCTTGCTCAATACGGCGTTGGGGCACGATTCTGGTGATGAGGGACAGGATACGGCAACACAAGATGCCATCGAAGCGGACCACATCCCGGACGCGGTTGGGTTCTTTGGCCGCCATCTGACCTATTTCGTTTCGACACCCGTACGCGAAGGCGCAAATCGAGTGGCGTTGCCCACGTCATTTCTGGCTTCGGCACGGCGGCTAGAAACCGAAGTTCTGAGTTTTCAGTCCAAGGATACAGGCGCCGGTGAAGTCGTGGTCCCCGATGCAATCACGGCGCGCAAATTTCCCGGAGCCCGAAGCGTTCGAATTAAGTTCGACGCAGATCAGCAGGTGCGGGACGAATTTTGGCTGGCAGGCTGACACCGCAAAATTAGCCCGGCAGGATACCCGCCGGGCTCGGTCTTGACGGTCTTTGGATCAGTTCGCGACTGGGCCTTCGGACGTGAATTTAGGAATAACGCTTGCGGATGCGCCATCACCTTCGATGCCCGGCCAATTGCCTTCAGCCAGATTGATGTTGCCCGGGACGTCTTCTTCCCAGAAACCGACAACCACATCCGTGATATTCAGGTATAGCTTATCGTCGACAATCCGCCACAAGTTCGGGTTCGCCGGAACCTTACCGCCTTTCGACACACCATAAGCGCAGTGCCCGTCATAGGCCGGTGCGTAATAGGCCGGGTTTTCAAGGAACTTGTTGCGGTTTTCCTCGCTCGAAAACGCCCAGGTCGCACCGTTGTATTCAGCGGTGATATCGGCGTGGCCGCGCACGGCCTCGGGCTGAGACTGACCCACCGGCACTTGATCTAGATCGCGATAGGCCACGACATCGTAACCTGAAACAGCATACCCGGTGCCGTCCACATACTGATCGCCGGCGAAGGCGGGCAAACCAAGCGTCATTGCTGTTGCAAAGGTCAGGGCAAAGCGTTTCATAGGGTCAATCCTTGTGTCCTCGGGGTTGTAAAGCGGCCCGGTTTGCGGGTCTGGACAGAGAATAGGCAATTTCAGTCTCTTGGGCAGTCCCGCTCGCGCCGGTGTGAGGTCGAATGAGAAATCGTGAGAAGTTCGACCCCGATTGTTACAAAACTGTCCTGACATCCGGGGTTGGACTCGGGGCTTTGCAACATTAGCTGTTGAGAGAACGGACAATTCACCTGAACTTTTCTAAGAAAGACCGAAGATGACCGAACAACCCCAATACACGCCCCCCAAAGTCTGGACATGGGACAGCAAGAGCGGCGGCCAATTCGCCAACATCAACCGTCCGATTGCGGGCGCAACCCACGACAAGGACCTGCCGGTTGGGCGTCACCCGCTGCAGCTTTACTCGCTGGCAACGCCCAACGGCGTCAAAGTGACAGTGATGTTGGAGGAATTGTTGGCGTTGGGGCACGAAGAGGCCGAGTACAACGCCTGGCTGATCAATATCGGCGAAGGTGATCAGTTCAGCTCGGGCTTCGTCGAGGCCAACCCAAACTCGAAAATTCCAGCGCTGTTGGATCACTCGGGCGATGAAGGCGTGCGGGTCTTCGAGAGCGCCTCGATCCTGTTTCATCTGGCCGAGAAATTTGACGCTTTCCTGCCCAGGTCCGGGCCTGAGCGGACCGAGGTCATGAACTGGGTGTTTTGGCAGATGGGCAGCGCGCCGTATCTGGGCGGTGGGTTCGGCCATTTCTACGCCTACGCGCCCGAGAAATGGGAATACCCGATCAACCGTTTTGCGATGGAAGCCAAACGCCAACTGGACGTACTGGACCGGCAGCTAGCCGACAGGACCTATATCGCGGGCGAGGATTATACCATCGCCGACATGGCGATCTGGCCCTGGTATGGCCAATTGGTTCTGGGCCGCCTGTACAGTGCAGCAGAGTTTTTGGATGTTGAATCGTACAAAAACGTAATGCGGTGGGCCAAGGCGATCGACGCACGCCCTGCGGTTCAGCGTGGCCGCATGGTCAATCGCGCGTTTGGCGAGCCACACACTCAGCTGCATGAGCGCCACGACGCCAGCGATTTCGAGACCCGCACGCAGGACAAGCTGGAGGCCGCCGCAGAATAACCAAGCACAGCCCCGCTTGCGGGGCCTGCTTACCTCAGAACAGGTGGTTTGTCCGGGTCGCTGCCCGGTGCTACCTGCTTTAGCACGCGTTGTTCAGGTTGGGGCAGATCGAACTTCAGGCCAACCCGCGCCAGCGATGCAGATGCCGGATCGTGTGGGGCAAAGAAACCGACATCCATGGCACCAGCCTCGATCCCCGAAAAAGTCAGCGCTTCGGACGCGGCTTTGGCGAGCGCGGGCTCGGCGCCCCCAACCGCGCCGACGAACCCCAAAAGGTGGCCCTTGCCGCCGTCCTCAGAGGTGGTTCCAACAAGATAGGCCGCCTCGGCCAACCCCACTGCGGTGGCCAATTTGGTATCCAACGCCTGTAACAGAGAGTCCGGCAAACCCGCTGGTGGCAGGAACTCGGTCAGATGTTGTTCGACCTCTTCCGGTGAATGTTCGAGGGTCGTGGCCAACCAGCCCAGCGCCTCAGCCGGGATCAGCATTGACGATGGCGCGACCTCGAGGTTCAGGCCCAGACCGATCCCCTGCCCTGATAACATCGCGGACAGCACCCGCCCGGACAGTGCAATGTAGGGCACGGGCCGTTCGGCAAATCGGGCCAGCCGATCCTCACGGTCGAAGGCCAGCACGAACCGGCCATCGGCGACCTCGAACAGTTCGGGCGAGATTTGTTCGCCCTGTGCCTCTTCCGCCAACAGCAGGAACAATTCGCTATCTGCGAGCCGTTCAAAAAACCGCAAACGTGCCGCGTCGTCCTGCGGATTGGCCTCCATCGCGGCGTGGGCAGCATCCAGGGCGGAAGTATCAGTCATTCAGTACCTCTTGCACCCGTGCCCGCAAAACCGGCAGCAGTTCACATTCGAACCACGGGTTTTTCTTCAACCATGCGGTATTCCGCCAGGACGGGTGAGGCAAGGGAAAGACGCGCGGCGCATGGTCTCGCCACTGTCGCACTGTGTCCGTCACCGACCCGCGCACATTCAAGTGATACTTGTGTGCATGGCCACCGACCAGAACGGTCAATGGCACTTCTCCCAGTGTTTGCATGACCCTATCGTGCCACGTCTTCCCGCAGATAGGGGGTGGTGGCAGATCGGACTTCCGCTCGTTATATCCTGGAAAGCAGAACGCCATCGGCACAATAGACACGCGGTCGCGGTCGTAGAAAATGGACTCGCCGATTCCAAGCCAATCGCGCAGTCGGTCGCCGCTTGGGTCGGTGAAGGGACGACCCGACTCGTGCACCCGCGCGCCCGGAGCCTGCCCCGCGATCAACAACGGCGTCCCCTGCCTGAACCAGACCACCGGGCGCGGCTCATGCGCCGTAGACGTGGCCCGAAACGGATCCGCACACAGGCGACAGGATTCTATCTGGTTCTGCAGCGAATTCATCAGATCTCAAGGTTTTCTGTAACAAACTGGTTGACGGTTGGAATGAAAGATAGTCAACGCCCTGCCGGAGACCAACAGATGCAAAAGTCACAATATCAACAGCAGGGTCTTGGTACGCATTGATCATTTGTTTCAAAATTCGACATAATATAGCCAACGTGGATCCATAAATTAACCGCTCCTTCACCGGCCCGGCCAGTGCACCAAACAATAGCAAGAGCAGCAGACATTGAATGCTTGAGTTCGAGAACGTCAGTAAATCTTTCTGGACCGGGACCCGCCGCAAGGTGATCCTGGATCAGGTCTCGTTCCGGATCGAGTTGGGCACCTCCATCGGCATCCTTGCGCCCAACGGCACGGGAAAGACAACGTTGATCAACATGATGGCGGGCCTGGAAAAACCCGACGAAGGTGTGATCCGTAAAAGTTGCCGGATTTCCTTTCCGATGGGCTTTACCGGCGGCGTGGCCAAAAAGCTGTCTGCACTGGAAAATGCCCGCTACATCGCCAAAATCTATGGAATGGACCCCGACTATGTCGAGGCATACTGTAACTGGCTGTGCGGTTTGGGGGAGTATTTCGATCAGCCGCTAGGGACTTATTCTTCCGGCATGAGGGCGCGGTTTACCTTTGCGCTGATGTTGGCTCTGGATTTTGATATGTACCTGATTGACGAGGGCATGCCCGCGTCAACCGATGTCGAATTCAATCGCAAGGCGGGTGATATCCTGAAAGAGCGGCTGCGCACGACAACACTGGTGATCGTGTCGCACAGCCCCGCAGTTCTGGAAAAGTTCGCTCAGCAGGCCGGGGTTCTGCTAGACGGCCAGCTTTACATGTTCGAAACCTTGGAAGAGGCAAAACAGTTATATGACTACCAAACCCAAGGCTAAGAAATACAGTTGGCGGCGCAATCGTCAGGACTCTGGTTCGCCGGATGCCCGCGCCGATGCGATTTCTCGGATCAGAAAGGCGACCCAGTCGACCGAGGCCGCAAATGAACCACAGCCAGCTACGGACATTGACGCAATCAAACGCGAGGGGCTGACCGGGCGGCAGTTGCGCGTCGCACGTCGCCTGGCGCAGAAAAACGGGTTGGCGGCAACGTCGGATTACGATGCGGTCCGGTTGCTGCGCGAACAGGGTATCGACCCCTTTCAACGTGCAAACCTGCTGGACCTGGCGGCCGAGGGGAAAGCCGCAGAAGATCAGGCACAAGACAAGATCACCATCCAGTTACCACAGACAATCAAGGAAGCACCTCAATCTTTGCCAGGGCCGGAG
This sequence comes from Ruegeria sp. BC1, assembly GCF_056539305.1. Classification (NCBI taxonomy): domain Bacteria; kingdom Pseudomonadati; phylum Pseudomonadota; class Alphaproteobacteria; order Rhodobacterales; family Roseobacteraceae; genus Ruegeria; species Ruegeria sp. BC1. The sequence continues at coordinate 290,798 of NZ_JBQFUT010000002.1, forward strand.
TTGACGCCCGCACAACGGCGCAACCTTGAAATCGGTGAGATACAAAAGGAAATCGCGCGCCGGCGCCGGCGTAAACTCTTTGCCCTCTTCGCGCGCCTTGCGGTCTTTGTGCTACTGCCGACCGTGATTGTCGGCGTGTATTTCTATCGGATCGCAACGCCCATGTATGCCAGCGACTCGGCCTATTCGATTTTGCAGGCAGATGGTGGTGGGGCGTCGTTTGGCGGCTTCCTTGCGGGAACCCAATACGCCACCGCGCAGGATTCGGTCGCGACACAAGAGTTTTTGGAATCGAAAGACGCTCTGGTGCGGTTGGAGCAGGACACCAATTTCTCGGAAATCTTCCAACAACCGTGGATAGACCCAATTCAGCGCCTGCCTCAGGACGCGACGCTTGAGGACACCTACAAGCTGTATAAGCGCATGGTCACGATTGGATATGACCCAAGCGACGGCATCATCCGAATGGAAGTGGCTGCACCCAGTCCCGAGATTTCGGTAGAGCTGTCCAACCTGCTGCTCTCGTATGCGGAAGACACCATAAACGGATTAACCGAACTGAAGCGCGAAGATCAAATGCGTGATGCACTTGCCAGTTTCGAATTGGCGCAAGAAGAACGCAGAAAAGCGCAGGAAGAACTGATCGAACTTCAGCTGCAAGGTGCCGTTCTCGATCCCGAAAACGTTCTTGCGGGCCTACGGGGGCGCATCAATGAAATCGAAGTTCTGCTGCAGGACAAAGAACTGCAACTGGCCGCCCTGCTGGACAACCTTCGCCCAAACCAAGCCAAGGTGGATGGTGTCCGCGCGGACATCCAAAGGCTGGAGGCAGTCCTGGCAGAGCTGAACGCCGAGATGCTCGACGCCTCAGCCGGCGAAAACTCGCTGGCGCGGTTGAGCGTGCGAATACAGATGGCACAGGCCGACCTTGCGGCCCGTGATATGCTATTGCAGACCGCATTGCAGCAAGTGGAAACGACACGCACGGAAGCCAACCGCAAAGTGCGTTACCTGACGGTCTCGGTAAACCCGGTTCCCAGCGAGGAACCCAGCTATCCGCGCAAGTTCGAAAATACGATTTTGGCTTTCCTGTTGTTTGCTGGTATCTACCTGATGATCTCGCTTACCGCGTCGGTCCTTCGTGAACAGGTATCCTCGTAAGACACATGAAACATGTAAAAATCTCCGATCTCACGGTCGGCAATGATCTGCCTCTGACCATCATTGCCGGTCCTTGCCAGCTTGAAACAGCCGATCATGCACAAATGATCGCGGGCAAAATGAAAGAGGCCTGCGATGCTGCCGGTGCGCAGTACGTTTTCAAAGCCTCCTACGACAAGGCGAACCGGACTTCCTTGTCCGGAAAACGCGGCATGGGGATCGATGCGGGGCTGAAGGTTCTGGATAATATCCGTACGACAATGGGTATCCCGGTGCTGACGGACGTTCATACCGAAGCACAATGTGCCATGGCGGCCGAGGCCGTGGATATCCTGCAAATCCCGGCTTTCCTGTGCCGCCAAACAGATATGTTACTGGCCGCAGGAAATACCGGCAAAGCGGTGAACGTCAAAAAGGGACAGTTTCTGGCCCCATGGGAGATGGGCAACATCGTGGACAAGGTCGAAAGCACCGGAAATAAGAATATCCTTTTGACCGAACGTGGAACGTCGTTTGGATACAACACGCTGGTCGCCGATATGCGCGGCCTGCCGCAAATGGCCAAGACCGGGTATCCTGTGGTCATGGACGCCACCCACTCAGTCCAGCAGCCCGGTGGAAAGGGCGGCTCATCTGGTGGACAGCGTGAGTTTGCGCCGGTAATGGCTCGCGCTGCCGTTTCGCTCGGCATCGGGGCGGTCTTTATCGAAACCCATCAGGATCCCGATACTGCACCTTCCGACGGGCCGAACATGATCCCTTTGGATCAGATGCCTCAACTGGTTGACACCTTGATGCGCTTTGACGCGCTGGCCAAGGCCAACCCCATCCAGATTTAAATATTGAGATTTGAAATGACCAAACCCATCCCCGAGGTGACCCCCAACACCTGGAGTTTTCTGCGCGATCCGATGATAAAGCCCACGGGTTTTCGCGAATATGACGCGCGCTGGAAATACCCTGAAGAGATCAACCTGCCGGGCATGACCGCCCTTGGGCTGGGTCTGGGGACGCAGATGCGCAAGCATGGGATCGCACCGGTGATTGCGGTTGGGAACGACTACCGTGACTACTCGCTGTCGATCAAGAATGCGCTGATCCTTGGGCTGATGCAGGCAGGAATTCAGGTTAAGGATATCGGCCCTGCGCTTAGCCCGATGGCCTATTTCGCGCAATTCCATCTGGATGTCCCCGCCGTAGCGATGGTCACGGCCAGCCACAACCCGAACGGCTGGACCGGAGTTAAGATGGGCTTTGAGCGCCCCTTGACACATGGCCCCGACGAGATGTCCGAACTGCGCGACATCGTCCTGAACGGCGAAGGCGTCGCACACGAGGGAGGATCATACGAGTTCGTCGATGGTGTCAAAGAGGCCTATATCGACGATCTGGTCGGCGATTTCAAAATGTCCCGCCCGCTCAAGGTCGTTTGTGCGACAGGCAACGGTACGGCCTCGGCCTTTGCGCCCGAGATTTTCGAACGGATGGGCGTTGAAGTGGTGCCCAGCCACAACCGGCTGGATTACACCTTCCCCAACTACAACCCCAACCCCGAAGCCATGGAGATGTTGCACGACATGTCCGATACCGTAAAATCCAGCGGTGCCGATCTGGCGCTGGGGTTTGATGGCGATGGAGACCGTTGCGGTGTTGTCGATGACGAGGGTGAGGAGATCTTCGCGGACAAGGTTGGGGTGATCATGGCCCGCGACCTGGCCAAGCTGTACCCAAACTCCACCTTTGTGGCCGACGTGAAATCAACCGGTCTGTTTGCCAGCGATCCCGAATTGCAGGCGCACGGCATCAAGGCTGATTATTGGAAAACTGGCCACAGTCATATGAAACGTCGGGTCAAGGAAATCAACGCTTTGGCGGGTTTCGAAAAGTCGGGCCACTACTTCCTGGCCGAGCCGATCGGGCGCGGTTACGACTGCGGCATGCGTGTGGCGGTTGAGATCTGTAAGCTGATGGACCGCAACCCGGACAAGAGCATGTCCGACCTGCGCAAGGCGTTGCCGAAAACATGGTCAACACCGACCATGTCGCCCTATGCCGCCGATACCGAGAAGTATGACATTCTCGAGCGCCTCGTGGACAAGTTAGTCGCCAAGGCGGATGCCGGTGATACGTTCGCGGGCCGCGCGATCAAAGAGGTTGTGACGGTCAACGGCGCGCGGGTCATTCTGGACAATGGCAGCTGGGGGCTGGTTCGTGCCTCATCCAACACGCCCAATCTGGTTGTGGTTTGTGAAAGCAGCCAGAGCGAAGACGAAATGCGTGCCATCTTCGCTGATATTGACGCTGTGATCCGGACCGAACCGGGTGTCGGCGATTACGACCAGACCATCTGAACAACACCGGTGTCAGGGCGCAGCACGCGCCCCGACGCCTAGTTGCCACCCAGCAGTTTTAGCAGCCCTTTCTTAGCCTCTTCTTCTAGCTTGTTTTTCAGGGCGTCCTCAGCACTTTCGGTGTCAGTCACTGTGGTTCCAAGCTCATCTCCGACCTTTTTCAACACCTTGTTTTTGGCGTCGTCTTCCAGGCCTTTAAGCTCTCCTTCGGCGGCTGCCTCGATTACTTTTTTCAGATCAGGCTTGATCGCGGGGTTGCTCCAGGGTCCGACAATCCGCACCGGCACAGACAGACCCTCACCCGAATTGGCCCGCAGAGCGACGGGCGTGAACAGATAGTCGATCGTCCGCGCGCCGATATTGACCTGACCAGTCCCGTCAGCCCGAAAGTTCTTCAGTGTCATCAGCAAGTCATCATTGGTCAGCACACCCTGATCAATGTTGAAACTGGCCGTCAGGCTGTTGAACACCGTCGTCCCGCCCGACCCCTTACCGCGTCCCATCAGGCGGTCCAGATCAACCCCCGAGATGACACCCTGACCGACCTTCAGATTTCCGGAACCGCTGAGCGAACGCATGATCTGTTCTTCGGTCTGACCGACCCCCAGAAACTGGAACTTACCCGAACCTGTACCGGTAAAACGCTCAATATCACCCAGCGTTTTCAGGGCTTGCTGGATGTCGATGTTTTTGGCATTCAGCTTGCCGCCGACGGAAAGGCCATTTCGGTTGTTAGCGACCACCTGACCAGTCAGTTGCCCGGAAAACAGGGTTGCGGGTTTCATCTGCAGCACTGCCCGAGACCGATCAAGGTTCAGCGTCAGGTCGCTGGGGCCCAGTGTCAAATCTGGTACCGAGATAGACGAGGCCGTCAGGCGAATTCTCCCGTTCGCCAAGGCCAGAGCCGAGGCATCTATGGGCGCCGTCGACCATCCGTCAGAGGTCGCTGTGCCGGAATTGCCGCCTGCTGTGCCGGATCCTTCATTAAAGCGTGACAGATCGAGATCGCCACCCTTCAACCTTGCGGTAATTTTAGGCGGGTCCGCGATCTCGATATCCGCGTTGCCAGTCAGGCGATTGTCATCCAACCGGGCCACCATTTTGCGCAGCGAAATCACGCCTTCCTTGGTATACGTCATCTTGGCTGACACATCGGCCACACGACCCAACCCCATTGGCACCCCGACACCGGCCTGCCCGAAAGCGGCCAGCATCTTTTCAGTATTTGTCGTTTTTGCCTCGAGCTGGCCGTCCATCTCTCCGGCAAGGTTGACGCGGCCATCAAAACCAAACTCGCCACCAGGAGCGGTCAACGCCAATTGCAATGGTGTGACAGCCCCCGACGCATAGGCTGGCAGGTCGGGTATCTTAAGATCCACATTCACCTTGCCGCCCGGAACGGCCATCCGGGCCTCCATAAGCATCGGAGAGGTTGGTCCGGGCCAGCTGGCCGAAAGATCGACATCTGCGAAATCGAATTTGGTTGTACCGTTTTCAATATAGATCAGCCGCGCCTTGGTCAGTTCCAGACGGTCCAGCGTCACTTCCCCCTGAGAGGATCCCGACGGTGCGCTTGCAGTGCCACTAAGTGCTGCGGATTGTTGCGGGGCGTCCAACTCCCAATTGCCGCGCCCATCGGACAGCTCGAGGCGCAGAACCGGGTTATCCGCGATGACACGTCTGATGCGAAAATCGCCGTTCAACAACGCTGCGGCGTCCACTCCAACGGCGAGGCTTTCGGCGCTCAGCATCGGTTCAGACCCGGCCCACGGTGCGTTTCCAAAGGTGACCGGGCCGGTCTCCATCCCCAGAACGGGCCAGAACGACAGGTTCACATCGCCTGACATAGTCAGTTCGCGACCGGTCTCGCCCTTGACCTGCTCGGCCAGAATCGCCGCCAGCTTATCCCCTGGCATCATCAGCAACGCGCCGATAACCAGCGCGAATGCGACTACGAAAAGAAACAGGATGCGCAACAGCCACTTCATTTTTCTGCTCTCCGCTTTTTTGGGCATGCGTTGAAAAGATCATTCAAAGCCTAGCGGCCATTTGCAAGGGGAAGCTTTCCCCACTATATGCCGCGCCATGACCACGAACCCGCCAAACCTCCGCCCCGACCTGGCGCCTGCCGCCCGGATCACCGACACGCCGCGCCCGAACCAGCCCACCATTGGCATGGTTTCGTTGGGCTGCCCCAAGGCATTGGTGGATAGTGAACGGATTTTGACCCGCTTGCGGGCCGAAGGGTACGGAATATCGCCGGACTATTCAGGGGCCGATGCCGTGATCGTGAACACCTGCGGGTTCCTCGACAGCGCCAAGGCGGAATCGTTGGATGCGATTGGCGAGGCGCTGGTGGAAAACGGCAAAGTGATCGTGACCGGCTGTCTGGGCGCGGAGCCTGACTATATCCGCGAACATCACCCGCGTATCATGGCCGTCACCGGACCGCATCAATACGAACAGGTTCTGGACGCAGTGCACACGGCGGTTCCGCCGGACCCTGATCCTTTTGTGGATCTTTTGCCTGCGGCCAGCGTGCAGCTAACACCGCGCCACTACAGCTATCTCAAGATTTCCGAGGGCTGCAACCACAAGTGCAAATTCTGCATCATTCCCGACATGCGTGGAAAACTGGCCAGCCGCCCGGCCCATGCGGTGCTGCGCGAGGCCGAAAAGCTGGTCGATAACGGCGTGCGCGAGTTGCTGGTAATCTCGCAGGACACCTCGGCCTATGGGTTGGACCGGAAATACGACGTGAACCCATGGAAAGACCGCGAGGTGCGCAGCCACATCACTGATCTGGCGCGCGAACTGGGGCAGTTGGATGCCTGGGTTCGGCTGCACTACGTCTATCCCTACCCGCATGTGCGTGAGCTGATCCCGTTGATGGCTGACGCGGGCTGCAACATTTTGCCCTATCTGGACATTCCCTTTCAGCACGCCCACCCGGATGTGCTGAAACGCATGGCACGCCCGGCAGCGGCGGCCAAGACACTGGACGAAATCGCGGCGTGGCGCGCGACCTGTCCCGATATTACCCTGCGATCCACCTTCATCGTCGGCTACCCAGGCGAAACCGAGGCCGAATTCCAGACCCTTCTGGACTGGATGGACGAAGCGCAGTTGGATCGTGTTGGCTGTTTTCAATATGAAAACGTGGATGGTGCGCGGTCGAATGATCTTCCCGACCACGTCCCGGCCGAGGTGAAACAAGACCGCTGGGAACGCTTCATGGAAAAGGCGCAGGCCATTTCCGAGGCCAAGCTGGCGGCCAAGGTCGGCCAGACCACTCAGGTGATCGTGGATGAGGTCGATGAAGAGGCCGCCACATGCCGCACCAAAGCGGATGCGCCCGAAATCGACGGCAACCTGTTCATTGACGAAGGGTTCGATGCCTTGAAACCAGGCGATATTGTCTCGGTCGAGGTCGATGAGGCCGGAGAATACGATCTATGGGGTAAGCTGATCTGACCCGGTCACCCCGGATCGGCAAAGTGTGAGCTAAGTTTACTGGCAGAATCTGCCTGCTTGACGGACTATCTTAGGAAACCTCAGTTCGCTTGAAGGAGGGTTCGATGTTCCGTGTGCGGCACTATGCATGGAAAGGTGTAGCGGCACTTTTGGCCGTTCAGCTATGCGCGACCCCGGCTGTTGCTGACTTTATCAGCTTCAATTCCGGCGGCTTCATTATCATTGGAACGAGATCGTCGAACCATTACGAACGAAACAAACACAAGGTGCATCGGTATTACGCGGCCCCCCACGTATACATTCGGACGGACAAGCCCGGAAAACACAAGGTTGGGTCCGGAAAAAAACACCGCCGTTTTCTGCATCGGCAGCAAAAAAGCCGTACATTTCCTTACTACATCCAGAAACGCTACGGCATTCAGCACCACAAGTTTTCGAGATACAAGTAAGTCAGGTCACAGCAGCCCCAACAGCGCGGCACCCCATGCCACCCCAGCGGCCACTGCGGTCAACGCAACGGCTGCACTAGCCGCATCCTTGGCTTGCCGCGCCAACACACTGCGTTCGGTCGATGTGTGATCAACTGCGCGTTCGATGGCTGTATTGAACAGTTCGGCCACAAGCACCAGCAATCCCAGCACCAGAATCAATGCCCGAAGCCCCTCGGGTACCGGAAGCCAAATAACCAAAGCGATGGAAATCAGATTAGCCCAGACCCATATGCGGAAAGAGTATTCGTCCTTCCAGGTTGCAACCAGACCTTCCCAACTCCAGCGGGTACGATCCTTAAGTCGGGTGAAGAAATTTCTCATCTAATCTCCGAATTCCGTTGGAGAATACAGAAATCTCAACAACGTCCTGCGGGCAAGAAAAAACCGCCCAAAGGCGGCATTAACACCCGTATTTGTGCGGGCGGCCTTGGGTAAAGCCGCCCGCGAAATGCTTACTGTTAGACCGGGTTACAGATAGTCTGTCCCGCTTCGGTCGTGGCCAGTTCGGTTCCCGCCGGACAGCTCGGTGTGCCGTACTTGTCATAATCCGGTGTGATGTAAACCGGGGTCGGCTCCTCTTGCTGCGAGCATGCAGCCAGAACAAGGGCAAAAGCGCCAACGGCAGCGAGTTTAAGTTTCATGTCCGTCAATCCTCTATTAAATTTCTGATATTGCCCAAGAATTCGGGGCCGATGTCAGGATAAGACGTCGTTTTGATTTTTGCAACGAATTCAATCACACGATTGTGAGTTAAGGCGAAACTATGCTGGTAACCCACTCTGAACAGCGGTTTTTTGAGCATTTACTACCGTTTTTCCAATAACGGTCTAAGGTATTCATGGACATCAGCCAAAGCAGGAGCAGCCTAATGTCAGACGAGCCGAACATCGCCCAGAAGGAACCATACCCGGTCGAGGTAACCGAAGGAAAAACCTATTTCTGGTGCGCGTGCGGCCAGTCCAAACGGCAGCCTTTTTGCGACGGCTCCCACAAAGGCACCTCGTTCGAACCAGTCAAATACACTGCCGAACATAGCAAAAAGGTTTTCTTCTGTGGCTGCAAACACACCGCAAAACCACCGCTGTGTGACGGGTCGCACTCTAAGATCTGATTACGTCTTCAACGCGTTCAACAGATCGGCATTGGCGCAGAACTCGGGGGCCGCGCGGTCTTCGGATTTTTGTTCCGACAACCAAACCGCGCATTGACTGCTACACTGTGACGCCCGACAGCGCGTCACCAACTCGGCGTAGCGATCCGGTGTCAGACGTCCGTCCATCATGGCTTCGGTCAGCGAAACATTCATGCAGCGCGCAACGGATCGGGTGAGCCAGAAGTGCTTTTCGACCTCACCCAGAACGGACTGTATCATCTGTGTTCCTGTATTTGAGATGCTTTCAGCGCTACACGCCGTGGTTGATTTCCATAGGTCCGCGAAGTGCGGCACGAGGCACTGCGGTCACTAAGGTATCAGTTTGCCAAGTAGCTCTCGATTTCGACAATATTCCGGCGTTTGATCCACATGTGCAGACACGCTCAGTATCTTCTCGCAATGGGAGGGGTTTGGACAATCCGTGCATCTCAGAACAGCTTCGGAAATCTGGTCGATCGAGATGTCACCATCGATCGCGGATTCTTGCAGGTCTACGCCAAGCTTGGTTGCCATTTGGTCCACAAGACCGGCATGGCGTTTCAACTCGTCTCGGTTGGGCATGGAAGGTCCTTTCCTATCGCACGTCCCGGATAGGATATCGCAGCGCTAACAACGGGCCTTTGACTCAGGTCAAGGGCCGACGCCGATATGATCCAGATAGGCCCGCGTGGCGTCCTGCACCCGGCGAAAGCGGTCACCGCCCAGTTTTTTGCCACCATACCAGCGGGTGACAATCACAACATGGCTTTCCAGCCCGGCGCGTTCGAGCATGCGCAGAATCACCATGCCCGCACCGCTTTCCCCGTCATCCGCCTTAAGCGCCCCAGTCGGCAATACCGCTGCCCAGGTGTTGTGCGTGGCCTTGGCATAGGCTTTGTCCGTTTTAAGGTCCTGCAACACTGCATCAACATCTGCCCGCGTTTGGACCCGTGCGCCCGACACGGCATATTTCGATCCACGATCTGACAGGACTACCCCTAGCCTTTCAATTGATATCATCGTGTCTGCACCGTTGGTCGGGGCAACGTTGGGGACTGCAGGTCTGGTTCTGCCTCCTCTGCCGGTTCCAATGGCTTCAGTCCCAGACGTCTAGCAGTTTCCTGCACGATCTGAACCCGCGCAGCATTTGGAGGGTGTGTTCCCAGAAACTGGTCCCCAGGATCGGGAATACGGTCAAAATACTTTGCGCCGATCAACGGATTGTATCCGGCATTGTAGGTGATAATCGTCCCCAGCTGATCCGCTTCCAGCTCAAATTCCTTTAGATTCACCTGCATATTCACATTGGCCCCCAGTTTCTGAGAGCGTTCTAGTTCTTTCCCGTCCTCTCCGAACAGCTCGCCCAAGTCACCAAAAATCACGGCACCTTCTTGCGCACTTTCCGATTGCCGCGCGATGTGGCCCAATACGTGATGCGCTGCTTCATGCCCCATCACAAAGGCCAGTTCATCCGCGTTCTGTGCGGATTGGATCATCGCACGCGTAAAGATGATCACCGGCTGATCTTTGTTGTCCAGCGTCTGAAACGCGTTGGCCTCTGCGCGCGGGTTCAGGTCGACCAGAATCGTGAAATCGCAATTTTTGACTTTCGCTTGCCGCAGACATTCTGCACGCGCTTCTTTGCCAACGGCGCGGCTGATGTCCCGAAACGCTTCGGCCTCTACTTGGAATTCCTCGGACTCTTGCTCCCATTCCGCGGCCGATTGCACGCGCAGAGTATCGGCATCACAGGCCGCCAAAACCAGAAAAAACAGCAAATAGGTCAGACGGCGCATTCATATCCCTTTGAAACGGTGACCCCGTTTGAAAAACCATAGCGCGGTCCTGTGGTGACGACCACTGCCTGTTTGCAATTCAACGGGTTGCAATGCGACCAGACCCCCTGCACTCTGCCCATATGTTTTCGATTGAGCATGAATTCGACTCGACAGTCATTACTCTGATGGATGAGGGTGCAAAGCCCTTGCAAGAGGATGTCGTCATCAACAGCTTTGCTGAATGTGTAACGCTTGAGCAGCTGGACCCGCGCACAGACAAAGTGCAAAAAATAACTCTGTCTCCTGAACAGGTCCGTGATCTGGCCGCTGCTCTGGATTTGCCGGAAGGCGTGTATCAGGTTCACGAAAAGCCGGATCAAGGCGCGTAGACAAACACTTTGTCACGCGCGCTTTGCCCTTTTTTCAGGGTTAACGTCGACGGGGCGACGCCCATCGCCGCAGCCAGAATTCGCTGCACTGCCTCATTAGCTTTTCCATTTTCCGGCGGTGCGGTGACCGTGATACGGATGGAGCCCTTGTCCAACACAATACTGTCCCGTGCAGACTTGGGCGTGACTCTGACCTGAATAGCCGCTCCGGGTGTGGCCTGAGCGCTCAGATCTGGAACCTCGCGCAATTTTGGTTTGGCCATCTTTATCTCCTGCTCAGGAACACTCTTGCACGGCTGGCTGGGGAATGAAATTGATCCTCGCACATCCAGCTGATTGCTCTTGAAACTTACCAGATGCTCAACCAGATACAGACTGCTTATGTAAAGGAAGTTAACATATGTCATTAAAGAATCCGGCCGCACTGGAGTTCCTGCAATCTCGCCGATCCCGCCCGGCAAAAACTTTGATTGCTCCGGCGCCCACCCGGGAAGAGTTAACCCCCCTATTGACGATCGCGGCCCGCAGCCCGGATCACGGCAAGATGGAGCCCTGGCGATTTATCGTGCTGGAAAAAGGTGCAATGCCACGGCTGTCCGAATTAACGCAGGAATGTGGCCTCGCACTGGGCAAGTCCCCCGAGGACATCACAAAAGCCCGCAGCCAGTTCGACATGGGCCATTTGGCCGTTGCAGTGATCGAAGTGCAAAAGCCGTCAGAAAAAGTTCCCGCGATCGAGCAAACCTATTCCGCCGGCGCTGTCTGCGTGGCCCTGTTGAATGCGGCTCTTGCGTCCGGTTGGGGCGCGAACTGGTTGTCTGGCTGGCAAGTTCACGACCGGGAATTCTGCCAAAAGGCGTTCGGGCTGAATGATCATGAACGTGTTGCGGGGTTGATTCACATCGCAACCGAAGGCACGACCCCGCCCGAGCGGCCGCGCCCCGATGTGGCTGCCCTGACCGAGTGGGTTTCTGAATGATCATACTAAACGCGTTCTTCACCGCCCTGGGCCAAATCGGAGACCCCAAATTTCGCGCCGTCCTGCTGCGCGGGGTTGGCCTGACAATCGTATTGTTGATCGCGGCCTGCGCTGGGGCAATCTGGTTGATCAACAGAATGTCCGGGAATGAGATTTCTCTGCCATGGATCGGTGCGGTGCCGTGGCTGAACGACGTGCTCAATTACTCGGGCATTTTCGTGGTATTGATCTTACCGGTATTTCTGATGGTGCCGGTGGCTTCGGCGATCACGTCCCTGTTTTTGGAAGAAGTGGCGCAGGCCGTCGAGGACAAACACTATCCCACCCTGCCCAAGGTGCCGGGTATCCCGTTCAGCGACGGGCTGCGCGATGCATTGGGTTTCTTAGGGGTTCTGATCGTCGCAAACCTTCTGGCGCTGATCCTCTACGTGATCTTCACGCCTTTGGCACCGTTCATATTCTGGGCAATGAACGGGTTTCTGCTGGGTCGGGAATATTTCACTCTGGCCGCGATGCGACGCATCGGGCGCGAAGAGGCGCGCAAACTGCGCGCCAAACACTCTGCGACCATCTGGCTGGCGGGCACCTTGATGGCTATTCCCCTATCGGTGCCACTGGTGAACTTGGTAATCCCGATTATTGGAGCGGCCACATTCACACATATCTACCACATGCTGTCAGGGCCAAGGCCCTGACGCTCAATCTCGGGGCTCCAGCTGGTTCAGCCAGTCGAAATCGCGCACCGAGATCACACCCGAGATGATGATCCCTGCGATAATGGCCCAGAGCACCACCGAAACGCCGGTAGTGATCCAGATTTTTTTCTTCATGTGATGCACTTCCGGCGCGCCCGCATGGGTGCCCGGAACAATCTCGCCCAGATCACCCTGCGTCTTGATGCGGATCGGCAGAACCACAAGCAGCGTCATGAACCAGATAACGGCAAACAAAACCAGTCCGGCAGTGATCGTCATGTCAGCCCCTCCGGGGTTGGGTTACACCTGTTCCAGTTCGACCAAGCAGCCGTTGAAATCCTTGGGGTGCAGGAACAACACAGGTTTACCATGCGCGCCGATCTTGGGCTCGCCCGAACCCAGAACACGGGCACCAGTTTCCTTAAGGTGATCGCGAGCAGCGATGATGTCCTCGACCTCATAGCAAACATGGTGAATGCCACCGGCCGGATTCTTTTCCAGGAAACCGTTGATCGGGCTGTCTTCGCCCATGGGGTAGAGCAATTCAATCTTGGTGTTGGGCAGCTCAATGAACACGACGGTTACGCCATGATCTGGCTCGTCCTGCGGGGCTCCGACTTTGGCGCCCAGCGCGTTGCGGTACTGCTCTGACGCGGCCTCCAGATCTGGGACGGCAATAGCGACATGGTTCAGGCGACCAATCATGGAACTCTCCTCCGTTTCGGCGTTGCCGCGGTTATGGGGGCTGTTTCTGTAAAGAACAAGTGCGCCAAATTGCCGTTAACGTCGTGTTAGCCAGAAGTTCCTAGCGTGAGGCATCTGCTGATTAGGAGATCTGCCATGGATGATTCGAGCCCTTTTGCCTCCCCGGCGCAGCCAACCGCCACGCGGCCCCTGTTGGGGCAAACCATTCTCGTCGTCGAAGACAGCCGCTATGTTTGTGATGCGATCCGGCTGATGTGCCTGCACAGTGGGGCTCGTATCCGGCGTGCGGATTGTCTGGCATCGGCCCGGCGGCATCTGCAGATTTACCGGCCTTCGGTCATCCTTGTGGACATTGGCCTGCCCGATGGCTCCGGTGCCGAGTTGATAGCCGAACTGACAGACGCAACACCACGCATCGGTGCCATTCTGGGCATGTCCGGTGACGATTTCGCACAGGACGCCGCGCTACGGGCAGGTGCGGACGGGTTTTTGACCAAGCCTCTGAAGTCGCTGGCAATCTTTCAAAAATTCATTCTTGAAAGTTTGCCCGAAGATCGACGCCCTAACAATCTGCACGCCATACGGGACGAAACCATTCGTCCCGATCCGATGGCTTATCAGGATGACATGGCCCATATCGCGGACGTGCTGACGGGTCCGAATGACCATCGCACGTTGGACTATGCGGCCCAGTTCCTGCGCAGTGTAGCCCAGGATGCCGATGATATGGTTCTGGCTGATGCCGCCCAAAGACTAGCAGAATCGCGCGCGGGCGGCACGCCTGTGACTGCTCTGGCTGCTCAAGTTGCCGGCATCGTCCAGGCTCGGCTGGAACAACGCGAGGCTATATAAGATGGCAACGGCTTACTTTCTGACGGCTACAATCGTAAGTATCTGGGCCTATCATCAAACCCGGACTGCAGCCCGAAACATTCGGGTCGCGCGAACCTCTCAGGCCGATCCAGACGGTTTAACGGATGTTGACCGGCTAGCGCAATCGGCGTGTCCGCCAAACGTCAAGGATGACACAATGAAAAAACCCGCCGCAAAGGCTGCGGCGGGCATTTAATTAGTCCTGAGGAATGATCCGAAGCCCCAGCTCCATCAACTGATCCGAGGTCGGGTCCGACGGAGCATCCATCATCAGATCCTCTGCGCGCTGATTCATCGGGAACATCATGACCTCGCGAATGTTGGCTTCATCCGCCAGTAGCATCACGATCCGGTCAATCCCGGCAGCACATCCACCGTGCGGCGGAGCACCGTAGTGGAAGGCGTTAAACAGCGCACCAAAGCGGCTTTTCACTTCGTCTTCACCGTACCCGGCCAGTTCAAAGGCTTTCAGCATAATCTCTGGCTTGTGGTTTCGGATTGCGCCCGAGACCAGCTCATACCCGTTACAGGCCAGATCGTACTGATACCCGCGCACGTCCAGAGGATTGCCCTGCAGCGCCTCCATACCGCCCTGCGGCATCGAGAACGGGTTGTGTTCAAAGTCGATCGCGCCGGTTTCTTCGTCCTGCTCGTAGATCGGGAAATCCACAATCCAGGCAAACGCGAAGCGGTCTTTCTCGGTCAGGTTCAGCTCCTCACCAATCACGTCACGCGCCTTACCAGCCACCTTTTCAAACGCTTTCGGCTTACCACCCAGGAAGAACGCCGCGTCGCCAACGCCCAGACCCAGCTGCTGGCGGATCGCCTCGGTGCGTTCAGGACCGATGTTCTTGGCCAGCGGGCCTGCGGCCTCCATCCCTTCACCCTGATCTCGCCAGAAGATGTAGCCCATACCGGGCAGTCCTTCTTTCTGGGCAAAGGCGTTCATGCGGTCGCAGAACTTGCGGCTGCCACCGGTCGGGGCGGGAATGGCGCGGATTTCAGTGCCGTCCTGCTCCAGCAGCTTTGCGAATATCGCGAAGCCAGACCCGCGGAAGTGGTCGGAGACCACTTGCATTTTAATAGGGTTGCGCAGGTCGGGCTTGTCGGTGCCGTACCAAAGGGCCGCGTCCTTGTAGGAAATCTGCGGCCACTCTTGGTCGACCTTACGGCCACCGCCGAATTCCTCGAACACGCCGGTCAGAACGGGCTGGATAGTATCGAATACATCCTGCTGCTCGACAAACGACATCTCGAGGTCGAGTTGGTAGAAATCGGTGGGCGAGCGGTCAGCACGCGGGTCTTCATCGCGGAAGCACGGCGCGATCTGGAAATACTTGTCGAAGCCCGACACCATGATCAGCTGTTTGAACTGCTGCGGGGCCTGCGGCAGTGCGTAGAACTTGCCGGGATGCAGGCGCGAAGGCACCAGAAAATCGCGTGCGCCTTCGGGCGAAGAAGCGGTGATGATCGGTGTCTGATATTCACGGAACCCCTGATCCCACATGCGGCGGCGCATCGAGGCCACAACGTCAGAGCGCAGGGTCATATTCTGCTGCATCGCCTCGCGGCGCAGGTCCAGATAGCGATAGCGCAGGCGGGTTTCCTCGGGGTATTCCTGGTCGCCGAAAACCATCAGCGGCAATTCATCGGCAGCGCCCAGAACCTCAAGTTCACGCACATAAACTTCGATCTCACCGGTGGGCAGTTTCGAGTTCACCAGTTCCGGGTCACGCGCCTTTACGGTGCCGTCAATGCGGATACACCATTCGGAGCGGACCTTTTCCAGCTCGGCAAAGGCGGCGCTGTCACCGTCGCACAGCACTTGCGTCACGCCAAAATGGTCGCGCAAATCGATGAACAGGACGCCACCGTGATCTCGGACCCGATGCACCCAGCCAGACAGGCGAACGGTTTCACCAACATTGGCGGCGGTCAGAGCGGCGCAGGTGTGGCTGCGATAGGCGTGCATGAAATATCCCTTCGGGCGCAGAATTCGTCGCGCCGATACACCCTGTCAGGCTTGGAAAGTCAAGGCGGGTCGCGCCGTCAAAACGGCCTTTGCACGTTGCCCGAGTAGAAATAGATGCCCAGACCGGCAGCGAAGATGATATTCCCCGCAATCGCGTGCAGCAGGACCGCAAAGAAAAACGATCCGCGTTTGCGATAGGCCCATGTGAACAGCAGCCCTCCGGCGAAGGTCATGATGGTAACGATCCAGCTCCAGTACATCAGGTGGGCAAGTGAAAACAGGCTTGCATTTAGTAGGTAAGCCGACCGCCCGTTTGGCAGGATCTCATGATAGCGGCGGAAAAACAGCGACCGGAACAGTAGCTCTTGCGGCAAGGCCGACAGCACTGGGTAGCCAAGCCAGATGACCACCAGAAATTCGGGCCGGTTGAGTAACAATAAGAAGGCTGCACCAGGCCGTGTCAGCATCACCAGCGCAGAGCAAAACAGAGTCATTGCAACGGCAAACATGGCCAGTTCGCCCCAAGACCAGTTGCGCCAGTTGTACCGAAGCTCAGCCCACGCAAAGCCCGGCGTGAAGTGCAACAAGACGATCCCGATGGCCGTGAAGGCAAACAGAGACGGGAACATCCAGTTTGGAGGGAAAAGGACGGCGATCAATACCGGCACGGCGATAAAGAACAGTCCAAACTCCAGCCGCAACCTCAGATGCGGTGTAGTGGTATCCGTCCAATCGGATTGCTTACTCACTGTATTGCCAACTCTGCTTGGATCAGACCACGCAGGGAATTCCCTAGATAGACTTTTTCCGCGTTTTTCAGGTCGGCCAAGGTCAAGGTGGCTTCGGTAACCTGTTCATTTGCCAACATTTCTTCACGCAGGATGCCGGGCAGAAGACCGCTGGACAAGGCGGGAGTCAGACGCGGCCCGCCGGGCATTTCCAGAAACAGGTTGGTGATGGTGCCTTCGCACAACTCACCACGCTCATTCAGGAACACCAATTCGTCAACGCTGTCCGGCAAAGACGAACGCGCTGCGTCGTAAAGCGCGCGCTGGGTAGTTTTGTGCCGTAACCAGTTGTCCGCGGCGGTAAGGCGTTCCTCGGCAAGGGCGACAAGCCAGACCGGCGGGTTATCGGCCAGAACGCCAGTAGTGACGTCCAGCTGGCCGTCAGTGGCCAGAGTCAACCGGCAGCGCAATGGTGACATCCCGGCAACCGCATCCAGTTTTTTGGCAGCACGCTTTACATCACAGGGAATGCCCAGTGCGTCGGCCGATCTTGCCATCCGCGCCAGATGTCGGTCACGCCGAACAAAGCCTTGCTCGGGCCGAAAGGCCAGCGTTTCGATTATGCGGAAGTCAGGATCAGCTGGTGGGCAAATCGGGCTTTCCATAGCGCTTCCTCATATTCGGATGGGGCAGTGCTGTCCCAGACCAGACCGCCACCAACATTCAGCGTGGCCGCGCCACCCTCGACCATCAGCGTGCGGATTGCCACATTGAATTCGGATCGGCCGTCTGGCGCAGCCCAGCCGATCGCACCGCAATAGATGTCGCGGGGCCAGGGTTCGAGATCGGACAGAATCTCCATCGCACGAATTTTGGGCGCACCGGTGATCGAACCGCAGGGGAACAGTGCGGTCAGGATATCAGACAATTCGGCGCCCAAATGAAGCTGCGCCTGCACCAGCGAGATCATCTGATGCACAGTCGCGTAGGTTTCGACCTTGAACAGCTCGGGAACTTTGACTGATCCGGGCAGCGCAACACGGCTGATATCGTTGCGCAGAAGATCGACGATCATCAGATTCTCGGCCCGATTTTTCTCGTCTGTCGACAGGAAATCGCGACGGCGCGCGTCCTCGGCCATGTCTTCAGAACGCGGCTGTGTCCCTTTCATGGGGCGGGTTTCGATCTTGCGGTCGGCCTCGGTGCGGAAAAACAGCTCGGGCGAGCGACTGAGCAGGTCGGGCAAATCGTCTTGCTGCACCAGTGCGCCATGACCCACAGGTTGCCCGGCCGCTAGCGCCACATACAAAGCCGCACTGTCGCCTTCGACGGTCAGGTCGATGGGAAAGGTCAGGTTGGCCTGATAGATATCCCCTGCCCCGATAGCATCGTGAACCTTGCGGAAAGCCTGCGAGTAACGCGCTTCGTCCCAGCGGGGGGCAAAACCCGTCACACCGCCCGATGCCGGGGGAAGGTCCCGTTGGTCAGGTCCATCATAGACACCGAAGCACAGCAGAGGCAGACGACGATCCGTTGGCATGCGGTCTGACAGCCGGGGTTCCAGCGCATAACCCAGCTCATAACTGGCATAGCCTGCTAGCCACATGCCGTCATCGCGCACTTGATCCAGCGCCACCAAAGCCTGGGGCACCTCGTCCGCTGTGTCCGCGCGGATCACGCTGGCTGGCCGGTCGAAACTGGTTCCGGGACCGGCTGGCCCCTGATCGAAACGAATACGCAAGAGCATCCTCATGTGTCGTGCTGCGCGGTATAGAGAATACGGCGGCAAGGGAAAGAGGGGAAAGCGGCAATTTCGCCCCTGTTTCCGATCCCCCTTGCACCTTTTCGCGCGGTCCCTATAACGCAGGACAATTTGGGCGCTCGAGGGGTGCCCTGACTCGCGAACAACCGAAGGAACCAGGCCATGCCCAGAAGAACCGACATTCAGTCGATCATGATCATCGGGGCGGGACCCATTGTCATCGGTCAGGCTTGCGAGTTCGACTATTCCGGCGCTCAGGCCTGCAAGGCGCTGCGCGAGGAAGGGTACCGGGTTATCCTGGTGAACTCAAACCCAGCCACGATCATGACCGATCCGGGCCTGGCGGACGCCACCTACATCGAACCGATCACACCCGAGGTCGTCGCCAAGATCATCGAGAAAGAGCGCCCCGACGCCCTGCTGCCCACAATGGGCGGACAAACCGGTCTGAACACGTCGCTGGCATTGGAAGAGATGGGCGTGCTGGAAAAATTTGGTGTCGAGATGATCGGCGCCAAGCGCGATGCTATCGAAATGGCCGAGGACCGCGCCCTGTTCCGCGAAGCGATGGACCGGCTGGGACTGGAAAACCCCAAAGCGACCATCGTGACCGCACCAAAGCGCGATGACGGCTCTACCGATCTGGACGCTGGCGTTCAGATGGCGCTGGATGAGCTGGAAGAGATTGGCCTGCCTGCCATTATCCGCCCCGCTTTCACACTGGGCGGGACCGGCGGCGGTGTGGCCTATAACCGTGAGGATTACATCCATTTTTGCCGCTCAGGCATGGACGCCTCACCGGTAAACCAGATTCTCGTCGATGAAAGCCTGCTGGGCTGGAAAGAGTATGAGATGGAGGTGGTGCGCGATACCGCCGACAACGCCATCATCGTTTGTTCTATCGAAAACATCGACCCAATGGGCGTGCACACAGGTGACTCGATCACCGTGGCCCCGGCGCTGACCCTGACTGATAAGGAATACCAGATCATGCGCAACGGCTCGATTGCCGTTCTGCGCGAGATTGGGGTCGAGACCGGCGGATCGAACGTGCAATGGGCGATCAACCCAGATGACGGCCGCATGGTTGTGATCGAGATGAACCCACGCGTGTCACGCTCGTCGGCGCTGGCCTCCAAAGCGACCGGTTTCCCGATCGCCAAGATCGCGGCGAAACTGGCCGTGGGCTACACGCTGGACGAGCTGGACAATGACATCACCAAGGTGACCCCGGCTTCGTTCGAGCCGACCATCGACTATGTCGTCACCAAGATTCCGAAATTCGCCTTTGAGAAATTCCCGGGCTCGGAACCCTACCTGACCACCGCAATGAAATCGGTGGGTGAGGCCATGTCCATTGGGCGGACCATCCACGAATCGATGCAAAAGGCGCTGGCTTCGATGGAATCGGGTCTGACCGGCTTTGATGAGGTCCAGATTGAAGGCGTAGACATCAACGCGGTTCTTCCCGAAAGCCTTAACATGGGCGAAAATGTTAGTGCTGGCACTGGTGTCTTTGCGGCAGGTAAACCGCTGCTAGATACGTCAGGCAAAGCTGCCGTTATTCGTGCGATCAGCCAGCAGACGCCTGACCGTCTGCGCACCATCGCGCAGGCCATGCGCCACGGTCTGACTGATGACGAAATCTTTGGTGTCACAAAGTTCGACCCGTGGTTCCTCGCACGTATCCGCGAGATCGTCGATGCCGAACGTCAAGTTCGCAAGGATGGCCTTCCCGTGACCGAAGAAGGCATCCGCAAACTGAAGATGCTGGGCTTCACCGACGCGCGTCTGGGCAAACTTACTGGCCGTGACGAAGACAATGTCCGCCGTGCCCGGCGCAATCTGGGCGTCACAGCGGTATTCAAACGCATTGACACCTGCGCCGCCGAGTTCGAAGCGCAAACGCCTTATATGTACTCGACCTATGAAGCCCCGATGATGGGCGAGGTTGAGTGCGAGGCACGTCCGTCCGACCGCAAAAAGGTCGTTATCCTCGGCGGTGGCCCAAACCGGATCGGTCAGGGGATTGAGTTTGACTATTGCTGCTGTCACGCCTGTTTCGCGCTGACCGAGGCGGGCTATGAAACCATCATGATCAACTGCAACCCCGAGACGGTCTCGACCGACTACGACACCTCGGACCGGTTGTATTTCGAGCCGCTGACATTTGAACACGTGATGGAAATCCTGACGAAAGAGCAGGAAAACGGCACGCTGCACGGCGTCATTGTTCAGTTCGGCGGCCAGACCCCGCTGAAACTGGCCAACGCGCTTGAGGCCGAAGGCATTCCGATCCTCGGCACCACCCCGGACGCGATCGATCTGGCCGAAGACCGTGAGCGTTTCCAGGCGCTGGTTAATGATCTGGGTCTGAAACAGCCCAAGAACGGCATCGCTTCGACCGACGAACAGGCGCTTGAGATCGCGGAAGATATCGGCTTCCCGCTGGTGATCCGCCCGTCTTACGTTTTGGGTGGCCGCGCCATGGAAATCGTCCGCGATATGGAACAGTTGAAGCGTTACATCAACGAGGCCGTGGTGGTCTCGGGCGACAGCCCCGTTTTGCTGGACAGCTATCTGGCGGGTGCGGTTGAGCTGGACGTGGACGCACTGTGCGACGGTACCGACGTGCATGTTGCTGGCATCATGCAGCACATCGAAGAGGCCGGTGTCCACTCGGGTGACTCGGCCTGTTCGCTGCCGCCTTATTCGCTGTCCAAGGACATTATCGAACAGATCAAAGAACAGGCCTTCAAACTGGCCAAGGCGCTAAACGTGGTTGGCCTGATGAACGTGCAGTTCGCGATCAAAGACGATGAGATTTACCTGATCGAAGTCAACCCGCGCGCCAGCCGTACAGTGCCTTTCGTTGCCAAAGCGACCGACAGCGCAATCGCATCGATTGCTGCCCGTGTGATGGCGGGCGAGAAGTTGACGAACTTCCCGCAGCGTCCGGCTTATAAGGCTGTTGACGACACCAAGATTGCCGACCAGATGACACTGGCCGACCCGGACATGCCGTGGTTCTCGGTGAAAGAGGCGGTGCTGCCCTTCGCCCGCTTCCCAGGTGTCGATACGATCCTCGGCCCCGAGATGCGTTCGACCGGTGAGGTCATGGGCTGGGACCGTGACTTCCCTCGTGCCTTCCTGAAGGCGCAGATGGGGGCCGGGATGGTACTGCCGTCTTCAGGTCGTGCCTTCATCTCGATTAAGGATGCCGACAAGACTCCGGCTATGCTCGAGGCGGCTCAGGTGCTGGTGGCGCAAGGGTTCACGCTGGTTGCAACGCGCGGCACTCAAAGCTGGCTGGCGGATCAGGGTGTACCCTGTGACGTGGTCAACAAGGTCTATGAGGGCCGCCCAGACGTTGTCGATATGCTCAAGGACGGTCAGGTGCAGTTGCTGATGAACACCACCGAAGGCGCGCAGGCGGTCGAGGACAGCAAGTCGATCCGGTCTATCGCGCTCTATGACAAGATCCCCTACTTCACCACCGCCGCTGCCAGCCATGCCGCTGCGTTGGCGATCAAGGCGCAGGCCGAAGGGGATGTCGAGGTGAAATCGCTACAGGGGTAAACGGCCCAATCCCGCTTACGCCAACGTAAATTTCGCGCGCCCGTTGACCTTGTGTCCACGGGCGCGCATCTTTTTTGGAAACGAGCAGAAGGAACAAGAAAATGCGTAGGATTCTGGCTTTAACCGCCCTCATCACACTTGCCGCCTGTGACGTGCCATTTGTCCCGCTGATCTGACAGGTCTTTGAACCCCCTTTTCGCTTTCCCCGCGGGGTCACAGACCGCATGATTGAGGTCTAAGCCATTTGGGGGTGCTGTGCAGCTTTACACCACATTCGGAACCAATGACCTGTCGCGGGCCATCTGGTTTTATGACGCGATCTTTTCCGTTCTTGACCAGCCTCGACTTCCCGGTTGGAGCAATGATCGTGCGGGTTGGGGGACTGATCCCGATGCCGGAACCGGATTTTGGGTATGTACGCCCTTTGATGGCAATAGAGCCAGCGCGGGAAATGGGAACATGATCGCCTTTCCCGCCCGAAGCGCCGCACAGGTCAGACGATTTCATGCGGCGGGGCTGTTACACGGTGGCACCGACGCCGGCGAGCCGGGTGTCCGGGCCTACTACGCGCCGGACTTCTTCGTTGCATATCTGCGCGATCCGGATGGCAATAAGCTATCCTGCTTTCACTACCACTACGATCCGGCAAAAGATCCGGGCGGCTGACCCAGCCGCCCGGCATCTATCAGGCTGGTGCGGCTTTGCGTTTCTCGTCCCGCGAAAAGAACACCATGTAGAACACCGGAGCGGCCACCATTGTCAAGATCGTTGCAAAAGCCAGCCCCCCCATGATCGTCACCGCCATTGATCGGAAGAACGCGTCAGTCAGCAGCGGTGCCATCCCCAGAATGGTGGTGACAGCCGCCAGCATGACCGGGCGCAGTCGCGAGACCGAGGCTTCGATGATCGACTCTTGCAGCCCTTTTCCGGTTTCGCGGACCAGATCAATTTCCTCTACCAGAACGATACCATTCTTAATCAGCATCCCCGACAGGCTGAGCAGCCCCAACAACGCCGTAAAGGTAAACGGCAGACCGGTGCCCAGTAGGCCGATCACGACCCCGTTTACCGACATCGGCACCAGCAGCCAGATGATGATCGGCTGACGGATCGCGTTAAAGATCAGCACAGAGATCAGAACCATGATCAGCAAGCTCACGGGCAACTGGCGACCCAGACTTTCATTTGCTTCGCCAGCGTTTTCGAACTCGCCGCCCCATTCCATCTTGTAACCCGAAGGCAACTCCATCTCTTCGATGGCTGCGCGCACTTCGGAATGAACCTGTGCCGCCGTCATGTCGGGTGGAATATCCGCGCCCACGGTGATTGTCAGCACCCGGTCACGTCGATGCACCAAAGTGTTGAGCGCTTTGTATTCGAACCCGTCCACCATTTGTTCGATAGGAACAAATTTTTCGGACTGATCCGAATACACGACCTGATCCACGATGGAATAATCTCCGTCGGCAGGGCGGCGAATGATGATCGGAATTAGACGGTCGCGTTCGCGAAAGACACCCGCGGTGGTGCCGTCGGTTGAAAATTGCAGCGTCGCGGCAATGTCTTCTCGGGACACACCAGCCGTCTGGGCGCGTTCGGTTGCATAGATCGGCTGCACCGCCAGTTCTTGCTCGCGCCAGTCGTGATAGACATTCAGCGCATTGGGCGATGCTGCACGCATCTTTTGCACGGCCTCATCCGCCAAGGCTCGCAAAACCGCCGGATCACTGCCCGAGAATCGCGCCTGGATCGGATCGCCGCCACCGGGACCAAAGACCAACCGCTTGGTGCGGAACTGGCCTTCGGGGAATTGCGCCGACCCAAACGCCTCAAGATCCACCTGCAAGGCTGGGATGTCATCGAGCGTTTCAGTGCGAATGATCATGTGACCATAGCTGGGGTTCGGTTTCTCCGCCGAATAGGTCAGCAGGAACCGGGTCGCCCCTTGCCCCACAAATGTGGTGACCGAAACGACATCTTCGCGCTCGGCCAGCCAGTCTTCGAACACGGCCATATCTTGGGACGTGCGGGCGATGGGTGTGCCTTGCGGCAGGTTGTAGTGCACAAAGAACAATGGCGTGTTCGAGTCCGGGAAGAATTGTTGTTTGACCAACCCAAAGCCCGCGAAACACGCCGCCGTAACACTGATCAGACCGACAATAACCAGCCAACGGAACCGAAGTGCCGTGCGAAGGATGCTGCCGTAAATGCGGAACATGATGCCCCCATACGCATCCACCGCGCCTGCCTCGCCTTGCTTGAAGAAGTAATGCCCAAGAAGCGGTGTAACCGTCAGCGCCAGCACCCAGCTGAGCAACAACGAGATACCGATCACCGCGAACAGCGAGAACAAAAACTCACCCGTCGCGTCGGGGCTGAGACCGATCCCTGCAAAAGCCATGATACCGATGACAGTGGCCCCCAGCAGCGGAATCTGTGTCTTGGACGCAGCCTCGTCCGCCGCATCGCGCGAGGTTTTGCCACGCAGCATGGCGATCTGCATCCCCTCGGCCACCACAATTGCGTTGTCCACCAGCATCCCCATTGCGATGATCAGGGCACCCAGCGATATCCGCTCCATTTCGATCGAGAACATCGACATGAACAGCAACGTACCCACCACAGTCAGCAACAGGGTCGAGCCCACAACAACCGCAGCACGCCACCCCATGAATATCCCCAGCACCGCAACCACAATGGTCACAGACATGGCAAGGTTCACCAGAAAGTCGTTCGAGGCTTGTTCGACGACCACATGCTGCTGGTAGATGGGCAGGATTTCCACACCCAGTGGGATTTGCGAATCCAGCTCGGCGAATTTGGCATCGACGCGCTTGCCTACCTCGACGATGTTTTCAGTCGACAACCCGGCGATCCCAAGTGTGAACGCTTCGGTTCCATTGAAACGGATCATGACGTCGGGGTCTGTCTGACGGCCGCGATACACATGCGACATGTCGAACAGGTTGATCACCTGCCCCTGCGACCCAAGAGACAGCCCCGCAATGGCTGATACGGTGTCCGACCCTTCAGCAGTCAGGATCGTGGTGCGATCATTTTCCGACCGGACCGACCCCGATGCATTCACCGAATCCGCGTTTGCGATGGCTTCATTGAGAGCCTGGATCGGTACGTTCTGGTTTACCGAGATCGCCAGATCCGGCTCGACGAAAATCGCCTCTTCCGGCAGGCCGCTGACCTCAACATCGGCCACGCCACTGACGGTCAGCAACTCACGCCGCAGGAATGTGGACAACTCATGCTTCTCGGCGTCTGAATAACCTTCGGCCGTGATTGCATAGAACAGGCCAAATACGTCGCCGAAACCATCATTCACAAGTGGCTGGCCTACGCCAGGTGGCAAGTCCTTTGTGGCATCACGCACTTTGGCACGCAATTTCGTCCAGATTTCAGGCAGCTCGGTGCCGTCGTAAGTAGACTTAATCTCGACTTCGATCAGCGAGAATCCGGGCTGGTTGAGCGACGTGATCGTGTCGACCTCGCCCATTTGCTGTATGGCTGATTCCAGTGGCTCGGACACTTCCAGCGCCACCTGTTCAGCGGTTGCACCGGGATACTGCGTGGCGATTACCGCATTTTTGATAGTGAATGCCGGATCTTCCAACCGGCCAAGCGAAAGGAACCCCCAGATTCCACCGAATAAGGCCAACAGGATGATCAGCCACGTATAAATGGGCCGGTCAATAGAGGCGCGTGCGATGTTCATCTGTCAGGCCCTCAGTTCGCAAAGCCGGTAAAACGGCGCACGGCCTGGCCATCGGTCAGGGCTGATCCCCCGGCAGCGACAATTTCATCGCCGTCCGACAAGCCGGTCAGCACTCGGACATCTCCGGTTTGAGTGGGCTCAATAGTGACCGGCACATAGCGGACATTGCCTTGCCCAGCCCCAACCGGTGAAAACACCATCACGCCCAATGTGCCGTCTGCGTCAGCTACGATGGCGGAGGCTGGAATGACGATGCCGGTATTATCGTCCTTAACCTTGACGTTCACTGTTACGGAGGAGCCCGGCAAAACTTGCAGCCCTTCCGGCGGCGTCAGTCCGAACTGTATGCGGAACGTCTGCCCCACGCTGGAACTTTCGGCGTCAAATTCACGTATCTGAAGGGGGAACACCTCGTCACTAACCGGGAATTTCGCTGTAATCGTAATGTCGTCTTCCTGACCTGAACGCTGGAACAGAATCTCAGGGACATCCACTTCGATCCGCAGTTCTGACATGTCGTGGATGCGAACAATCGGAGCGCCGGCCGAAACCGTGGTAAAGGCCTCGACCGCACGGCTTGATACCAAAGCGTCGAACGGTGCAGTCAGCGTTGCGTGTTCCAGATCATACTCGGCATCCCGCACCGCGATGTCAGCCAACTGCGCTGCGGTTTCCGCATCATCCACAGCCACCTGACTTGCCGTCGTACCCTGCAACCGAGACAACCGCGCCACTGTTCGGTCAGCCTGATCCTGCTGCAACACCGCCCGGTCATAGCGACGCTGGAACGGTTCCTTATCCAGTTGCGCGATCAATTGCCCCTTGGGGATCACAAAGCCCTCGGTCACAGGCATTTCAACAATCTGGCCCGACACCTGAAAGGCCAGATCAACAGTCTGACGCGCGGCCACCCGGCCAAAGAACTGCCGCGAAAACCCTGGCGAAGATTCCTGCACCATCATCAATTTGACCGGCTTGACCGTATCTTGAGCCATAGCCGAGGAGGTCAGCGCGATCAGCGCCGCACTTAGAGCAGTTAGAAGTTTCATTTGGTCAGTCCCTCGGGAATTCCCGTTTTCAAAATGTTGTCTCGGATTTTGCGCGCCAGTCGCGCGAATTCGGCGGTTTCTTCCACGTCCAACCCAGAGGCGCGGTGAAACAGGTCTCCGGCTTCGGTTACCAGCATATTGCGCGCTTCTTCACCCTGTGCCGTCAGAACCAACAGCCATGCCCGGCGATCTTCTGGATCGCGCTCGCGGGTCAGATAGCCCGCCTTTTCAAGGTTGTCGGCTGTGGCCGTAATGGTCGACGGTACGCTCAGCATATCCGCGGCCAGCACGCCCATGCGTTTGGGCTGATCAAGCTTGATCAGCATGTGACACTCTTGGTGGCTCAGATCCGTTTCGATGCAGTCAAACGTCTCTTCCAGCTTCCAGTACAGCGCATACACCCCCATGATCGCGTGAATCTCGGGGCTGAGGCGACCAAGCCTGGTGCTGATATTGTCTTGCATAGTGGACTCCGGTTGGGTCTGGCGCTTCAGGTATTTCATATTTTGAACTATTCAAGATTTGAACCTGATATTTTGTGAACACGCATATTCCGTTGGGTCAACTTACCTTGATCAAAACCCATTGTGACTGCATTTTGGGCAAATCCGAAACATCCAGGACCCGACATGTATACCCCCGCAATCACCGGCACCGGTGTTTTCACGCCAGAAAACATCATCACCAACGCAGAGCTTGTGCAGGCCTTCAACGCCTACGCCGACAAGCAGAACGCCGCAAATGCCGAGGCAATAGCAGCAGGGCATCTGGAACCGATGCAGCATTCGTCGGAGGCCTTCATCCTCAAGGCTTCAGGGATCGAAAACCGGTATGTGATGGATAAGTCAGGCGTGCTGGACCCAGACGTGATGCACCCGCTACTGCGTCAGCGCAGCGACGACGAGCCCGGAATTATGACCGAAATGGCAGTTGACGCCTGCAACAAAGCGCTGGCACAGGCAGGCCGCAGTCCCGAGGATGTCGATTTGGTGATCTGCGCGGCCTCAAACCATGAACGCGCCTACCCGGCTATTGCAATTGAGATTCAGCAGGCACTTGGAATCAAGGGCTTTGGGTTCGACATGAACGTCGCCTGTTCCTCGGCCACGTTCGGCATTCAGGCAGCCGCAGATATGGTGCGGTCGGGATCCGTCCGATCAGCGCTGGTGGTCAACCCCGAGATATGCTCGGGGCATTTGGAATGGCGTGACCGCGATTGCCATTTCATCTTTGGCGATGTGGCAACGGCCACGCTGATCGAACCGATCGAAGACGCCACGGGCCCGCATTTCGAGATCCTTTCGACTCGCTGCGCCACGTCGTTCTCGAACAACATCCGCAACAACAACGGCTTCCTGCGCCGCTCGCGCCCTGATGGGGTAGTGGATCGGCGCGACATGCAGTTCATGCAGAACGGGCGGAAAGTGTTCAAGGAAGTGCTGCCGATGGTCAGCAAGCACATCTCGGATCATATGGAAGCCGAAGGGGTGGAAAGTGGCGATCTGAAACGCCTGTGGCTGCATCAGGCGAACAAGACGATGAATGATTTCATCGGCAAAAAGGTACTGGGTCGCGAACCCGAGGCCGGTGAACAACCCAACATCCTACAGGACTATGCCAACACGTCCTCGGCCGGATCGATCATCGCGTTTTCCCAATACTCAGATGACCTGACGGACGGCGATGTCGGTCTTATTTGCTCATTCGGGGCCGGGTATTCCGTGGGATCGGTGATCGTAAAACGTCACGGGTGATGACTGCCCTCTGGGCCGGATCTGGCTAGAAGAATACACCACAAAATTGCAAGAGCACGAGTTGGTCCAACGATCGCTCGGACTGGAACTGCGTTGATTTTTCAGGATTTAGGCGGTTATCCTTGATGGGATCGTCATGAAATCGGAGGATCACATGAACAGTTCCCTTTCCGATGAAGCGCTGGCACGACTTCCATTCTGGGTCACGCCACCGGGTGAAACAGACGGGTTTCTGGTCACAGTCGGATTGCTACTTGTGCTGGTTCTTCTCGGTTTCGGGTCGCTCTATTTCACGATTCAGGCCATTCCCGACCGCATGGCTGCAGGGGCCCACAAGGTGCAAATGCAATTGGTCGGCGTGCTGGGGTTGATTTCGCTGTTCACGTTGAACAATGCGTTCTGGATTGCGGCGATCCTTATCGCGGCCGTTCCCTTACATGAGATCTTTCCCCTAAGCCGTTCAACCGACGCATCGGACAACCCCGATGCTTGAGCTTCTTTTCTCTGCCCTGATAACAATCGTGCCTGATTATCTGTATCGCCGCTATAAACAGGGCAAGAGATGGGGACGCGAACTTACCCTGTTCAACATCTGGTACGAGCTGCGCTGGGGAATAACGGCCTGCGCGATACTCGCGATCAGTCTGATTACCATCATCTTTTATTTTCATCCGTCGACGCGGAATGTATCCGCCGCGTTTCGCACCGTTACGATCCTGTCCGACCGCCCTGGCCGGGTGGCCGAGGTCTATGTTTCGAACAATCAACCCGTAAATGCCGGAGACGCGATTTTTCGATTGGACACCACACGCCAAGAGGCAGCCGTGGAAACCGCGCAGCGCCGAATGGAGGAAATTGACGCCGCACTGGGCCTGATTGAAACGGAAATTGCGGGTGCCACAGCGCAACTGGAAACCGCCGAGGCTGAACTGAGGCAGGCCACCGACGATCTGGACCGCCGCCAGTCCCTTGCAGAGCGTAACGATACAGTCGTTAGCGAACAGGAACTGGAGCGCCTGCAGACGGCGGTTTCCCGAGCAGACGGCCAGCGTGCTGCCGCCCTTGCCATGCTCGATGGCGCCAAGCTTCGTCAGACAACCCTTTTACCGGCGCAACGTGAAAGCGCACGTGCGGTCCTGCGCGAAGCCGAAAATGAAATCGCCAAATCCACTGTGTTTGCCGAAGTGGACGGAACAGTAACGCAATTTCTGTTGAAACCGGGCGATATTATTAACCCGATCTTGCGGCCAGCGGGCATTCTGGTGCCAGACACCAGCGGGCAAGGCCGTTTCGTTGCAGCCTTTGGCCAAATCTCGGCCAGTGTACTGAAAACCGGCATGCTCGTTGAAATCACCTGCCCGGCGAAACCGTTGACTATAATCCCGATGTTCATCGACGAAATACAAGGCGCAATCGCCGCCGGGCAGTTCAGGCCCGGCGATGCTCTGCTGGATCAACAGGATCGCGCCCGGCCAGGCACGGTAACCGTTTTCCTCAGCCCGGTATTCCCAAAACACCTTGAGAATATTCCGCAAGGCAGCGCCTGTGTGGGTGTGGCCTATACCAGCCGGGCGGAGGAAATAGAAACAGGTCAGATCACCGGGCTGTCTGCATTTGCCGCACGGATCGTGGATGGTATGGGCATTGCCAACGCCATCGTCCTGCGTGCGCAAGCGATATTAATGCCGGTCAAAGTTTTGGTGTTTTCAGGATGACGTGGCCGTCCGAAACAGTTTGCAGGCCGCCAAGGTGTATCGGGCAATGGATGGCGGTATGAGCTATACACGTGAGTTTCTCTCGGTCTTTTTGTGGGACCTAATCTACCTATCGCCCATATTGGTGTTTTTATTGGCGCTGATTTGTTCCCTTGGGCTTGCTATAGGCAGGATCGAGGGCTGGAAGACAGGGACAAGCCTGTACCATGCATTCATTAATGCAACTACTGTCGGGTACGGCGACGTGCGGCCTGTACGTCCGGCAAGCAGGTTCTTGTCAGTGGTTAACGCGTTTGCCGGATTGCTGTTTGCCGGTGTTTTTGTCGGTATAGGCGTGCATGCCGTTGAAATCGCGGTAACTATCAATCCCTGACGAACGGCGCATTCCGGAACTTACTGAATTTGGTCGCGCACTAGCTCTCCAGCTCTCGGATCGCTATGGGGTTTACGCAATTCTCAGCTGACGCTTTCTTCTTCCAAATGCAACTTCATCTCGATCAGAACCTGCTGTAGCTGGCTGGTTTCTCTCAACAGGCGCTTGGCTTCGTTCACGGTGATAATGCCGTCTTCAATAGCGGCCTGGTATTCAGTCATCAACATTGCGAACCGCTGGCTCAGTGCGATGACGTCAGAGTTCACCCCTCCGGTGCGTGGGCTGTCAGAGTTACGACCGTCATAAGACAAGGTGATGTTCTTCAAATCCGCCAACGCCGAGGTGACGTGCGGAAAGTTTGAGACGGCCTCAAGCCGGGCCACTGCATCAACGGGCATGAAACGGTCGGCATGTTCGGCGTTGTCCGAATAATACCTGCCCAAAGTCGCCTTGGACTTTCCGGTAATCTCGCATGCGGATTCAATTCCGACATCCTTCACCAATGCTTCGGTATGCTTTTTCAGATAGGCCCCGATATCTGCCATATTTTTACCCTTGCTGCCTGCCTTCCCCACTGCATCTCCCATTGCGGGGGAAAGGGAAAAGAAATTTCCCATACTCGAGTCATAATTGAAATGGCATAAATTGACTATCCCTCAGATATGCGGGGGTTTTGTGAGTGAGTGGCGGCCGTTCTGGCCGGTAATGAGTGATCGCCGGGCGTGATTTTTCACCCGGCACTGTACAGGCCGCATGTTGGCCGACGGCGTCGCTGTTGTTGACGCGGGGGATCCATCCCCTTTGAGCGCAAGCTCTGCCTCTGCAACAACGACGGCGACGTCGCTTCAATTTCGGTTTTCGTGCCTTGCCCAGTCGGGTCCGGCGAATTAGACCCGGGCGCATGGCAAAGCTATACTTCAACTATTCCACAATGAACGCGGGCAAATCGACCGTGTTGCTGCAAGCCTCGCACAACTACCGCGAGCGGGGCATGGACACCTATCTGATGACCGCAGCGTTGGACGGACGTGCCGGAGTCGGCAAGATCGCATCGCGGATCGGTATCTCGGCCGAAGCCGATACGTTTGCTTCTGTCGACAACGTGTTTGCCATGATTGAAGAACGGCTGCGTCAGGGGCAGATCGCCTGCGTGTTTGTGGACGAAGCGCAGTTTCTGACCGAGGAACAGGTCTGGCAATTGGCCCGGGCCGTGGATGACCTGAAGGTGCCGGTTCTGGCCTATGGGTTGCGCGTGGATTTTCAGGGACACTTGTTCCCTGGCTCTGCCGCCTTACTGGCGCTGGCCGATGAAATGCGCGAGGTCCGCACCATCTGCAAATGCGGCCGAAAGGCAACGATGGTGATTCGTCAGGACGAAAACGGCACCCCCATCACCGAAGGCGCGCAGGTCCAGATCGGCGGCAACGAGACCTACGTCTCGCTGTGCCGCAAACACTGGCGCGAAGCTGTCGGCAGTTAGACCGGGTTCGGTAGAGGACGACCTGCGACAAAGGCCGCAGCATTGTCCAGCGCCATATGGCCCATATCGGTGCGCACTTCCTCGGTCGCCGTGCCCAGGTGGGGCAACAAGGTCACGTTTTCCATATCGCACAGAGCCTGCGGAACGGCCGGTTCGAATTCGTAGACGTCGAGCCCGGCACCCGCGATCTGGCCCGATTGCAAGGCGGTGATCAGGGCAGCCTCGTGCACAACTTCCCCGCGCGCAATATTGATCAGGATGCCTGCTGGGTTCATCGCCTTCAGCACTTGCGCATTGATCAGGTGGCGGGTGTTTGCGCCACCGGGCACGGCAAGCACAAGGAAATCAACTGACGCGGCTAGCGCTTCCAGATCGGGGATGTAATCAGCTGGAAACTCAACGTCTTTGGGGCTGCGCGAGTGATAGGCCACCTGCATTCCAAAGCCGAAATGACACCTGCGTGCTATGGCCTGACCGATCCGGCCCATACCGACGATACCGACGCGTTTGCCGGTGACATGGTGGCCCAACATCTGCGTCGGGTGCCAGCCTTGCCAATTGCCCGCGCGGACCAGCCGTTCACCTTCCCCTGCGCGACGCGCGGTTGAGAGGATCAGCGTCATAGCGATATCCGCCGTTGCATCGGTCACCGCGCCGGGTGTGTTGGTGACAGCAATCCCCGCGGCGCGCGCGGCATCCACGTCGATATGGTTGTAACCAACGCCAAAATTGGCCAGTAGCTTGCAACGAGGCTCGGGCACTTCGGCAAAGACCTGTGCCGTGAAAAGATCGCCTAGCGTTGGCACGACCATGTCGAACTCCCGCAACGCACGCAGCATCTCGTTGCGCGTCATAGGTAGGGTCTCGCTGCGGATTTCGACTTCGAACTCTGCGCGGGCGCGGGCCTCGACGGCGGCGGTCATCGGGCGGGCAATCAGCAGTTTCATCAGTGCATCCGCCCGCCAACGGGGACTTTTCCATCCGGGCCGATCAGGACGATCTCACCATTCTCATCGGGCAGACCCAGAACCAGAACCTCGGACATGAACCGGCCGATCTGACGTGGTGGAAAGTTGACCACGGCCATCACCTGCTTGCCCACCAGCGACGACGGATCGTAATGCGCGGTGACCTGGGCCGAGGTTTTGCGCTCACCAATCTCATCACCAAAGTCGATCCACATCTTGATCGCCGGTTTGCGGGCTTCGGGGTACGGTTCGGCACGGATCACCTCACCCACGCGAATATCAACCTTTAGAAAATCGTCGAAGGTAATCTCACTCACGCGACAGCTCCTTGGATCGGTCGGTTGCGGCTTTGACCGCACGGTGCAGCAGATCAGGGAAGCCAAATTCTTCGTGCATCAGCACCTCAAGCGCTGCCTGCGTGGTGCCGTTGGGCGAGGTTACATTGATGCGCAGTTGCGATGGGTCCTCGTCAGCGGCCACAGCCAACGCCCCTGCCCCGGCCACGGTGGACTTGGCCAGCTTCATCGCCAGTTCATGCGACAGGCCCTGAGCCTGACCAGCAGCGGCCAACGTCTCGATCAGGTGAAACACATATGCCGGACCCGAACCGCTGAGGCCAGTAACCGCGTCCATCTGCGACTCTTCCTGCAATCGGACCGTTTCGCCTATGGCGGACAAGAGGTTTTCGGCCTGCGAAATTTCTGCGTCCGTTGCGTTTGCGTTACCGATCAACGCCGTGATTCCCTGCCGAATCGCTGCCGGTGTATTCGGCATGGCCCGCACGATCGGAGTGCCTTCGCCCAGTACGTTTTCAAACGTTGCTATCGACGTCCCGGCCGCAACCGATACAAACAGGCTACCACCACCGCCCAGCGCCTTGATGGCAGGAAGGGCGTCGCCCATCATCTGTGGCTTGACGGCCACCAGCACCACTGCGGGGGCTTCGGGCAACGCCGTATTGATGTTGACGCCCTGCGCCTTCAACCACTCTGAGGGGTACGGATCAATCACCCAGACTGAAGACGCAGGTAGGCCATGCTCCAACCATCCGGCGAGCATGGCCGATCCCATCTTGCCGCATCCCAGAAGAACCAGCCCCTGTTCTGCAACGCGTGATATGTCCATGATGCCCCTCCCCATATTCGGTTTGGGGCAAAGCTTTACGCGCGGCCGTAGGCCTCTGCAATGGCGACTTGCATTGCATCTTCGGGGGTACGGTTGCCCCAAGTCACCAGTTGGATTGCAGGATAGTACCGCTCGGCGCTCAACACTGCCGCAGTGATCATCGTGTCGATCTGTTCGGGGCTGGCCGTCTGACCGCCGGCCAGAACCAGACCGTAACGGTAAACCATCAATTTCTGGTTGGCCCAGTATGTAAAGGCACCGGCCCAGCACTGATCATTCATCTTGTTCAGCAGCTCATACAGTTCGGATTCCCTCTCTGACGGAGGTTCCATCTCGAACGAGCACACCATACGGAGGGTTTCGTCAAAGTTAGACCAGGCCAACGTTATCGAATATGTGCGCCACTGCCCCTCGACAGCCATGGCGATCTGATCATCCCCGATCCGGTCAAAATCCCAGTCGTGATGTTCAGCAAGATGTTCAACAATATCGATCGGATGAAGGTCTTCTTCGAGAAACTGCTCGGAAAGGGCCATAATGCCACCTCACTATTCTCTAGCATTTCGGGGCTGGCAGCGCCCCAGCGCTAGTTGCCTGCTCTACAAGCCGGGCTTCCCCCATTGGCCTGTACTAAATATGGTGCGACGGGATGTGGGTTCTGGCAACCCTATTTATTGGGGATAACAGCAATAAGTTGTGGACAGAAAGCAACGGCAATCAAAATATTGGCTCCAAATGTAGCTTTGCCTTGATTTAATGCGGCAAGGCGTCAAACTACACCGCATCGCACAATCCACTGCCGGATTGCGCGGCGGTTACCTTATTCTCGAATACCGGAAATCTGGAAAACGCGACTGCGTTACTTGTCCAGCTTCGCCTCAAGGGCAGCGATGCGTTCTTCCAGCGCCGCGTTTTCCTCACGCGCCTTCTGGGCCATGGCGCGCACGGCATCGAATTCTTCGCGTGTAACGAAATCACGGTCGGCCAACCAGCGGTCGATCATCGACTTCATCGCGTTCTCGGCCTCTTCCCGCGCCCCTTGCGCCACGCCCATAGCGTTGGTCATCAGCTGGGAAACATCATCGAGGATCTTGTTGCGGGTTTGCATGGCTTTACTCCGAAATCGCGGTTGGTCTCTATATGGGGAATGATTACGCCGGGCTCAAGGTTGACTTGCCCTGCAAACCCCGGGCAATGAGACGCACATGCAGGCTGTTCTGAATTTCCCCGATCTGTCGCCCGAATTGTTCTCGATCTCTGTATTCGGGATGGAGTTCGCGCTGAGGTGGTATGCGCTGGCCTATATCGCCGGCATTCTGATTGCGTGGCGGATGGGCGTGATGGCGCTGAAACGCCCGGCCTTGTGGCCCCACAAGACCCCGCCGATAAAACCGGAACAGCTAGAGGATCTGATCACCTGGATCATTCTTGGCGTGATTCTGGGGGGACGTCTGGGATTCGTCCTTTTCTATCAACCCGCCTATTACCTCTCGAACCCGATGGAGATTCTCAAGGTCTGGCAGGGGGGAATGGCCTTTCACGGCGGACTGTTGGGGGTTGTGATCGCCTCATTCCTTTATGCGCGGCGTCATCACGTCCCGGTCCTATCCTTGGCTGACCTGATTGCTCATACAGTACCGCCCGGGCTGTTGTTGGGGCGGTTGGCGAATTTCATCAATGCCGAACTTTGGGGCCGACCCAGCGAGCTGCCATGGGCCGTGATCTTTCCCGGTGGAGCAGCTCAGGATTGCGCCGGTGTAGTCGCCGGAATGTGCGCGCGGCATCCATCACAACTCTACGAGGCCGCGCTGGAAGGCCTGCTTCTTGGCACCCTTCTGTTGTGGCTGGCCTACCGGCGAGGTGCATTCCATAAACCCGGCCTGATCATGGGCGTGTTCATGGCGGGCTACGGCGCGTCTAGGTTCATCGTTGAATTCGTCCGGCAACCGGATGCGCAGTTTATCTCGCCTGGGAACCCTCTTGGGCTGGCCTGGCATATTGGGGGGTACGGTCTGACGATGGGCCAAATGTTGTCGCTGCCAATGATCGCCCTTGGCTTGTGGTTCGCGTTGCGTGCAAAATAGGGATTATGAGCCTGAAAGATCATCTGCTGGCGCGTATCGCGCAGGACGGCCCGATGACAGTGGCCGATTACATGACCGAATGCCTGTTGCATCCAGTGCACGGCTATTACACCACCCGCGATCCCTTTGGCACACAAGGTGATTTCGTCACCGCTCCTGAGATCAGCCAGATGTTTGGAGAATTGATTGGTCTGTCCCTAGCCCAAAGCTGGCTGGATCAGGGGCACCCCGAGTCCTTTGCTCTGGCCGAGCTTGGCCCCGGACGCGGCACCCTGATGGCCGACATCCTGCGCGCCACCAGTCGGGTACCGGGGTTTCATGATGCTGCTGAAATCGTACTGCTTGAGGTCTCTCCCACCTTGCGAAAGCTTCAGGCGCAAACGTTGCAAGGTTATGAACCGCGCTGGATCGACTCGGTTGCGGACCTGCCTGAAGCACCGCTGTTTCTGGTCGCAAACGAATTCTTCGACGCGCTGCCGATCCGCCAGTTCCTGCGCGATGGCGACGGATGGCGCGAACGGCTGATCGGTGCCGAAGGCGACACGCTGGTCTGGGGTCTGGGGACGCACGCTACGCAGGTGGCGTTGAAAAATCGTCTGGAAGACACCCAGGACGGCGATTTGGTAGAATTGTGTGCGGCCGCGGTACCAATAATCACTGTAATCGCTGGGCACATTGGCACCTACGGGGGTACCGGGCTGATCGTGGATTACGGCGACTGGCATTCGCTGGGCGATACATTTCAGGCGTTGCGCGCCCATGAACACACCGATCCTTTAGACATGCCCGGTCAGTCCGATCTGACGGCCCATGTGGATTTCGAACCCCTAGCATTGGCGGCGCACGCGGCTGGATGCGCCTGTTCCAGCCTGACCACTCAGGGTGTGTTTCTGGAACGGCTGGGAATCACCGCCCGAGCGCAGGCGCTGGCCCAGCAACTCGGCGGATCCGAGCTTGATGCACTGACCGCCGCACATCGCCGGTTGACGCACCCCAAGGAAATGGGAAACTTGTTCAAAGTACTGGGTCTCTACCCTTCCCCCTCATCGCCGCCTCCGGGACTGATGCCATGACATTGGAAATTCTGACCTCAGATCTGCTTGCCCCAGTTCGTCACGGATTTTTCAGTCGCCACGGCGGTGCCTCTTCCGGGATATTCGCCGGTCTGAATTGCGGATACGGCTCATCCGATCAAACTGAGGCCGTCGCTATCAACCGCAGCCGCGTTGCCGAGGCGATGGACGTCGTGCCCGAGGCTTTGGTGGGTGTACATCAGATCCACTCACCGGTTGTTCTGACTGTGGATGCTCCG
Organism: Ruegeria sp. BC1; assembly: GCF_056539305.1. NCBI lineage: Bacteria > Pseudomonadati > Pseudomonadota > Alphaproteobacteria > Rhodobacterales > Roseobacteraceae > Ruegeria > Ruegeria sp. BC1. Next base: position 328,454 of record NZ_JBQFUT010000002.1, read on the forward strand.
ATAAACGGCGAAAAACCAAAGGCAGATGCGGTGGTCACTGCCACACCTGATCTGGCCCTGACGATTCTTACCGCAGATTGCCAACCCGTTTTGTTCGCTGATTCTGACGCAAACGTGATCGGTGCGGCCCATGCCGGTTGGCGGGGCGCGCTGGACGGCGTACTTGAGGCCACGCTGGAAGCGATGGAGGCACTAGGGGCCAATCGGGAAAATACCGCCGCTGTAATAGGCCCTTCAATCTCGCAACGCGCCTATGAGGTTGGGCCGGAATTTCTGGACGAATTCATTGCCGATTCCCCGGAAAACCTGCGGTTCTTCGCCAACGGAGAAGGCGACAGGCTACACTTCGATTTGCCCGCTTTTGGCCTGCACAGGCTGCGCCAGGCCGGGGTGGGTCAGGCTGAGTGGACACGCCATTGCACCTACTCCGATCCGGACAGATTCTATTCCTACCGAAGATCGACCCACGCGAAAGAAGCTGACTACGGTCGCCTGATTTCTGCCATAAAACTCTAACCTCAAGCCCCAATTGTGGCGAAATCGCCGCTTTTTTGCCACATTTTTTGTGTCTACCTGAGTCGGAACAAGTTGACGATTATTGTCCGGTCTCAGGTGGTTACCAGTCGATCCTCCAGCAGAGCGCGGCAAGTTTAGCAAAGGGGAATACCGATACATCGTTTGTCCTGAATTCATCCCGGATCGGCCTTATGACCGCCGTATTGGCCCCGCAGATTAAGGGCTCAGAGGGAAACGGGGACAAAAGCCCCCAAGCGAGCAGGACAAAAAGATGAAGATGAAATCCCGCTTTCTCAGCGCTGTTGTCGCAGCCACCAGAGAGCATGATCTGGAAATGCCCTGGAAACGGGTGACCAGTCACTCGGTCAGAGTTGCACGCCGCCTGGCGGCGCGTCGCTGATCATGAATACCCCAGGCACCAAGCTGCCGGTTCCAGGGGACCAGATGCACAACGGAGGGGTGCTCCGATCCGATGTGCGACCTGCTGCCGAGATATATGGCGGCATGTATTCGGAGCGTGTGGGCGCCGGCTATTTCGCCTGCGTTTTGTGTGAGTTTGTCTGGGGGGTCAAAGTGCTGACCAAAATATGTTCGAAAGTCCATCGCTACGGGGCAAGAGTTTGCCTGTCGCATCGCGGTCACCGTTCTCTTTCAAGACAAATTGAATACCGTTCAGGTGGTTCTGTACCAGTGTACGACGTGCCTGCGCGGTCAGTAGAGGGGACGGAATTATAATGGTTGTTCCACATTCTTTCTCGCGCGCGGCCAAAAATGCCGTTGAGACATCGGCGCTGCTGCGTGACGCGCCAAGACCAACAACACAACGCAAGGCGCAGCTGCGGCGCTATGAAGTCAGTACGCTGATGAAGAACGGTGATGTCGTACAGACCCGCCATATCGCGCCTGCCCTTCCGATGTTCGAAGACGCGTTCTGCGCTTTCACCCGAGGCTCTCTGGTCGAAACCGAAATCGGTCCGATGGCGATCGAAGACCTACTGCCCGGCGACACGGTTCTGACGCAGGATGGCCAATCTGAGACAGTGTTGTGGAAAGGGTCGGTTACCTTGATTCCGGGACGCGAAGATAGTCGCGGCCGGACCCGGCCCCTGACGCGGATTATGGCCGACACATTCGGAATGCAAAAGCCGATGTCAGGCGTGATTGCAGGCCCTGCCGCACGTTTGCTGGGAACGCCCGCACATCTACGGCACTTGCACGGAGACGAACAGGTTCTGACGCCGATTCACGAGTTCCAAGACGGCACAAGCGTGATTGAGACTCTGCCCCCAACTCCGATTGAGCTGTTTCATATCTGTCTGAAACGGCATTCGGTCATCCGGATCGACGGGTTGCAGTTCGAAACCTACCATCCCGGCATTAACGCCGTGCGCAGACTTAGCCATTCTCTGCGTTCGATCTATCTGAACCTTTTTGCGCATGTCGACTCGCTGAACGACTTCGGGCCGCTTATCCTGCCGCGTGCCGGAGACGGGGAGGTAGATGCGATTAGCGCGTGAGACTTAATCGAAACTGCAATGTGGGGGCATTATGCAGCTGATACTTAGTTGGATTCTATCATTGGCGGTGGCAGCCTTCCTGCCACCAACGAAGCAACATCCAAAAAGTAGGATGCTTACGCCATCCGGCTCATTCGCTCTTCCAGAACGTCGAAAGGTACGCCCGGTTCGTCTTTTGCGCCGCGGATAACAAGCGAGGTTTTGACGCTGGCCACATTCGGCGTGGTCAGCAATTGACCCGTCAGAAATTGTTGAAAACTGCTGAGATCCGGCGCGACACATTTCAGAATGAAGTCAACCTCGCCATTCAGCATGTGGCACTCCCGTACCAAAGGCCATTCGCGGCAGCGTTCTTCGAATGCTGTCAACTCGGATTCTGCCTGGCTTTCCAGACCAACCATGGCGAAAACCTGAACTTCAAACCCCAACTCGCGCGAGTTCACCTCGGCATGGTAGCCGCGGATCAGGCCCGATTCTTCCAACGTACGCACCCGCCGCAGGCAAGGAGGGGCTGAAATACCCACGCGTTTTGCCAATTCGACATTGGTCATGCGACCGTCTGCCTGTAATTCCGCCAGAATCTTGCGGTCAATCTCATCCAGCCGTGTCGCGACCATGAAATGCTCCTGAATTTTCGGTTGTTATATCAGCACCCGGCGGATGCGCAATAATCTTTCGTGACTGCGCAATATTCTTTATTTTCAATGTACTTTTTTTCCGAAACTTGCCAACCCACGCATGACGGGTATGAAACAGGAAGGGGCTTTAAGCCCTGTGCAGTGACCGCTATATCAATCCGCTAAGGGCCGCGCGCCCATATCAGGCAGATCGAGTTGGGGGTACCATGGCCGAAACACGTCACACTAAGGTTCTGATCATCGGGTCGGGACCGGCCGGTTATACTGCGGGCGTTTACGCTAGTCGCGCAATGCTGGAACCGATCCTGGTTCAGGGCATTGAGCCCGGTGGCCAGCTGACCACCACCACCGACGTTGAGAACTATCCCGGCTTCACCGAGGTGCAAGGCCCCGACCTGATGATCAAGATGCAGGACCACGCTAAGGCGATGGGGTGCGACGTCATCGGTGACATCATCACCGATCTGGATGTCAGCAAACGCCCCTTTACCGCCAAAGGTGACAGCGGCACCACTTATACGGCAGACGCGGTCATTCTGGCCACCGGCGCACGCGCCAAGTGGCTGGGCCTGCCGTCGGAAGAGAAATTCAAGGGATTCGGCGTTTCGGCTTGTGCCACCTGTGACGGGTTCTTCTACCGCGGACAAGAAATCGTCGTGATCGGCGGCGGCAATACCGCCGTAGAAGAAGCGCTGTTTCTGACCAATTTTGCCAGCAAGGTCACTCTGATCCACCGCCGGGACGAGCTGCGGGCCGAGAAAATTCTGCAGGACCGGTTGTTCAAGAACGAAAAGATCGAACCGCTGTGGTTCCACGAGTTGGACGAAGTGATCGGCGCAGACGCCCCGCTTGGTGTTGAGGGCGTGCGCGTCAAGAACGTCAAAACCGGCGAAATCACTGAGATTCCCTGCAAAGGCGTATTTGTGGCCATCGGCCACGCCCCGGCCAACGAGCTGGTCAAAGACTCGCTGGAGACTCACATGGGCGGCTATGTCGTGACCAAACCGGGTTCAACAGAAACCTCGGTCCCGGGTGTGTTTGCCGCGGGCGACCTGACCGACCACATCTATCGTCAGGCGGTCACCAGTGCGGGCATGGGCTGTATGGCTGCGCTGGACGCAGAACGGTTCCTGGCGGAACAGGAATAACCCAATGCTGGAATTCTCCGGCCCCGTCTGGAGAATTCTTTTTCGCGCGCAGATCAACGCCCCTCTGGCCCCTGCAAAGGCACCCGAGGGGCGTTTTCATCATTCAGGGCAGACGGCACTTTATTGCTCTCTCAGCGCAGACGGGGCTGGAATTGCTATCAGGCGCTATGTCTCAGAGGATGACCCACCCCGGATCATGCAACAGGCCCGAATATCTGGCGCGAGGCTGGTCGATCTGAGTGGTCAGCCTGACGCATCGGTAATCTGGCAGGACGCCCACGACGGCAATGGCATCTCGCCAACATGGAAGTATTCCGATCGCGCGCGCCAAATGGGTGCAGACGGGTTAATATACAGCTCCCGATCACAGCCAGAGCTGAGCCACATTGTTTTGTTCAGACTGTCCTCGGACCTGATTAGAACGGACACCCAGGCCATCCCCTGGACACCTCCTTGGTTGCAACCATAGCTTGACCCCTAAGCGCACCCGTATCAGACTCAGGCCAGCGAGTGAGGCAGATACAGGTGGCCTGATTGAATAACGTTTTGTGGCGAGGCAGTTGGGCGGTCCGGCTCAGAATTGGCAGTGGTCTGGTACTGTTCGTCTTCGCTTTTTTCCACTTTATCAATATCGGGCTGGGTCTGTTCCACACCGATTACCTGCACAATATGCAGGACGGACGTAAGGCCGTCACGCGCCACAATATCATGAGCGTGATACTGTACGTCGCGCTTTTCCTTCATGCCGGGTTGGCACTGTATTCCCTCAGCCAGCGCCGGACCCTGCGCATGCCGTTTAGCACCGCATTGCAGGTGATCCTGGGGCTACTGATCCCGCTTCAATTGATCTCGCACCTCGTGCAGACGCGATTTGCGCACGAAGTTTATGACGTCAACGACGAGATGGGATACATCATAATACTGATGTGGCCCAGCACCGCGATCTGGCTACAAAGTCTTCTACTGCTAGTGGTCTGGGTTCACAGCTGCATAGGCATCCATATGTGGCTTCGCCTGACCCGCTGGTGGTCACAGGTTGTTCCCTATCTGATTGGCGTGGCGGTGTTTGTCCCATCTTTCGCGCTGGCAGGATTGTTGACCGAGGGGAGGCGCATCTGGGCTGACTTTGCTGACGCCTTTTTACGCGAGCAATATATCGAGCATTACAACTGGCCTTCGCCGGAAGAGTTTCAGGCCCTGTCCAGCGTCAAGGATAATGCGTTGGTGGCCTTCTGGGTTGCCTTGGGTACCGCACTTTCCGTTTATGTGTTCCGCAAGCTTTGGCGGCGCCGGCATTCTGTCCGAGTGAAATATGTGGAAGGTCCAGAAGTGGTTGCGGAAAAAGGTATGACCTTGCTTGAAATTTCGCAGGCCAACGGAATTCCTCATACGGCTTTGTGTGGCGGCAAAGGCCGCTGCACCACCTGTCGGGTGATCGTCGAAGACGGTGGTGATCAGCTACCCGCGCCCAGTGATGTCGAAGCCCGAAGCCTTGCTGCGGTCAGCGCCCCGGACGGAACCCGGCTGGCCTGCCAGATCCGTCCAACTGAAGCCTTAACCGCGTTTCGCATGTTTCGCCCTGACGGTGGGCGCAAGCGCGCCCATGCCAGCCAGGGTCAGGAGCGGAAACTGGCCGTTCTGTTTCTTGACATGCGCGGATTTACATCGCGCACCACTGGCCAGCTGCCCTATGACATCGTGTTTCTGCTGAACCGGTTCTTCGACGCGATTGTTCCTGCAATCACCGCCGACGGCGGTGTAGTCGACAAATATATGGGTGATGGGTTGCTGGCCGTGTTTGAAACGCACGACACAGAAAGCTCGGCGCGGGCCGGACTGAAAGCCGCCGCCGATGTCAGCCGTGCGCTTGCACGTTTCAATCAACTGCTTGAGACCGAGAACAGCCCCCGTATCCGCATCGGCATGGGCTTGCATCTGGGCGATCTGGTTCTGGGCGAAATCGGTGCCGCCGGCAATGCGCCACGCACGATCATCGGTGATGCAGTCAACGTAGCCAGCCGGTTGGAAGGTGAAACCAAAGCGCTTGGTGTCGAGCTTCTGGTTTCGGCCGACTTACTGCAAGCCGCCGGGTATGACGGCGACCTGAGCGACGTCAGGCCCTTTGACCTTCGCGGGGTGACACATCCGATTCCCGCTCTGCCGGTAGCAACCGCTTCGGACCTTTTGTCCGAGATGGTGACTTGAGAACAGCCGCACTAATTTCGGCCAAATGACGCACACCTGAGGGAATTCGGTCGGGAATAGCCGATCCAGCCGGAAAATTCTTCCAATCCGGCTAAAATCCACGCATATCGTCCTTTGTTTCATGAATGTGTATGGACTTCGCCCGACAGTCGGGGCAAATGCCCCGCAAACGCAGCTGAATCCGTGACAAAACCCACTTCGACAAGAGTATTCAAATGACGATGTTAAGCAATCTGGCCCCGATCCCCGAACTGTATGTTTCTTACGAGTCAGCGCAAAAGCTGAAGGTAGAAGCTGCCGATCTGACCAGTTGGGATTTGAGCCCGCGCCAGATCTGTGATCTGGAGCTTTTGATGAATGGCGGGTTTAACCCCCTAAAAGGCTTCCTGAGCGAAGCGGATTACGACAACGTCGTCGAGAACATGCGCCTAGCTGACGGTACGCTCTGGCCGATGCCGATCACGCTGGATGTCAGTGAAGAATATGCCGAAAGCATCGAACTGGGTCAGGATATCGCCCTGCGCGATCAGGAAGGCGTCATTCTGGCCACCATGACCGTCACTGACCGCTGGACCCCCAACAAAGCGCGCGAGGCCGAAAAGGTGTTCGGCGCCGACGACGATGCCCACCCTGCGGTGAACTATCTTCACAACGTGGCCGGGAAAGTCTATCTGGGCGGTCCGGTCACCGGCATCCAGCAGCCCATCCACTATGACTTCCGCGGTCGCCGCGACACGCCGAACGAACTGCGCGCCTATTTCCGCAAGTTGGGCTGGCGCCGCATCGTTGCGTTCCAAACCCGCAACCCGCTGCACCGTGCGCACCAGGAACTGACCTTCCGCGCCGCGAAAGAAGCACAGGCCAACCTGCTGATCCACCCGGTGGTCGGCATGACCAAACCGGGCGACGTCGATCACTTCACCCGCGTTCGCTGCTATGAGGCGGTTCTGGACAAATACCCGGCCTCGACCACGTCGATGTCTCTGCTGAACCTGGCCATGCGTATGGCTGGCCCGCGCGAGGCGGTATGGCACGGCCTGATCCGCGCCAACCACGGCTGCACCCATTTCATCGTCGGTCGCGACCACGCAGGCCCAGGCAAGAACTCGGAGGGTGAGGACTTCTACGGCCCCTATGACGCACAGGACCTCTTCCGCCAATTCCAGGATGAAATCGGCGTTGAAATGGTCGACTTCAAGCACATGGTCTACGTGCAGGAGCGCGCCCAGTACGAACCCAATGACGAAATCGCGGACAAGGACGACGTCACGATCCTCAACATCTCGGGAACCGAACTGCGCCGCCGTCTGGCCGAAGGTCTGGAAATCCCCGAATGGTTCAGCTTCCCCGAGGTTGTGGCCGAACTGCGCAAAACCAAGCCACCGCGCAGCCAGCAGGGCTTTACCGTCTTTTTCACCGGCTTCTCGGGTTCGGGCAAATCCACCATCGCCAACGCGCTTATGGTCAAGCTGATGGAGATGGGCGGACGTCCGGTAACGCTGCTGGATGGCGACATCGTGCGGAAAAACCTGTCGTCCGAGTTGGGTTTTTCTAAAGAGCACCGCGACCTGAACATCCGCCGCATTGGTTACGTGGCCAGCGAGATCACCAAAAACGGCGGTATCGCCATTTGCGCCCCGATCGCGCCCTACGCCAGCACCCGCCGTGCCGTGCGTGAAGATATCGAACAGTTCGGTGCCTTCTGCGAGGTCCACGTCGCCACCAGCATCGAGGAATGCGAACGCCGCGACCGCAAGGGCCTGTACAAGCTGGCGCGTGAAGGCAAGATCAAGGAATTCACCGGAATTTCTGACCCCTATGACGTGCCCGCAAACCCCGAGCTGAGCGTCGAAACCGAGAATGTCGAGGTTGACAACTGCGCCCATCAGGTTCTGCTCAAGCTGGAAAGCATGGGTCTGATAGCCGCGTCGTAACCTTCAGCGAAATGAAATCAAAAAACGGCCGCCGGAACCCGGTGGCCGTTTTTTCTTTGCCCAGATTGACAAGGCGCGTTTCAGTTGGTGCATTTGCCGGGGCAAGACCCAAAGGTATTGAGCCTATGACCTCGACCCTGCCCACGATAGCCAGCTTTTGGTTCGGACCCGACCTGAGTTGGCTTGAGGCGTTGTGCATCCGGTCCTATCTGGATAACGGCCACCGCTTTGTTCTCTATGTCTCGCATGAGGTCAAAGGTGCTCCCGTCGGAACCGAGATCCGGCATGCCAAGGAGATACTCTGGCCGCCTCCATTCGAATTACGCGCGGATGACCGGTTAGGCGTCGCGGTATTCTCAGATATCTTTCGGCTGAGACTGATGCGGGAAACCGAATTCATCTGGGTCGATCTGGACGCCTTGTGTGTCAGGCCATTTGACTTCGACACACTTTACATTTTCGGCCAGTCCCATACTGGGAACTTCCCAACCGGGGTACTGCGTTTACCGAAAGACTCCGAAACACTTGCCCTGATGCTAGAGTTTGTAACGTCGGCCAACCCCACGCCCCCCTGGCGCGGAGCACGAATGCATCGCCGTAACAGACGCCGCGTCAGAAAAGGTGAGGCGTGGGGGATCGAAGCGCTGCCCTGGGGAAGTTCCGGGCCCAAGTCCTTTCAACGTTTCCTGCACCAAACCCATGAAAGTCGTCATGCCATGTCGGCGGATGTTTTTTACCCTCTGCCCCCCAAAGAGCTGTGGAAGCTGCACGACCCTGACACCCAGACATCCGAAATCGAACGCACAGATGTTCATTCGGTCCATGTTTACGGCCACCAAAAGAAGATAATGTCACAACGGCTTGAGGGGCTGCCCGCCCGTGGATCATATCTGGACAGGCTATGTGACCGGCACGCTATTGATGCCTCTGCCAACCCGATTTTGCCAACGGGCTGGTTGGCCCCTACCGGATAAGATTGCCGCAACGGTCAATGCCGGGGCATCGGCAAATCAACCTGACCGCGCATCAGAACATGGCCGCAGCCCGAGACTTTTATGCCGGTCATTGCTTCTGCTGGGCCAACTCGCGTGACTGTGGCCTGACCGGGGCGGCCCATGTCGTGCCCCTGTTCAGCAACAAAACTGTCCGTTGGCATCAGCCCGTGCTTCCACAGATAGGCAGCCATCGCGCCGGTGGCCGATCCGGTGAACGGATCCTCGGGCGGGCTGGGCGGTGCCATCAGCAGGCGCGAGAAGGTGTCGCCCGCGTCGGTCGCTCCTTTGAGGGTTACCAGGAACGGCTCGGCCATGTCAGAACCGGAATAACCGGCTTTCTCAGTAATTCTGCGCAATGCCCCAAGCTCCAACTGCGCAGCACGCAGGGCCTCGTGATCACGCAGAACGGTGATACAGAAAGGTAAACCGGTCGAGACGAACTGCGGTGGTGAGACAATCGCATCCTCGGGCAACGTGACGGCGGCTGCGACCAGATCGGCGGGTACGAGATCGCCGAATTTCGGTGCGACCTGGGTCATCTCGATCTCGTCCCCGTTCAGGCGGATCGACACGACCCCTGCCCCGGTCTCCAACGTCAGCGCGTCGCCTTCAAACGCGCCGCGTGAACGCAACGCTGCAACAGTTGCAATCGTCGGGTGCCCGGCAAAAGGAATCTCTTTGCTGGCCAAAAAATAGCGAACCCGGATATCCGCCACATCGGACGGCCCGGTGAATGTACATTCGACCAATGAGGTTTCGCGTACATAGGCCATGCAGACATCTTCAGACAGAACTGCCCCACCGTGAACGACGGCACAACCATTGCCGCCAAACGCACGGTCGCTGAAGGCGTCCACCCAGTCAAAGTCAAACCAGCTCATGTCTCGCGCCCTCCGATATGCGAACCACATGGCCCGCATATCTGGCCCTTGGCAGGGCTTATGTCACGGGGAATTCTGAAATTTAGTGAACGGCGACCGGAGAAAAGTCGTGTTCACGCGCCAGGATGAATGCCAGCTTGCGATCAGCGACCAGCGCCAGTTGCTGACCATCGGAGTCATAGACCCCATAAAGCTGATCCAAATCACCGGCCTGTTCACGAACTTCCCGGGGAAGATCCGCGACTTCGACCGCTTTGACATAAACGATGCGGTCGCCTTCGGTGTTCAGTTCGATCGGTGTATTCATAGCTCTTACCCCTTCTTTATATTGATCGTTTGCACCACGGTTTCAGGCACAGCACGGGTCAGATCCACGTGCAGCAGACCGTTTTCCATGATCGCCTCGCCCACCTCGACACCGTCGGCCAGCACAAACATGCGCTGAAACTGACGCGCGGCGATGCCACGGTGCAGGAAAATACGCCCTTCGCTGTCGTCGCGTTGACGGCCCCGGATCACCAGCTGGCGATCCTCGATGGTGATCGACAGGTCCTCTTCTGCGAAACCGGCCACCGCAAGAGTGATGCGGTACGAAAAGTCCGAGGTCTGTTCGATGTTATAGGGCGGGTAACCTTCATTGCCAGCCTTTGCAGACCGTTCCAGAAGGCGTTCCAACTGCTCGAACCCCAAAAGATGCGGGTATGAGCCAAGAGTAAGTTTTGACACGTATTCTCGTCCTTTTTTGTCAAAGCGACGTGTTGTGCGGCCCCGTTGCGGCAACCGCGTGTTATAGAATATGGGAAGAAACCAGGATGTCCACAAGGTCTGGCCCGATAACGCCTGACACACTATCTTGTGTGACAAGCACCACAATAACGACTGAGTCGCCAATGAACGCGCCCACCGATCTTTCGATGAAAACAGATGAGGTTTTGCGGGTTGAACTGGAGGTTTTCCGCCGCCAGCACCGTGACCTGGACGAAGCGATTGAGGCGCTGCAGGCCACCGGCACGGCAGATCAACTGACGATCAAGCGGCTGAAAAAGCAGAAACTTCGTCTGAAGGACATCATCCGCCTGATCGAGGACCGTCTGACTCCGGACATTATTGCATAAAGACCCCGTGACAGACCAGTTATCCGGTCTGTCTGCCGATTGATGACATGTGCACGCTTTTTACAGATATTTTGCGTGGATGCCCTAGTCAGGGCGCAATGTTTGCATTTGCGCTGAAGAAATTGGTCGGGTCGTATTTCCGTTTCAGTTCCTTCAATTGCCCCAGGTTGTCTCCAAAAGCCGTGGCGATTGCACTGTCTTCGTCATCCCCCAGATAGTTCAGATAGGTTCCGCCTGTTGAATGTGGCATCATCGCAGCGTGCATCTGACGCGCCCATGCAATTTGATCGGCATCGTCAGCCGGATCTGTCCAAAGCGGCAGAATGGCAATAAGGAAATCGTGCCCGCGTTGCGCAAAGGCATTGTCACCATTTGTCTTGGATTTCGCGGCCCCGGCGCAATGTTCAATCAGAATACCGGAACCGGGAATGGTCATGCCTTCCGAGTGCGCAAAAATCGTATCGATTGCCTCATCCGACAGTGTGTCGAGATAGGCAGATTTCCAATAATTGCGGCTGCCGGGGCCATAGGCGGCATCCAGCATGGACTGCATGGCCGGAAACGGCATTTCCTGTACGTCGGCCACCAATGGTTCACCAATTTCCGCCAGCGGTTGGATGGCTTTGCGACCGGCCTCTTTGTCATCGCCAATCCAGCAAGGCACCAACGCAGTCAGCGGGGTCCCGTCCGGCCCCCAAAGCAGCGCGGCGTAAACCGTTAGCTCGTCCGGAGCCCGTGACATGATATCCCGATATCCCCGAAGAACTTCGGCTGCTGCAGCACGCGGATAAGCGATCATTCCGCCCAATACTGTGGAAAGAGGGTATGCTCTGTACAGAAACGATGTCACTACTCCGAAATTTCCACTGCCACCGCAAATCCCCCAAAAAAGATCGGGGTTATGGTTAGGGCTGGCAGTCCTGATCGATCCATCCGCTGTGACCACTTCAGCTTCGATGACATTGTCACAGGCCGGGCCGAATTTGCGCGCCAACCAACCGAAACCTCCACCGGTGGTCAGTCCACCGATACCGGTTTGCGATACGACACCCAACGGCACGGCAAGGCCATGAGCATGCGTTTCCCGATCTACGTCGCCTAGCAGCGCTCCGCCCTGCGCCCGCACGGTCTGAGCGCCCGGGTCGACATGGACCGCACGCATGTTGGACAGGTCGATGACAAGCCCATCGTCACAAACGGCGCGCCCACCTACGTTGTGGCCACCCCCTCGAACCGAAACCAGAATATTGTTAGCCGAGGCAAATCTGGCCGCAGCGGAAACATCGGCAGTACCGTGACACAAAAGGATGGCGCCGGGACGTTTGTCGATCAACGCGTTCCATATGCTGCGCGCGCGGTCATAATCCGTGTCACCGGGCAAAATTAAAGTGCCGCGAATTTGCGTTCTGAACTCTTCAATACGGTCCTTCGGTACGGCTTTGCCGTCCCGATCTTTCAAAACTGTAACTGTCATGGGTTCCTCCTCGGGGACCAAAGTCCCGAGGGAATTATACACTAATTCGAATGTATTTTCAGCCTCCCGCCAAATGGACCGTCGAGTGCCCATGCCACATTGCCTCTGGGTCCGATTTGGCTATAGTGCGCGCTCTTTCTGGAAGGCAGGGACGCAAGCGGATGAGCGATGTGAAAGTGGGTATCATTATGGGCAGTCAGTCGGACTGGCCCACGATGAAAGAAGCCGCGAATATTCTGGATGAGCTGGGGGTTGCGTATGAAAAGCGCATCGTTTCGGCACACCGCACACCGGACCGCCTGTGGGACTATGGAAAGACCGCCGTTTCACGCGGATTACACGTGATCATCGCCGGGGCCGGTGGTGCCGCGCACCTGCCGGGCATGATGGCGTCAAAGACCCGGGTGCCGGTGATTGGTGTTCCAGTGCAGACACGAGCGCTTTCCGGGGTCGATTCGTTGTATTCCATCGTCCAGATGCCCAAAGGGTTCCCGGTCGCGACCATGGCGATTGGCTCAGCCGGTGGTGCGAATGCCGGTCTGATGGCAGCTGGCATTCTGGCGTTGCAGGACGACGCACTGGCCGAACGGCTGGACGCGTGGCGAGATGCCCTGTCGGCCTCGATCCCCGAGGAGCCTGTCGATGACTGAGGCGCTGCAAACCGGAGCAAAAATCGGAATTCTGGGCGGCGGCCAGCTGGGCCGGATGCTGTCTGTGGCAGCGGCACGTCTGGGATTTGTGACCCACATATATGAACCCGGTGCCAACCCGCCCGCCGGGCCGGTCGCCGATCGCGTGACCACGGCGGCTTATGACGATGCCGATGCATTGCGCGCTTTTGCCGAGTCGGTCGATGTCATCACCTATGAATTTGAAAACGTCCCGACCGAGGCGTTGGACCTGCTGGAATCTCACCGCCCTATCCGCCCCGGGCGCGAGGCGTTGCGCGTCAGTCAGGACAGGCTGACCGAAAAAAACTTCCTGCAAGGGTTGGGTCTGAAAACCGCACCCTTTGCCGACATCACCGATCTGGACAGCCTGAATGCGGCGATTGACCAGATCGGAACACCCGCCATCCTGAAAACACGCCGGTTCGGCTATGACGGCAAAGGTCAGGCAAGGTTGCGAGCGCCCGAAGACGCCGAGGCCGCTCTGGCCGATATCGCCGGTGCGCCCGCCATCCTAGAAGGGTTTGTGGACTTCAGCCATGAGGTATCGATCATTGCCGCACGCGGACTGGACGGTCAGGTCGCCTGTTTCGATCCCGGCGAGAACGTACATCGGGATGGCATCCTGCGCACCACCACGGTCCCGGCTCGCCTACCTTCGGCGCAGCGTACCGACGCAGTATTGCTGGCGGCGAACATTCTGAATGCGCTGGATTACGTTGGTGTGATGGGAGTTGAACTGTTCGTGACACCTGGCGGCCTGATCGTGAACGAGATCGCCCCTCGGGTGCATAACTCGGGTCACTGGACACAGAACGGCTGCGCTGTGGATCAGTTCGAACAACACATCCGCGCCGTGGCCGGGTGGCCGCTGGGCGACGGGCAACGACATTCGGATGTAATCATGGAAAACCTGATCGGAGACGATATGGACCGCGTCCCCGAATTGGCCGGCACGCGCGACGTGGCCCTGCACCTATATGGCAAAGCCGAAGTTAAGGCGGGCCGCAAAATGGGGCATTTCAACCGTATCGCGAGATGAGCAACCTGCGCGGTCAGTTCATGAACCGCGCTGCAATATCACCTGACATATAGCTGACCCGCCCACCTGCCAGTGTGGCGGCAACGCGGTGGGTCTGCGCGTCCAGAATGACCAGATCGGCGCGCTGACCCGGAGCAAGGCTGCCCCGGTCCTGCAATCCAAGAACCCGGGCAGGGCCCGACGACACAAGCGCCCACGCGCCCGCCAAGTCCAGTAGGCCCGTCTTGGCCAGCATCAATGCCGCGCGTCGCGGGCTGGGATAGTGATAATCCGACGCCAACGCATCGCAAAGGCCCATGGTAATCAGGTCCAGCGCGCTGACATTTCCCTTGTGCGATCCGCCGCGCACGACGTTGGGAGAGCCTAAAATGATGTGATCCCCAGCGGCACGGGCAGCCTCGGCGGCCTCGAGCGTTTCGGGGAATTCCGCGATCTGAGCACCTCGGGCACGCCAGTCGGCCCGCATCTGGGCGGTGGCGTCGTCATGGCTGCCCATACGGACGCCTTTTTCCGCTAGATCCGCGCACAGATTATCCAAAGCCGCCGGAACCTCATCCTTGCGGGCATGCATGGTCTGCAACATTTCAAGGTGTTTTTCCGGATTGCGGCCAGCCTTCAGTGCCTGCCCGGTCAGGCGCGGCGGTGTGCGGCCCTGAGCCAAGCGGTCGTGCGGCAGATGGTCATTGAAGACCACGTAAGGAACCTGCCATGCTACGATGCGTTCGGGCAGATCGGCATAGTCGTCCAGCATATGCGTTTCAAACCGTAGCTGCGGCATCAGTTCCGTAACCACACGCCCCTTGACCGAGGCGATTGCGTCGAACACCTGACCTGCAAATTCAGGTCCGCGCACCCCGCCTTCCCAGCTGTGGAACTGTGCCAGAACGGCGGTAGTGATGCCGTTGGAAGCAAGCTCAGATTCAACCGAAAGTATCCCTTCGTCCATCTGTTTCATTGCGCCACGACGAGGCGCAATGTGACGTTCGAACCCGTCCCCGTGCAGATCGATTATGCCCGGCAGGACAAGATAGCCAGACAAGTCGATCTGTCGCCCGGTACGATCTTGCTGGATGACGCCGTCAGCCAGCGAAAGATCGGCAGTCGTCACGCCTTGATCCGGCAGCAGCACCTCTGCTCCGGTCAGCGTCAGGTTTAGTGAGGTCATTGCGTGGGCTCCGACTCGGGTTCTTCGCAATTTTGGCCGATACAGATCTCGTCGATAATTTCCATCACACCGTCCAGCCAAGTGATCTGCGGATCGAACTGTCCATATTCGATGAAATGCAGCACCTGTGCCATCACACGGGGATTATTCATCATAAAGGTGTGTGTCACCGGTAGAACGATATGATCCACCATGCCCTCGACCCTTGTCGTCTGGACCGAGACTTTGCCGTCATCCCTGCCATCGATCATTGAAGAAAACAGCGGGTTCAGAGAGTTCTCTCCGGCGATCACGCCCAGTTCGAAATCCACTGGCGGCAGCTGGCGCGGTATGCCCTCGGGACCGGTGCCCAGCGCCAGTCCGGCGGGTCCGTGCAAAATACCGAAGACCTCGTAGGCACCCAGTTCATCAACAAGCTGGCTACCCTGATTGGGTGGGCCCAGCATCACCACGCGACCCAAATTTTCCGGGTGATGATCCTGCAACCAATAGCGTAACAGAATGCCGCCCATCGAATGAGCCACTACATTCACCGGATCATCTCCGCACGCAGTAAACGCATCCGGCAGGGTCTGATTGGCCAGCTCTGGGATCGGCAAGTCGGTCGATGGATAGCCCGGTCGCACCACGGAATACCCATGCGTGGCAAACAGTTGCTCCATCACAGCAAAAGAGGCCTCGGTCCGCGCCAAGCCGTGCAAAAGCACAACGCATTTTGCATTGGCCGCTACGGGGATAAGGAACAGGATCAGCGCAACCAGGTATCTCATAGCCGCCAGATAAGCCCTAACCGCATGCGATGAAACCCCTAGCGCGGCGTCAGTCGCAGGACCGCAAGCGCGATACCGCCCAAAACAAGCACAGCCCCCAAGATCAACCTGAAAGAAGCGACTTCACCCAACAAAAGAACACCACCCACTATGGCGATAATCGGAACGCTCAATTGAACGACCGCGGCCGTAGTTGGGGCAAGCATCGGCAGCACCCGATACCAGAGCGCATAGCCCATTCCCGAAGTAACCCCACCAGAAATCGCGGCCAACACATACCCCAAGGCCGTCATGTGCCAATCACCGCCGATGGCCATCAGGGCCAGCCCTGTTACCGGAAGCGCCACGACGAAGTTGGCCGCAGTGCCAGTAAGCGCATCCGGCTCGGTGCGTCCGACCAGTGAATAGATTGCCCACCCAATCCCTGCGCTGGTCATCAGCGCTGCGCCCGCCGGGTTGACCTGAACAGCCCCGGACGGCCAAAGCACAAAAGCCAGCCCTGCCAGTGCAATCGCGGCCCCGGCCAACTGTCGGGCGGTTGGCCTGACGCCCACCACAGACGTCACGCCAAACATGGTGATCTGTACGACCCCAAATAGGATCAGGGCTCCAAGCCCGGCGTCCAGTGTTAGATAAGCAACGGAAAACCCGATCATGTACAGTGACAACGCCCCGGCACCGGCAATCCTGCGTCGTTTCCTCAAAGGCAAATGCCCTGCCTTCATGTAAACCAGAACGACCAATACCACTGCACCAGTCAGCACCCGGACAACAGCAAATCCTGCCGGGTCACTGACACCGCTGTCGATGGCCAGACGGTTCAGGATCGAATTCGCGGCAAACGCGCACATAGTCAGGGCGGTGAGCAGAAACAGTCGCATGTCAATCGCATACCGTTTTCACTGCCGATTGCACACTCACTTTCTGGCGCGGACAGCCCCTCTGCATCTTTTCCCGAATATTCCTGCTAGCGGCATTGCTGCATAGCGGCCTTTCTAACGAAACGGGGCTGCCCGAAGGCAGCCCCATCTTTCCTCTTTACGGCATCCCCTTTCGGCAATTTGACCACAATGGCCAAGCGCCTGTCGGGGTCGTCAGAATTCGCCTAAGCGAATTCGTCGTCTTACATCATGCCGCCCATGCCGCCCATGTCGGGCATGCCGCCGCCAGCAGGCGCGCCTTCTTTGGCGGGCTTGTCGGCAACCATTGCTTCGGTGGTGACCAGCAGACCAGCAACCGATGCCGCGTCTTCCAGAGCGGTACGGACAACTTTGGCCGGGTCGATCACGCCGAACGAGAACATGTCGCCATATTCTTCGGTCTGCGCGTTGAAGCCGAATGCCGCGTCAGCGGATTCACGGACTTTGCCCGCAACAACCGCACCGTCAACACCTGCGTTCTCAGCGATCTGGCGCAGCGGCGCTTCGATTGCCTTACGAACGATGTTGATGCCTGCGTTCTGGTCAGCGTTTGCGCCTTCCAGAGTTTCCAGTGCTTTACCGGCCTGAACCAGAGCAACACCACCGCCAACAACAACGCCTTCCTGAACGGCAGCGCGCGTTGCGTTCAGAGCATCGTCCACACGGTCCTTACGCTCTTTCACTTCAACTTCGGTCATGCCGCCGACGCGGATAACAGCAACACCGCCTGCCAGTTTGGCAACGCGCTCTTGCAGCTTCTCACGGTCGTAGTCCGACGAGGTTTCTTCGATCTGGGTGCGGATCTGAGCAACACGTGCTTCGATCTCGGCTTTCTCGCCAGCACCGTCGACGATGGTAGTTTCGTCTTTGGTGATTTCGATTTTCTTGGCGGTGCCCAGCATGTCCATGGTCACGGACTCGAGCTTCATGCCCAGATCTTCGCTGATGACCTGACCGCCGGTCAGGATTGCGATGTCCTGCAGCATAGCTTTGCGGCGATCGCCGAAGCCCGGTGCTTTGACAGCAGCAATTTTCAGGCCGCCGCGCAGTTTGTTGACAACCAGGGTTGCCAGCGCTTCGCCTTCAACGTCTTCCGCGATGATCAGCAGAGGCTTCTGCGACTGGATCACTTGTTCCAGCAGCGGAACCATCGGCTGCAGCGAGGACAGTTTCTTTTCGTGCAGCAGGATCATGCAGTCGTCGAGTTCTGCGATCATTTTGTCTGCGTTGGTGACGAAGTAAGGCGACAGGTAGCCACGGTCGAACTGCATACCTTCGACAACATCGGTCTCGGTTTCCAGACCTTTGTTTTCTTCGACGGTGATCACGCCTTCGTTGCCAACCTTCTGCATCGCATCTGCGATCTGGCTTCCGATTTCAGCTTCGCCGTTGGCCGAGATGGTGCCAACCTGAGCAACTTCTGCCGAGTCTTTGACTTCGCGCGAAGCAGCTTTGATGCCTTCAACAACCTTGGCGGTCGCCAGGTCGATGCCGCGCTTCAGGTCCATCGGGTTCAGGCCCGCTGCAACCTGCTTCAGACCTTCTTTGACGATGGACTGAGCCAGAACGGTTGCGGTGGTGGTGCCGTCGCCGGCTTCGTCATTGGTGCGGCTGGCGACTTCTTTCACCATCTGCGCGCCCATGTTTTCGAACTTGTCTTCCAGTTCGATTTCCTTGGCAACCGAAACACCGTCTTTGGTGATGCGCGGTGCGCCGAAGGATTTGTCCAGAACCACGTTGCGGCCTTTGGGGCCCAGGGTCACTTTAACAGCATCGGCCAGGATGTTCACACCTGCCAGCATGCGGTTACGGGCATCGGTGTCGAACTTGACGTCCTTTGCAGCCATGTCGTTTCTCCTTGAGAAAATGTATTGGAATGAAGATCAGAGAAGCGCGATGGCTTACTCGATGATCCCCATGATGTCGCTTTCTTTCATCATCAGCAGCTCTTCGCCGTTGACCTGAACTTCGGTGCCCGACCATTTGCCGAACAGGATCTTGTCGCCAGCTTTAACAGCCATTGCGATCAGTTCGCCGCTGTCCTTGCGTGCGCCTTCGCCGGTTGCGACGACTTCGCCTTCGCTGGGCTTTTCTTTAGCGCTGTCGGGAATGATCAGGCCGCCTGCGGTTTTCTCTTCGCTTTCGGTACGGCGAACCAGCACGCGGTCATGAAGCGGTTTCAATGCCATCTTTGCAGCTCCTTGGGCTCAAAGTTTATTATCCTCCCCTCGCCGGTTGGCGAGGCGTTAGCACTCAAGGGTAGAGAGTGATAACGCCGAATAGCTAGGGGGTCAGAAACCCCGAGTCAACAAGCTGTGATGGATTTTTTTTTGCGACGGCGCTCAATCGGGCTGTTCCCAGCTATATGCCCAATGCGTCAGACCTTCTTGCCCTTCCCCGGTCAGGCAGTAGATGCCCTTCTCGACCTTATCAAACCAGCCATAGTGATTGTCACGCATAAGGCGCGTGGCCTCGGCAACTCCGGTGGCCTGGGCGACGTCGCTCCCTTTGGTGGCCCCATATTCTGCCAGATGTGCCGCGCATTTCAGCGCGTCCTGCCGGTAGGCCGTGACAATGCCGTGCCGGGTGGCCCCACCCGCGTTGGGGTCGCCCTCCAACCGGTCGAATTCACGCAGCAGCCGGGCCGCCTTGGCTTTGTTCTTGCGTGGCGCATAGGGGCCGGGATCGCATTGCACCTCGACCGCGCCATCTGTGCGCACGGTGATCAGCCCCAATCCCAAACGTCGGCACAGCGCAAGATTGTCCTTCAGCGCCCGCCGGGCAGAGCGCCCCTTTGGCTTGCAGACACCGATATAGACCTGATCCGTCACCTTCAGCCGCGTGATCGCCTGATGAAACAATGCCAGCGAGAACCGCAGCTTTAGCTCTACGATCACTGGCTCATCCCCACCCCGCACCGCCACGATGTCTGCAGCGCCGACCTCGCCTTTGACGGTGTAACCCTGACGCTCCAACAGCGCTTTGATTGGAGGGTATAAATCCTGCTCGCGGTCCATAGCCCCATGCTAGGCGATTTGTTGTGGAATGCCAGACACAGATAAGCATCCAAATACAAAGGCGGGTTGCGCCGCCCCAAGACCATGGGCAAGCTTGATGCAGTCAAGAATTTTCAGTTATCCGGGATGGACCTGATGCGTCTATTTTTCCTTTTCATTTGCTTGTTCCTGCCTTTTTCGGCCCATGCCGCCTGCGAGGGGCGTGACTTGCGGCCGGATCTGACACCTGAGATACAAGCCGAACTGCAACAGGCTCTGGCCGACACGCCCTTTTCCGAAGGCAATCATTGGATCGCAACAAAGGGCGATGCGGTTTTGCACCTGATCGGGACGCTCCACACCAACGATCCACGCATGGATGCGGTAGTCGAGCGCCTTAGGCCGGTGCTGAGCACTGCCGATACGTTCTACTTCGAAGTCACCAAGGATGAGATGGCAGCTTTTGAGGCGGATCTGGCCAAGGATCTGTCACCCGTTCTGATCACATCCGGACCGACATTGATTGACCTTATGTCCGAAGAAGACTGGACCACTATCTCAAGCGAACTGGCCGAGCGTGGCATCCCCGGTTGGATGGCCGCCAAAATGCGCCCCTGGTTTCTAAGCATGATGCTGGGCATACCGCCCTGCATGATGCAGGACGTCAACGCAAAGCACGGGATGGATGCGCGGCTGACTGATCTAGCCGAGGAAAATGACATCCCCCAGCGTTCTCTGGAAGAGATTGCGGACCTGATGGCAATGTTCGACAGCCATTCTCTTGAGGATCAGGTGCAATCTCTTGTTCGTATGATCGGTGCGCTTGGAGGCAGTGAAGATCAAATGGCAACGATGGCGAATGCCTACCTCGAAGAGCAGCACGGGCAGATCATCCAACTGGCCCGTTTGCAGGGGCGCGCAGAGTCGGGCCTGGCGACCGAAATATTCGATGAAGAGTGGAACGCGTTCGAACAGCAGCTTTTGGTGGAACGCAACAATAACTGGATGTCGCATATTCTGAACATTCAGGATCAGACAGCCGTGATCGCCGTGGGCGCAGGACATCTCGGCGGCACACATGGTCTGTTGAGCCAGTTGCAGCAGGCTGGCTATACGCTGACCCGCGCCCCTTTCTGACCAATTTCGCGCAAAGTCAGACCAACCGTCGCAGCACCTACACTGCCGGGTGACAACCCCGGCAGTCCGCCCTATAACGCGCGCAAATTTATCATCCTCAGGACGCTGACATGACAACCCTCGTATTTGGTCACAAATCCCCCGACACCGATTCCACAGGTTCACCGATCCTGTGGTCGTGGTACCTGAATGAAGTCAAAGGCGAAAAAGCCGAGCCTGTTTTGCTGGGCGAGCCCAACACCGAAGCCGCGTTCATGTTGGAAAACTGGGACCTGCCCAAGCCTCGCATCCTCGACGATCTGGCCGCAGACACCCCGGTGGTGATCGTCGATACCAACAACCCCGCAGAACTGCCTGCTAACATCAACGATGCGGATATCCGCGCCATCATCGACCACCACAAGCTGGTCGGCGGCCTGGAAACCAAAGGCCCGATCGACATCACCGTGCGTCCGCTGGCCTGCACCGCAACCATCATGGTTGACCTGATGGGTGAAGACGCAGCCAAAATGCCTGACGCCATCAAAGGGGCGGCACTGACCTGCATCCTGTCGGACACGCTGGAATTCCGCTCGCCGACCACAACCGCGCATGATCGCGAAGTGGCTGAAAAGCTGGCATCGGAACTGGAGTTGGATATTTCGGCCTATGCTGCAGATATGTTTGCGGCCAAATCGGATGTCTCGTCGTTCTCGGACGCCGAACTGATCCGCATGGACAGCAAGGAATACGAAGTCGACGGCACCAAGTTCCGAGTCTCGGTGCTGGAAACCACCGCACCGGGCGTCGTGCTGGACCGCAAGGCCAGCCTTGCCGAGTCGATGGTCGACGTCGCCAAGGAAGACGGCGTTGATCAGGTTCTGCTGTTCGTAGTCGACATCCTGAACGAAGAAGCCACACTGCTGGTACCCAATGATCTGGTCAAAGGCGTCGCTGAGAAAAGCTTTGGCGCGTCGGTCGATGGCGACGCCGTGGTTCTGCCCGGCATCATGAGCCGCAAAAAGCAGATCATCCCGAACCTCAAGGTCTGAGCCTTAGAGCATATTTTCGGAAAGGCGCCCCTCTCGGGCGCCTTTTTTTGTAACCACTAAAGATTTGCGAGACTCGTTTCCGTTGCTAGTCTGATCCTGAAAGACACGTGACGAGTGAGATCAGACGTACGTATGAGTACGCGCAAGTTCAGTACGACGCGGGATATCCTGCTCTTTGAAGGCAAGGACAAGGCTGCCTACTGGCGGCGCTTTGCGATGCTACTGTCCCTGTCCGTTGTCATTGCCACTATGGGTTTGCTGCGCAATTCCGGGGCGGTTGTTATTGCCGCGATGCTGGTCGCCCCGCTGATGACACCTATCCTCGGCGTGGCTGCGGCAATGGTCATGGGATGGCTGGGACGGGCGCTAAACCTTGCACTGATCGTCTGCGGCGCGGCCGTACTTTGCGTTCTGACGGCGTGGATACTTGTGTATGTCGCTGATGTGCCACGCGGCATATTGATCCCTGATCAGGTTCTGGCGCGAACTGACCCCGGAACCGAGGATCTGATTGTAGCGCTGGCCGCTGGCGTAGCAGGGGCATATGTGCAGATCAATCGCTCGGAACTCAGCTTGTTGCCGGGCGCGGCAATCGGCGTGTCGCTGGTGCCGCCTTTATCCGCCTCGGGAATCCTATTGTACTTTGGTGAACCTGCCGACGCGTATGAGGCGGGTTTGCTATTTGCCACTAACCTTGGCGCAATCATCCTTTCCGCCTGTGCGGTCTACATTGTTTATGCCGCCCGGTCGGTCGTGTTCGGCAAGGGCAAACGCAAGCTAAATTTCACTGCCAGCGTGGTGGTGACCCTGGCCTTTCTGACGGTCGTCGTCATCCAACTCGGCAAGTCCACTTACAACCGTTACCTTGAAACACGAACCGAGGCGCAGGTAGCACAGACCATCCGCGATTGGGCGGATCCGGTATCCGTCGAAATCATTCGCATCGACGTTAACGCCAAACGTAAGCAGGCGGATATCTGGCTGATTGTCGATCTTCCCGTCGAGTCGGCCTACAAAGTGTCCTCCATCGTCGGACTGCTGCCCGAGAGCTTGCGAGAAACGCCTTTGGTGGACGTGTTAACGGAAGAGCTGGGCCCCGGTTATCTTGTCGTCGTTCGCTTTCAGAACAGAATTGGCGCGCAAATTATCCTGGGTACGGAAAATGTTCAGCAAGCGCCAGACGTTCAGGACAGTATCGAAGAAAACTGACCTCCACACCTGTCGCATTTTTCAAAGCGGGATGGTCAATATGCAAAAGCTTTGCCATAGGTGTGGCAGCTCCGATTTCAGATCCCGAGGTCCCCATGACGCAGATCATTCACGCGCTTTCCGAAATTTCAGACCGCTACAAGGCGCTGTTCGTTGATCTTTGGGGCTGCGTTCACAACGGGATCACCGCCTATCCCGAAGCTGTTGAGGCGCTGAAAAACTACCGATCGCAGGGTGGGATTGTTGTGCTGGTCACAAACTCTCCGAAACCACGCGCAGGTGTGGCCGAACAGCTGGCACAATTCAATGTACCTGACGACGCCTACGATACCATTGCAACCAGCGGAGATTCCGCGCGCTCGGCGATGTTCCGGGGCGAGGTGGGTCACAAGGTCTATTTCATGGGCGAATGGCAACGCGATGCCGGCTTCTTTGAACCACTGAAGCTGTTGCACCATCCCATTCACATCGAACGCGTTCCGCTGGATGAAGCCGAAGGGATCGTATGCTGCGGGCCGTTTGATCCAATGGCAGACCCATCGGTAAACCGTCCGGATTTCCTTTATGCCAAGCAAAAGGGCATGAAGTTGCTCTGCGCCAACCCCGACATTGTCGTGGATCGCGGTGAGGTCCGGGAATGGTGCGCAGGTGCCTTGGCCAAGCTCTATACCGAGATGGGGGGCGAAAGCCTGTATTTCGGCAAGCCCCATCCGCCCATCTACGACTTGGCGCGCCGCAGGTTGCAGGAACTGGGGCAAGACATACCGGATGGCGACATTCTGGTGATCGGCGACGGCCCCCACACGGACATTCTGGGCGGTATGGGCGAAGGGATTGATTCCCTGTTTATCTCGGGTGGATTAGCTGCGGCGGAAACAAAAACGTCGCACCATCCCCACCATGAATCCTTAACCGATTATATTAAAAGGGAAAATATTAACCCCACCTATACAATCGGTCGTCTACGGTAATCAAAAAAGACTTGATTTTCTGCAGTTGCGAAGTAATAAAGTTGCCGAACAGGGGCGGCTTTCGTTGTTTTGTTGCCCCGCGAATTCGAGTGAGGGCGACATGTTGGACAATCTTCCACGCGGAACGATCTGTATTGAAGACATTGAAATGGGTATGACCCGGCACCTGCGCAAAGTGGTGACGGACGAAGATATCGAAATGTTCGCCCAAGTTTCGACGGACCGGAATCCGGTACACCTGGATGACGATTACGCCCGTGACACGATCTTTCAGGGCCGTATCGCCCACGGTATGCTGACCGCTGGCCTGATTTCTGCCGTGATTGGTGAACAACTTCCCGGTCATGGCACGGTCTATATGGGCCAGTCCCTGAAATTCCTGGCTCCGGTCCGTCCCGGAGACATGGTTTACGCCGAAGTAAAGGTGATCGACATCGACTTTGCCAAGCGCAGGGTCAAACTGGACTGCCACTGCGCCGTCGAAGGTAAGAAAGTGCTGGTGGGTGAGGCGATGGTGCTGGCCCCGTCGCGCAAATTCGACTGATCAAACCAGGGACAAAACCGGAAAGGCGCCGGATCGGCGCCTTTTTTGTTGCGGGTCGCGTCACTCCAAACGCCCTACTTAGGTGCTGCGTGATCGCTTGCGCCCTTTCAAAGCCCCGGATTCCAGAATGATCTCGGACACCAAGTGTTCACGTCGATAGGCCATGACATGCACGCCAGCAACCCCGGCGATTTCCCGGATTTGCTGGATCAGCTCAATACAGATCTTTTTGCCTTCCTCGGCGGGCTTTTCCGCCTGCTCCATCCGGTCGATGACCTGATCGGGGATGTGAATCCCCGGCACGTTACTGCGCATCCAACGTGCGGCCCGCGCAGACGCGATTGGGCCGACACCTGCGACAATAAAAACCCTCTTGTCCAAACCGGTATCCCGCACCCGCGCCATAAAATTCTCAAACAGCGGAATGTCATAGATATAGTTGGTCTGAATATACTCCGCTCCGGCCTCGACTTTCTTGGCCAACCTTTCCGGGCGCCAATCATAGGGCGGAATACAGGGGTTTTCCGCAGCCCCTAAAAACAGCTGCGGTGGGCGCGAGATTTTTCGACCGGACAGAAACGTCCCCTGATCACGCATAGTGCGAATTGTGCGTAGCAAGGTCAGAGAGTCAAAGTCGAACACCGGCTTCGCCCCCGGTTGATCTCCGACGCCAACCCCGTCACCGGTCAGGCACAAGACGTTGCTTACACCCAATGCGGCCGCGCCCAGCACGTCGCCTTGAATTGCAATCCGGTTCCGGTCCCGACAGGAAATCTGGTAAACTGGGGAATATCCCGCGCGCGTCAGAAGCGCACAAATCCCGATTGACGACATATGACAGTTGGCACCCGAAGCATCCGTTGCATTGATCGCATCGGCCACTTCGCCCAATGGCTGAGCCGCCTGATAGACATCCGCGGGATCGGCGCTGTCAGGTGGGTTCAATTCTGCCGTGACCGCAAACCGGCCCGAGCGCAAAACTCTTTCCAACCGGCTGTGCGACACAAACCCCTCAGGTACCGGGACATAACCGATCTGTTCGACGTCCTGACCTTGCGCGTCGCTCATTTCTTCAGTTCCCTGTTCACAGCATTTGGCGGCTCGGTAGCCAGCGGTGCAGCCGAAGGCTCGTTCCTGCGTGCCTCGGGAAACGCTTGCGCCACAGTCATGCGCGCGGCATCCCGTGCTTCGCGCTCTTTCGCAGCAATTTCGCGACTGACCCGCAACCACGACGACGACCCGCGCAACGTGTGTTCCACTGGCGGCAGGACTTCTTTAATCTTCTCCGCACCGTTACGCATTCTGCTGGACCCGTCCCAGGCCAGAGCCCAGACACATTTCATGTCGGGTTTTACCTCGCAGAATTCACCGGGCCGCACGCCCCCGCACGGACCGTTGCGCAGTTGTTTCGGACAGTTCATCGGGCAGGACATACCAGTGGATGACAAGACGCATTGCCCGCACATCTTGCAGTCAAACAACAGCGTCTTAACACCTTTTTCCACCAGCGCGATTGGGCGTTCGACACGGTTGTAACCGATTTTCGCAAAGACCGGATCCAATGCGACCATGCCGCGTTCGACACATTTATAGATCCACTCAAAGATGCGGGAATGGCGAATCGCGAACAGTCGCAACCGATACATGGTTCTGCCTCCTGAGCTGGGTTCGTCCGAACCTGGCTACCCCCATTAATCAGGCGTGTTACATACCCAAGGGGCTGGACCTTCAGTCTACACCCGAAATTTTTTTCAACTCAAGCACTTGTACGCCCATAATGACGTGAACCATGGCCCGCCGTCCTTTCCCGAAAAGAGTATGTTGGGAAGTTTCGGCATTGCCCCCCAAAATTCATTCTTGCGCTTGAACATGTTTCCCGGCCCCGCTACGCAAACACTCATGCGCATCATCCGGGATTTTAAGTTTATCGAGCCTCAGGACCGCGACGCCACTGTGGCGATCGGGAATTTTGACGGCGTTCACATCGGTCACCAGTCGGTGATTGAACTGGCGCGCAATGCAGCCCCGGACGCGCCGTTGGGGGTACTGACGTTCGAGCCGCACCCGCGGGAGTACTTTGCGCCTGACGCCCCTCCGTTTCGTCTGATGCGGGGCAATGCCCGCGCGCACCGGTTGGAAAAGCTGGGGGTGCAAAAGCTGTACGAACTGCCGTTCAACTCTGCACTTGCCAGCCTGTCACCCGAGGAGTTCGCCCAGAACGTGATCTGCGAAGGGTTAGGCCTGTCGCATGTTGTTGTGGGTGCGGATTTCTGCTTTGGCAAAGGGCGCAGCGGTTCGGCGGAAGACATGGCCCGGTTCGGAGAGGAAATGGGGTTCGGTGTGACCATCGCCCCGCTTATGGAACGGTCTGAAAACGTTGTGTCGTCGACCGCGATCCGCACCGCATTGACCGAAGGCCGCCCCCGCGACGCGACGGCCATGTTGGGTCACTGGCACCGGATCGAGGGCGAAGTTATCGGCGGCGAACAGCGCGGGCGAGAGCTTGGATTTCCGACCGCGAACATGTCGATCGAAGGGCTGCACCCACCAAGATTCGGCGTCTATGCGGTGCTGGTCGATGTATTGGATGGCCCCCACCGAGGAAGCTATCACGGAGCTGCGTCGGTCGGGACGCGCCCCATGTTCAATGGCGAAGTACCGAATATCGAAACGTTTCTATTCGACTTCTCCGGCGATCTTTATGGGGCGACCCTGTCGGTCGGACTGGTCGACTATCTGCGACCGGAATTGACCTTTGATAGTCTGAACGATCTGGTTGCGCAGATGGACGTCGATTGTGACAAGGCCCGTGCCCTGCTGGCCGCATTATGACCACCGACCCGATAGACCGCGATAGCCTGCCCCGCAGGTTCTGGGAACGCAAACCGCTGACCAAGATGAACCAGCGCGAATGGGAGGCCTTGTGCGACGGGTGCGGCAAGTGCTGTCTGAACAAGCTCGAGGATGAAGACACCGGCGAAGTTGCCCTGACCTGCGTTGCCTGTCGCCTGCTGGACGATGAAACCTGCCGCTGCACACAATATGACATTCGTCACCAGTTCGTGCCGGAATGCATCGTGATGACGCCGGACAATATCGACGATCACGCCTATTGGATGCCGCAGACCTGCGCCTATCGGTTGCTGTGGGAAGGCAAACCCCTTTACGATTGGCACCCTTTGATATCTGGTACGCCGGACAGCGTGCATGCCGCCGGAGTCTCGGTTCAGGGGCGTACGGTGTCCGAGTTCGAAACCCCCATCGAAGAGTGGGAAGATTATGTCATCGAGGAACCCAACTGATGTATTTCGCCTCTGACAATTCCGGCCCGGTTCATCCTCAGGTCATGGCCGCGTTGAACGAGGCCAATCAAAGCTATCAAATGGCCTACGGGGCTGACACTTTAATGAACGAGGCGCGGGACCGCATTCGCGGCATTTTCGAAGCTCCGGGCGCGGCAGTGTATTTGGTGGCCACCGGGACAGCCGCAAATTCGCTGGCGTTGTCGACGCTGGCAAACCCGTGGGAGACGATCTTTTGCTCTCCTGTCGCTCATATCCACGAAGACGAATGCAACGCACCGGAGTTTTACAGCGGGGCAAAACTGACACTGGTGCAGGGCGGCGACAAGATGACCCCTGAGGCGCTGCGCGGTTCCATTCTGGGCGAAGAGACACGCGGCGTACACGGTCCGCAGCGTGGCCCGGTCTCGATCACACAAGTGACGGAACGTGGCTCGGTCTATTCGCTGGCCGAACTGCAGGCCCTGTGCGGCGTGGCAAAGGAATATGGGTTGCCGGTGCATCTGGACGGCGCGCGGTTTACAAACGCTTTGGTGGCGCTGAATTGCTCTCCGGCAGACATGACGTGGAAGGCGGGCGTGGACGCCGTCAGCTTTGGCGGCACCAAGAACGGTTTGATGGGGGTCGAGGCAGTCATCTTCTTTGACGAGACCAAAGCCTGGGAATTCGAGCTTCGCCGCAAGCGAGGCGCGCACCTGTTTTCCAAGCATCGCTATCTGTCTGCCCAAATGGCAGCTTATCTGAAAGATGATCTTTGGCTGAAACTGGCCCGTCAGGCGAATGAGAACTGTGCGCGCTTAGTAGACGGCCTACGCGCTAAAGGGGCCTTATTCCTGCACGAACCGCAGGCCAACATGGTTTTCGCGCAGTTCTCCCGCGCTCGACACAAGCAGCTGCATGATGCCGGGGCTGTGTATCACCTTTGGGGTGCCGAATTGAATGGGGCCGATGATCAGGAACTTCTGGCCTGTCGTTTGGTCTGTGATTGGTCGATCACCGGGGACGACATAGACCGGTTCCTGAACCTGCTATAGCGACCTAGGGCAAGGCCCATTCCCTTCCGCGTTGTCGAACACCTGTCCAGAAACAGCGCTTTTGTCATGCAGGGCACTGCGAAAGTGTCGCAAAATAGTGGCCAACGGCGGCCATATGTAAATTGTCCGCAGCGAAATCTTTGCGTGGCCGTAACGCCATGCTAAGCGGTGTCAACACCACGAATCTGTCACATTTGCCAATGCTGCCCGGGGACTTTCAGCCGATGCCGACACTCAACGAACCCAAGCTCATCGCTGGGAACGCCAATCTTCCGCTTGCCGAAACCATTACACGTCGAATGAGCCTGTATCGCGGTGTCGATCAGGGTCTGGTCGATGCGCGGGTCGAGCGCTTTAACGACGGCGAAATCTTCGTCGAAATGTTCGAAAACGTCCGCGGCGAAGATATGTTCATCGTCCAGCCGACCTCGAACCCGGCCAATGACAACCTGATGGAGCTACTGATAATCGCCGACGCGCTGCGCCGGTCCTCGGCCCAGCGGATCACTGCCGTGATCCCCTATTTCGGCTATGCCCGTCAGGACCGCCGCACCAAGGCCCGCACTCCGATCAGCGCCAAGCTGGTCGCCAACATGCTGACCGGTGCCGGGATCGAACGGGTTCTGACCATGGACCTGCACGCCGCTCAGATTCAGGGCTTCTTCGATATCCCCGTGGACAACCTCTATGCCTCGCCTATCTTTGCGCTGGATGTGAAGCACCAGTTCAAGGACAGCCTGGATGAGCTCATGGTTGTCTCGCCCGACGTGGGCGGCGTGGCCCGTGCGCGTGAACTGGCCAAGCGGATCAACGCCCCCCTCTCGATCGTGGACAAGCGTCGCGAAAAAGCGGGTGAAGTGGCCGAGATGACAGTTATCGGTGACGTTAAAGACAAGATCTGCCTGATCGTTGACGACATGTGCGACACGGCCGGCACGCTGTGCAAAGCGGCGCAGGTTCTGCTGGATAACGGCGCGAAAGAAGTCCACTCCTACATCACACACGGCGTCATGAGCGGCCCTGCGGTCGAACGTGTGACCAATTCGGTGATGAAATCTCTGGTGCTGACCGACACGATCCAGCCGACGGAGGAGATCCTCAAGGCCAAGAATATTCGCATTGTTCCCACGGCTCCGATCTTTACGCAGGCGATCCTGAACATCTGGAACGGCACCAGCGTTTCGTCCCTATTCGAAGACAAGACCCTGACGCCGATCTACGAGTCGATGTACAATATGGATTAATCCCGTGGGCGGCCCGGCGCGGCCGCCCTGCTTTTTCCGCAGGTGATGAGACGGTGGCGTTGGATCGCAAGACACTCGCTTGCGGTTGTCTCCTATAAGTAGTCCTTGACTAAAATCCGTTCTGGAATTGCAATGCCATTGCATCAGAATGTGATTTGAACAACCACTGAGGACAATGGGGTGCAGGATTTTTCCAAATCTCGGGGCCGCCCTATCCCCTTTGTCCCGAACTCTCCTTCTGCAATGAACTACAGCCACGTTCCGGTGGACCGGAGCGACCCGCGGTTTCAGGAACCTTTGGTTGAACTGTCGCAATACGGCATAGCCGGCGACAATTTTTATGCCCGGACAGACGGCCTGAACCCACCGTACAAGCGCAGTTTTTCCAGTGCGGATTCAAGTGTACGCGTACGCCTGTCTTTGGCCAAAAGGCTTTCGGACGTGAATGAAGAATTGGGCAATTTGGGGTTAGAGATCTTTGCCCTGAACGGCTATCGCCCCATTCCTGTTCAGCAAGAGCTTTGGGACTTTTTCATCTCTCAGGCCCGCAAAACTCTGAATGATCCCACCGAAGATGAATTCATAGATTTTGCAGGTCGGTACTGTTCCGATCCCCGCAGATTTGATCCGAATAATTCGGAAACATGGCCCACGCATATTACAGGCGGGGCAATTGATCTGACCCTTCGCAACCGGGCCACCAAAGAGCATCTGTTTTTTGGCAGTACGTTTGATGATCCCGCAGAGGTCACACACACAGCCTACTTCGAACAGCTTCTGGCGACGCACCACGGCGACCTCGACAGATTGTCTCTGAGCGATCAGGAGGCCCTGCAGAACCGGCGCTTGCTATATTGGGCGATGGGCAGCGCAGGCTTTACCAACTACGCATTTGAGTGGTGGCATTTTGATTTGGGCACGCAACTATGGGCTGCCAATCGCACGGCCGCCGACTCGGGCAATCCGCAATCGGCCTGGTACGGACCCGCAACGCCTTAGGCAAGGGCAGAGTTCTTTTTCAATGATCTCAAAAGATTAAGAAATATTCCAGTCGTCCTCATGCGCCACTTCACCGAATGCGGTCCAGGTGACACGGATACGGGCAATCCGCGTGTCTGACCACGTCCTAAACACAGCGCTGAACCCTTCGGGTGTGATGTCTTCTGCCGTCACCTCTGCGCGCAAAGCCGACGATGTATCCACGTCCCACAGCGAAACTCCGATCTGAACGACGGGCGCGGACCGAAAGGGCTGGCTGAATGTGATGGTCGTACGCCGTTCCCGCGGGCCTTCACCCGTCCACATCTCGCCGCCGTCGGCAAACTCGGAGAACAGCACCGTCTCGCCTTGATCAATACCAATTGGGTGGGTTCGAAAAGTTTTCATTCTGGTGTCTTTATCTTTGAATTCCTGCAACTTATCCCGCAGCTTCAACAAAATCACGACAAAAAAACGGCCCCGCACAGGCGGAGCCGTTCAAATTCTGAAGAGACGTCCGAGCCTTACAGGCTCATATGCGTTCCAAGGGCTTCCATGTCGGCCAGCAGCTTGGCGGCATCGTCAACGATGGTCTGATCGTCACCTGCCTTGGCCGCTTCATGCGACGCGCGTGCTTCGGCGATCAGGTCATCCAGATGCGACCGGGTCACTTCAGCCACCGGAATGGCTTTTTCGGCCAGAACAGACAGGCCGTCGCCGTTGATCTGGGCAAACCCGCCGGTGACCAGGTATTCGCTGGACCCTTCGGGCGCCTCGACCTTCAGGATGCCCGGGCGCAGCGTGGTAATGGTGGGGGCATGATCGGGCATCGCCGTCATGTCCCCGTCCGCGCCGGGAATCTGGACCGCCGTCGCCGCAAGCGAAGCAAGGCTCCGCTCGGGGCTGACGAGGTCGAATTGCATCGTGTTTGCCATCAGGTTTGCTCCTTAGGCGGCTTCTGCGGCCATCTTTTCCGCTTTGGCGATCACTTCGTCGATGCCGCCAACCATCAGGAAGGCCGCTTCGGGCAGGTGATCGTATTCGCCGGCTACAACAGCCTTGAACGACGCGATGGTGACATCCAGAGGAACCTGAACACCCGGCGAACCGGTGAAGACCTGAGCCACGTCGAACGGCTGCGACATGAAGCGTTCGATCTTACGGGCGCGGGCCACGGTCAGTTTGTCCTCTTCCGACAGTTCATCCATGCCAAGGATGGCGATGATGTCCTGCAGCGACTTGTAGCGCTGAAGGATCTGCTGAACGTCGGTCGCAACCTTGTAGTGCTCTTCGCCGACGATGGCCGGGTCAAGCAGACGCGAGGACGAGTCGAGCGGGTCAACAGCCGGGTAGATACCCTTTTCCGAGATCGCACGGTTCAGAACGGTGGTTGCGTCCAAGTGCGCAAACGACGTTGCCGGCGCAGGGTCGGTAAGGTCGTCCGCAGGCACGTAGATCGCCTGCACCGAGGTGATCGAGCCCGACTTGGTCGAGGTGATGCGTTCCTGCAGGGCACCCATGTCGGTGGCCAGCGTCGGCTGGTAACCCACCGCCGAAGGAATACGACCCAGCAGAGCCGAAACCTCGGAACCCGCCTGCGTAAAGCGGAAGATGTTGTCGACAAAGAACAGAACGTCGGTACCGGACTGGTCGCGGAACTGCTCGGCCAAGGTCAGGCCGGTCAGAGCAACACGTGCACGCGCTCCCGGAGGTTCGTTCATCTGACCGTAAACCAGGGCCACCTGCGATTCCGACAGGTTGTCCGGCTTGATCACGTTCGATTCGATCATCTCGTGGTACAGGTCGTTCCCTTCACGGGTCCGTTCACCAACGCCCGCGAACACCGAGAAGCCCGAGTGCACTTTTGCGATGTTGTTGATCAGTTCCATGATCAGAACGGTTTTACCCACGCCGGCGCCGCCGAACAGACCGATCTTACCGCCTTTGGCGTAAGGGGCCAGCAGGTCAACAACCTTGATGCCGGTCACCAGAATTTCCGACTCGGTCGACTGTTCGTCGAAGTCCGGTGCGGGCTGGTGGATGGCACGGGTTTCGGTTGCGGCAACTTCACCCTTTTCGTCGATCGGCTCGCCGACCACGTTCAGGATACGGCCCAGGGTGGCGTTACCCACCGGAACCGAGATCGGTGCGCCGGTATCGGTGACAGCCTCGCCGCGGACCAGACCTTCGGTCGCGTCCATCGCGATGGTACGGACGGTGTTTTCACCCAGGTGCTGGGCAACTTCCAGTACCAGGCGCTTGCCGTTGTTGGTGGTTTCCAGCGCGTTCAGAATTTCAGGCAGCTGATCTTCGAAGTGCACGTCGACGACGGCCCCGATGATCTGTGTGACTTTGCCTTTTGCATTCGCCATGTTTCGTCTCCGGTTTGTCTCTACAG
Organism: Ruegeria sp. BC1; assembly: GCF_056539305.1. Classification (NCBI taxonomy): domain Bacteria; kingdom Pseudomonadati; phylum Pseudomonadota; class Alphaproteobacteria; order Rhodobacterales; family Roseobacteraceae; genus Ruegeria; species Ruegeria sp. BC1. The sequence continues at coordinate 362,286 of NZ_JBQFUT010000002.1, forward strand.
CGCTTCGGCGCCGGAAATAATTTCAATCAGCTCGTTGGTGATCACGGCCTGACGCGAGCGGTTGAACTGGATCGTCAGCTTGTCGATCATCTCACCCGCGTTACGTGTTGCGTTGTCCATTGCGGACATCCGTGCACCCTGTTCCGAGGCTCCGTTTTCGAGCAGAGCCGAGAAGATCGCGGTCGCAACCCCCTTAGGCAGCAGATCGGCCAGAATGGCCTCTTCGCTGGGCTCGTAGTCGAATACGGCACCGCTGTCGTCACCCGTCGCTTCGTCTTCGAACGAGGCAGGGATGATCTGCTGTGCCGTCGGGATCTGGGTCACGACGTTTACGAACTTCGAGTAGAAGATCGTGGCAACATCGAACTCAGCCCCGTCAAAACGGGACAGGATGTCCTTGGCGATGTCCTGCGCATTGGAATATCCAATACGCTTGACCTCGCTCAGGTCGATATGTCCTACGAACAGATCGCTGAAATCACGCTTGAGCGCGTCACGGCCTTTTTTGCCAACGGTCAGAACTTTGACCGTCTTGCCTTTGGCGCGCAGCTCGTCCGCCTTTTGGCGAGCCAGTTTGGCGATGTTCGCGTTGAAACCGCCGCACAGGCCGCGTTCAGCCGTCATAACAACCAGCAGATGGACATCATCACTGCCCGTACCACGGAGCAGCTTGGGGGCGCTGTCGCTGCCCCCGACCGACGCCGCCAGCCCCGCCATCACGGCATTGAACCGCTCGGCATAGGGGCGCGAGGCTTCGGCAGATTCCTGGGCGCGGCGCAGTTTTGCAGCCGCGACCATCTGCATGGCCTTGGTGATCTTGCGGGTCGACTTGACCGACTCGATCCTGTTTTTAAGGTCCTTCAGACTAGGCATCGGAACCTCCTATCAAGCGAAGGTTGCGGCGTATTCGTCGATCGCTGCCTTGATCTTGTCGGACGCTTCACCTTTGATCTTCGGATCTTCGTCGGTGAGCCACTGAAGCAGATCGGCGTGCTTGCCGCGCAGGTGCGACAGCAGACCGGCCTCATAGCGGCCAACATCGGAAACGGCGATCTTGTCGAGGTAACCGTTGGTACCAGCGAAGATGACGCAGACGATTTCCGCGTTGGTCAGCGGCGAGTATTGCGGCTGTTTCATCAGCTCGGTCAGACGTGCACCACGGTTCAGCAGCTGCTGGGTTGCGGCGTCAAGGTCGGAGCCGAACTGCGCAAACGCAGCCATTTCACGGTACTGAGCCAGTTCCAGCTTAACCGGACCGGCGACCGATTTCATCGCGTTGGTCTGGGCGGACGAGCCCACACGCGAAACCGACAGACCTGTGTTCACAGCAGGACGAATGCCTTGGTAGAACAGCTCGGTTTCGAGGAAGATCTGACCGTCGGTGATCGAGATCACGTTGGTCGGAATAAACGCCGAAACGTCACCACCCTGGGTTTCGATGACCGGCAGAGCGGTCAGCGAACCGGCACCGAAGTCTTCGTTCAGCTTCGCCGAACGTTCCAGCAGGCGCGAGTGGAGATAGAAAACGTCACCCGGATAAGCTTCACGTCCAGGCGGGCGGCGCAGCAACAGCGACATCTGACGATAGGACACAGCCTGTTTCGACAGGTCATCATAGATGATCAGAGCGTGGCGGCCGTTGTCACGGAAGAATTCAGCCATCGCGGTTGCGGCGTAAGGTGCCAGGAACTGCATCGGCGCCGGGTCGGACGCGGTCGCAGCCACAACGATCGAGTATTCAATCGCGCCGGATTCTTCCAGCTTCTTCACCAACTGCGCAACGGTCGAACGCTTTTGACCAACCGCAACATAGATGCAGTACAGTTTCTTCGACTCGTCGTCGCCTGCCGCATCGTTGTAGGTTTTCTGGTTCAGGATGGTGTCCAGAGCCACAGCAGTTTTACCGGTCTGGCGGTCACCAATGATCAGTTCCCGCTGGCCGCGGCCGATCGGGATCATCGCGTCAACCGATTTCAGACCGGTTGCCATCGGCTCGTGCACCGATTTACGCGGGATAATGCCGGGGGCTTTGACGTCTGCAACGCCACGCTTGGTTGCGTTGATGGGGCCTTTGCCATCAATCGGGTTGCCCAGACCGTCAACAACGCGGCCCAGCAGTTCGTCACCGATTGGAACGTCCACGATCGAGTTGGTGCGCTTGACGGTGTCACCTTCTTTGATGTCACGGTCAGAACCGAAGATAACAACACCCACGTTGTCGCTTTCCAGGTTCAGGGCCATGCCCATGATGCCACCGGGGAATTCGACCATTTCACCCGCTTGCACATTGTCCAGGCCGTATACACGGGCAATCCCGTCACCGACGCTCAGCACGCGACCGATTTCGGCCACTTCGGCTTCCTGACCAAAATTCTTGATCTGGTCCTTCAGGATTGCAGAAATCTCTGCAGCTTGGATTCCCATTTATCCGACCTCTTTCATTGCATTCTGTAGGGAGTTCAGCTTCGAACGGATCGAGCTATCGATCATCTTCGAACCCACTTTAACGACAAGACCGCCGATGAGGCTTTCATCCACGGTCGCATTGATTGTCACGGTCTTGCCCACACGCTCGGACAGCGTCTTGGACAGTTTTTCCATCTGAGTCTTGGTCAGCGCCTTGGCCGACGCAACATCCGCAGTCACTTCACCGCGCTCATCCGCCAGCATATCGCGCAGGACCTGAATCAGTTGCGGTATGACAAACAGGCGGCGTTTCTCAGCCATCAGGCCCAGCGTGTTGCGCAGGATGGTATGCAGACCCATTTTGTCGGCAATCGCGGTAATCGCTGCTTCCTGTTCGGAGCGTGAAACCAGCGGCGAGGCGATCAGGTCGCGCAAGTCGGCGCTTGCGCCCAAAGCTGCTGCCAGATCGTTGATGCCGGTTTCCAGACCTGCAAGGTCATTATTCTCTTTGGCGATCTCAAAGATCGCGGTGGCATAGCGTTCAGCAATGCCAGTGGAAATCGAAGCTGGTTCGGACACGTCCACCCTTCCGATACTTGAGGCCCCGAAGATGTAGCGGCCGCTACGCGGGGCGTGAGGAAACCCCGTCCAGAAAGGGCGGGGATCAAAATCACCGGGGATGTAGCAGAGCCAACCTCAGCTAGCAATATATTATAGTGGTCTGCCGTTTATCCACAAAATGTTTTATTTCAATAACTTACATAGGGTGCGACCCTTTTATCCGGGGAAAGGGCCGTAAAAATGTTACGAAAGTGTAGGTTTTTGCGATTCCTTTGATCAAATTTATGCAGTTTTGCGCTTTGACATGGCTCAAAATGGCACAAAACCTACGCTGGCTTTAAAAGACCATCCAGCGCCTTGATCGGACGGCGCTCGGCGTCTTTGGTGACTCTTCCGCTGGGCGGCCGGATATGTTTGGTAACCTCAACCATCAACACGCCGCCCGCCATGACCGTTGGAACACGCTGTCCGGTTTTCTCGATCAGACTGCCCGACTTTAACCAAAACCGCCGAAAGGACGGTGGCAGATACAGCGCGGAACAATGATTCTCGGGGATAAAGTGATGCGCCTTTAGCTGACTTTCCAACTGGGACGCCGAATAGGGTCGACCAAACCCGAAAGGTGTTCGGTCTGTTCGGGACCACAATCCAGCCCGGTTAGGAACTACGAACAAGGCTCGTCCGCCCGGCCCCAATACCCGCCAGCATTCATTCAACAGCTCACTGGGGCGGCTGGAAGTTTCCAGCCCATGCATTACCACCAGCTTGTCTACATGCCCGGTTTCGATGGGCCAGAGTGTTTCTTCTGTCAGGACCGAAACATTGGGCATTCCTGCAGGCCACGGCATCACCCCCTGCGGACCCGGCATCAATCCGATCACACGCCTTGCGTCCGCCAGATAGGGGCGCAGCAACGGTACGGCAAACCCGAACCCAGCTACAGTTTGACCTTTGGCCTCGGGCCACAATTCGATCAGTCGACCTCGTATTGCCGCCTGCGCCGCACGTCCCAGCGTGCTGCGGTAATAGAAGTTCCTCAGATCCTGCACATCAAGATGCATTGCGGACACCCGGTCAATCGGCTTAGCTGGGCGCAGTCTAGCAACGAAAGGGCAAAAGGCCATGCCTCTTGAGATCGTAACCATCCCATGTCTCAGCGATAACTACGCCTTTCTGGCGCATGATGCGGCCAGTGGCCAGACCGCGCTGATCGATGCGCCCGAGGCCGGCCCGATTCTGGCCGAGTTGGACGCTCATGGCTGGACCCTTTCTCATGTCCTGTTAACTCATCATCATTGGGATCATGTCGACGGTTTACCCGGAATCCTTGAAAAACAACCGGCCAAAGTCATCGGCGCCGCAGCAGATGCATACCGCCTGCCCCCTCTGGATCAACAGGTAAGGGAAGGAGATCGTTTCGATATCGGAGGTGAACAGGTCGAGGTGTTAGATGTTTCAGGTCACACCGTAGGCCATATCGCGTTTTACATGCCGGTAAGCGGAGTGGTTTTCACCGCAGACAGTCTGATGGCACTGGGATGCGGCCGCCTGTTCGAGGGAACTGCGCCGCAGATGTGGGCCTCTCTCAGCAAGCTGGCCGCGCTGCCAGACGAAACAATTGTCTGCTCAGGCCATGAATATACACAAGCCAACGGTAAATTTGCCATAACCGTTGATCCGAACAATGCCGCACTGCAACAACGCATTGTCGATACCGACCGCGCTCGTGCCGCCGGAAAGCCCACGGTTCCATCAACTTTGGCGCTGGAAAAGGCCACGAACCCGTTCCTGCGCGCTGCTGACCCTTCGATTAAAGCGAATTTAGGTATGGAAAATGCCGACCCTGCGGAGGTTTTTGCCGAGATCAGGGCTAGAAAAGACCGTTTTTAGAGCTTATTTCGCTCTCTTCACGGCAACGGTCACGTTAAATGTGACTGTCAAGTGAAAGAAAACCCTTGAAGCCGGGCCACGATCAACCAAACTCTAATAGTATGAGGACATGGTTGAACCGGGGCCACATCCTGCCCCTTCGACCCAAGACAGAGGAGCACCCGCGTGCCTTCATTCTCGAGCACATTAGAACAAGCCATTCACGCGGCCCTGGCAGCTGCGAATGAACGGCGCCATGAATTCGCAACGCTAGAGCATCTGCTGCTGGCGCTGCTGGAAGAACCCGATGCCATTCGCGTCATGAAGGCCTGCAGTGTCGATCTGGACGAGTTGCGCAATACTCTGGTCGAATTCATCGACGAAGACTTGTCAAACCTTGTCACCGATATAGACGGGTCCGAAGCGGTGCCCACGGCGGCATTCCAGCGCGTGATCCAGCGCGCCGCGATCCACGTCCAAAGCTCGGGCCGGACCGAAGTGACCGGTGCCAATGTGTTGGTTGCCATCTTCGCGGAACGCGAAAGCAACGCTGCCTATTTCCTGCAGGAACAGGACATGACCCGCTATGACGCGGTCAATTTCATCGCGCATGGCGTTGCCAAGGACCCCGCCTACGGCGAGAACCGCTCGGTCTCTGGCGCGGATCAGGTCGAGGAAGAAGTTCAATCCAACGCCAGCGAAGGCGAGCAAAAAGAAAGCGCGCTTGGGAAATACTGCATTGATCTTAACGCCAAGTCTCGCGCAGGCGACGTCGATCCCCTGATCGGCCGCGCCGACGAGGTTGAGCGTTGCATTCAGGTCCTGTGCCGCCGCCGCAAGAACAACCCGCTGTTGGTGGGCGATCCAGGCGTGGGTAAAACCGCCATTGCCGAAGGTCTGGCCTATAAGATCGTACAGGGCGAAGCACCCGAGGTTCTGTCAGAGACCACAATCTATTCGCTGGACATGGGCGCACTGTTGGCAGGCACCCGTTATCGCGGCGATTTCGAAGAACGGCTCAAGGCCGTTGTGACCGAATTGGAAGATCACCCTGACGCCGTTCTGTTCATCGACGAGATCCACACCGTGATCGGCGCCGGCGCCACTTCGGGTGGTGCGATGGACGCGTCTAACCTGCTAAAGCCTGCGTTGCAGGGCGGCAAACTGCGCACCATGGGTTCGACCACTTACAAGGAATTCCGTCAGCATTTCGAAAAGGACCGCGCGCTGAGCCGCCGGTTCCAGAAAATCGACGTGAACGAGCCTTCGGTCGAAGACAGCGTGAAAATTCTGCGCGGTCTGAAACCCTATTTCGAAAAGCATCACGATATCAAATACACCGCAGATGCAATCAAAACCGCGGTGGAGTTGTCGGCACGCTATATCAACGATCGCAAACTTCCCGATAAGGCAATTGACGTAATCGACGAGGCTGGTGCAGCGCAGCATCTGGTCGCGGAAAGCAAACGCCGCAAAACCATCGGCGTGAAAGAGATCGAAGCTGTCGTAGCCAAAATCGCGCGTATTCCGCCCAAGAATGTCACCAAGGACGATGCCGAGGTCCTGAAAGACCTCGAAGCCTCGCTTAAACGGGTGGTGTTCGGACAGGACGAAGCCATCGACGCGCTGTCCAGCGCGATCAAACTGGCACGCGCCGGTCTGCGTGAGCCCGAAAAGCCAATCGGCAACTACCTGTTCGCTGGTCCGACCGGCGTGGGTAAGACCGAAGTAGCAAAACAACTGGCGGATACGCTGGGTGTTGAATTATTGCGGTTCGACATGTCGGAATACATGGAGAAACACGCGGTTTCCCGCTTGATCGGCGCGCCTCCGGGTTACGTCGGGTTCGACCAGGGTGGTCTGTTGACCGACGGCGTCGACCAGCATCCGCATTGCGTGTTGCTGCTGGATGAGATCGAAAAAGCCCATCCTGACGTGTTCAACATCCTGCTTCAGGTGATGGACCACGGTGAGCTGACCGATCACAACGGCCGCACGGTGAACTTCCGCAATGTGGTGCTTATCATGACCTCGAACGCGGGTGCGCAGGAACAGGCCAAAGCCGCCATCGGCTTTGCCCGTGACCGTCGCGAAGGCGAAGACACCGCCGCGATCGAACGCATGTTCACACCGGAATTCCGCAACCGTCTGGACGCGGTGATTTCATTCGCACCACTGCCGAAAGAGGTCATCTTGCAGGTGGTCGAGAAGTTCGTGCTGCAACTTGAAGCGCAGCTTCTGGACCGCGGCGTGAGCATCGATCTGACACCCAAGGCCGCCGAATGGCTGGCTGACAAGGGCTATGACGACAAGATGGGTGCGCGTCCGCTGGGCCGCGTCATTCAAGAGCACATCAAGAAGCCGCTGGCTGAAGAGCTTCTGTTCGGAAAACTGGCTAAGGGTGGTGTGGTTCGCGTCTCGGTTAAGAAGGGCGAACTGAACCTGGAAATCCTCGGTCCCGATCAGCCGCGTATTCCGGGAGACAAGCCTCCGTTACTGACCGCTGATTGATCGCATCCGCGACAAGAAAGAAACCCGCCCTCTGTGGCGGGTTTTTTAGTTATTCGGTGCGCTGCGGAAACGGGTTGATAGGATATTCTGACCGGCGATACTGAGTTGCCCGGTAAGCAGACAAAAGGGCATGCGCATATCGCGGCCCGTTGATCCCCTGACACAAAGCCGACACTAGCGCGATACCAACGTCCCTGACTTTGCGAAGCCACCCAGCCCTGGTATGTACGAAATACTCGAAATCAATGAACCGAATTTGCTTTCCGTCCCAGCACATGTCCCGAAAAGCCGGGCGACCGTGGGTCACATCGGCAGAATGCAAGCGCGCCAACGTTTGGCCCGCCGCGCGACATACCTTTGCTTTTTCCTGGACCGTCAAAGAAGAACATGCACAGATGTTAGTCAGACTGGCCCCCGCATCTTTAATAACGATGTAATCCGAACCTTCGGAAACAATTTCCGGGACGGGTGCACCGCTGTTCCATAGAAAACGATGTGAACGCCGGTCACGGTTGAACGCTTTTTTCGGAGTTCCCTTTACCACCCAAAGCAGGGGTGAGGATCGTTCAACGCGTTTCAGCCACAACCGTGTTCCTCGCAAGGTTAGGCACGGTGTTATTCGTCGGTAGGGCGCACGCAGAGCCTTTTCGACCGCGCCTCGCAGTTCTGCTGCTATTTCGTTCAATTTCTGTACCTGCTCAACCTATGGCACAGATATAGAAGCGAATTTCTTGCCGTCCACCCCGGGCACGCCGTTAACCGGCGCTCATCGGTCCTGTTTTCGACCGCATAGCAAAACGCCCAATCAGGGTGCTCACCGCTCTGTCAATTTCAACTCGATCCGACGGTTCTGAGCGCGGGCTTCTGGTGTGTTCGCCGGATTGACGGGTTGGAATTCACCAAACCCATTGGCAGCCAGCCGGTTTGGTGGAATACCCAGCGCATCGACCATGTAGCGAACGACCGACAAAGCCCGGCCCTGGCTAAGTTCCCAGTTGTCGCGATAGCGCCCTGCCCCGGCCAAAGGTACGTCGTCCGTGTGGCCGTCGACCCGGATTACCCAGTTCAGACCCTCGGGGATCTCTGCCGCTACGCTGCGCAGAATGTTGGCCACCTTGGCGACCTCTTCCCGGCCTGCACCGGAAAGAATCGCAGAGCCTGTATCGAACAGAACCTCGGACGAGAATACAAAGCGGTCGCCTTCAATCCGGACGCCCTCCTGGTCCCCCAGCACATCTCGCAGGCGACCGAAGAATTCAGACCGGTAGCGCTGTAGTTCCTCATTCTGGCCCGACAGCGCCTCGGCTTCGACCTCCAGCCTCGCGCGTTCGGCCTCTTCCAAAAGGCGGCGGCGGCGTTCTTCAGAGGCGGCCCGGGCCAGAGCCGCGTTCAGGTCCTGACCCAGTGTCTGAATACGGATATCGGCGGCAGCATTGCGTTCTTCATAGTCATCAAGCAGGGCCTGCAATCCACCCAGCTGTTCTCGTAAAGCGGCCATTTGTTGGTTCAGCAAAGCCGTTTCGCGTTGCGCCTTTTCCGAGATGGCCTGTTCGCCCGACAGCGCATCGCGCGCCACTGCCAAAAGGGCGGCACGTTCGTCGGCCAGCGTCCGCTGTTCAAGCGCCTCGGCCTGAGCTTCAGTTTGGGCCGCCAACGCGGTCTCAAGCCGGGCTTTCAATTCTTCGGGTTTCAATTCCCCAAACTGCCGTTCCAACTCTACTTTGGCGGCCTGCGCAGCCGCCAAAAGGGTCAGCGTCTCTTCAGCCTCTTTCCGCTGCGCTTCCAGCGCCAATGTCATTGCCGTCAGTTCGGCGTCCGCATCTTGCAAGCGGTTACGAAGGTTCTCGGCTGCGGCAGCCTCGGCCAGCTTGGCGGCCTCTTCAGCGCTCAACTCCTCTTCAAGCTCCGAAATACGAGTGGTTTGTGCGGCGTCACTTTGCTCAAGATCGGTGACCAGGGCCTCCAGTGCTTCGCGTTGGGCAGCAGCCAGGCGGGCGGCTTCGGTCTGCGCATCGATTTCGGCGCGGCTTTGCGCAAGAGCGAGGTTCAGGGCGCTCTGCTCATCCAACAACTCATCCCGTTGGGTCTGAAGCGTTTCGATCTCACCTTGCGCGCGGTCCTGATCAACCAGCATAGCTGCAACCTGAGCTTCGAAATCGGTGAGTTGAATCTGCGCCTGTACCAGTTCGGTTTCAACCTGCGTCAGCGTGGAGTTCAGCACCCCCAACCGGGCTTGCAAGCGGCTGTTCTCTCGCTCTTCCAGTCCCAGCGCGCCAGCCAACGCGGCGATCTCGTCGGACAGGGCGGTCAGTTCATCCTCCTGCCCCGAAATGGTTTCACGTAGCACGAACTGCACCACCATGAAGATGGTCAACACAAAGGTCAGCACCATCAGCAGCCCGGTCATCGCATCTACGAATCCGGGCCAGACAGAGCCCTGGAACCGCTGACCTGTGCGACGGGAGAGCGCCATGGCTTACTCTCCTTCCGGAGCGGTTCGCACTGCGCCTCGGGGCAGAGTCAGAGCTTTGACAAGCAATTCGATATCCTTGCGCAGCTCGCTCATGCTTTCTTGCCGGCCAGCCGATATTTCTTCGAGGATGCGCAGCAATTGCACGTCCATCGAGCGCAGGCGCATCCGGCTTTCGGCATCGATCCCTTCGCCTGTGCCTTGTTCGCGAAGCTGGTCCAGCAATGCGTCCTGACCCATTGCCACCTTTTCCAAGGCCGCAGTCACCCCATCGGAATTGGCTTGTCGCGCGTTCATTTCGCCAATCGAATCCGCCAATTGGCCCAATCTGGACGAAACCGCCGCCCGGTCAGCCTCCTGCGCCGAGAACAAATCCTGCAGCGCGTTCATCTGCTCCGACATGGCATCGAGAACCGGTGTCAGCACCGCAAGTTCCGCACCGCCTTCATCGCTTGCCGCAAAACCGACGCGGGTGATCGAAGACAACCATTCCTCCAGCTCGCGATAAAACCTGTTCTGACCGTGGCCCGCGAACACCTCCAGAAGACCTACAATCAGCGACCCTGCCAGACCCAGCAGTGACGATCCAAACGCCACGCCCATGCCCTGCAACTGGGATTCCAGCCCGACCATCAGGCGGTTGAACACGGCCAGCCCCTCTTCACCTTCTTGTGGGTTGAGGCTGCGGATCGTGTCGACAATGGCAGGGACCGTCGTAGCCAGACCAAAGAACGTACCCAAAAGACCCAGATAGATCAGAACGTTCGTGATGTACCGCGTGATCTCGCGTTCTTCCTCAACGCGTTCAGCAACCGAATCCAAAATGGATCGGGTCGAGGTCGAGCTGATCTGTGACCGCGCGCCCCTTTCGCGCAACAGGGAGGCAAGCGGTGCCAGCAGCTGCGGCGTGCGCGCGTCTTCGTGTACGACACCGCCAACAAAAGCCTCGATCCAGCGAACTGAGCCGATCAGCTGCGTGACCTGATAGAAACAGGCAAAGACGCCGATCACAAAGACCAGCAGGATAAAGCCGTTTAAGTAGGGGTTGGCGTAAAAGACCGGCAATACATAGGGCAGTGCCATAAATATCCCGAACCCGGCCAAAGCGATCGCAACAAGCATGGTGACGATCTGACGAATGGGTTGCGAGAAATGCGGTCTCGCGCCCTGATGTGCCTGCGCCATGCGCGTGGTTCCCGATTTTGCCCTGCTCTGCGGCGAATCTAGCGAAAATCCGCCGTTGACGCCAAGTGTTTATGCGGTGATGCCACGAACCCGTTGCGCTAACCACTCAAGATCGGGGTCGTGCAGGCCGATCTCAGTCAGATGTTCCGCCGTATTATACAGGTATTCGGTATTGGGTCCGCGCCCGCCAACCGCGTGGGCGATGATCTGCGCCTGCTGCTCCAACGGCATTCCACCGCAGTACTGCACGTGGTCGGCGTCGATCACATAGGTCACGGCATTCACCACTTCGCCGCTGTCCAAGTCCACATCCAGCATTTTCTCGATGTAGGCCGAGGAAATCAGCTCGCGCTCACGCAGTTCATGCAATGTGCGCTCTTCGTGTCCGGCCTCAACCGCCAAGGCCAAACCTTTGCAATTGGCATCTGCCTGTTCGTCCAGCGCCAGAACCAGACCGGGATGTTCCTCTGTGCCGCGATGGTGGATCGAACTCATGCAGAATGACCGCGCGTACCCGTGCAATGTGGCGCGTTCACTGCGCGCTACCGGAAAGCCCGGATTCCACAGCAATGATCCATATCCGAAAACCCACATCGTCATAGCACTGGTCCTTGCCCGTTTGCGTCTATAAACATCAAATCCGAGGTGGGAAAAAGGGCCATATGACATGCGCGGTCTGGTGCGGGTTATCATTTTCATCATTGTTGCATGGAGCGCCTACTGGTTCATCGCCGGATATGGGCTGCGCAACGGCATCACCACCTGGTTCGATGCGCAACAGGAAAGGGGCTGGCAGGCTGACTTTTCAGATTTCGAAACAGCCGGATATCCGTTTCACCATATTACACGCCTGAACAGTCCTGCACTGGCCGATCCCGTAAACGGCACCGCCTGGAGCGCCGACTGGATTGAATTCCAAAGCCCCGCGATCTGGCCCGGACGTCAGGTTTTGCGCTTTGCCGACACACCACAGCGATTGTCGTATTTCGATCAGACCGCGACTATTGAGGCCCGCGAATTACAGGCAGAACTGCAGCTGAAGCCCGGCGTGGCTCTGGCCCTTGAAAAGATGGCGCTGACCGCCGGGCCGTGGTCAATCACGGATGACGCCGAAGCGCTGGCTGGCGGTGACACACTGGCGCTGGTGATGGAGCAGACCGACACGCCGGAAGCCTATGTGATCAGCGCCCGAATGGATGGGTTCACCCCCGGAGACGATCTGAGAACCCTGATGCGTTCGGCCACTACGTTGCCGCAATCGTTTGAGACGCTCGAACTGGATATGACCGCGACGTTCGACAAGGCCTGGGATCGGTCCGCTCTGGAACAAAGCAGACCGCAGCCAGTAAAGATAGATTTGCGCCTTGCCGAGATGAAATGGGGCGAACTTCGGCTGTTCGCCACCGGAGACCTGGACGTGGACCCGCAAGGCATTCCGACGGGTGAAATTGCCATCAAAGCCGAGAACTGGCGGGACATGATTGCCATGGCGAACGCGGCAGGTGCACTGCCCGATCAGGCCGTTGATCCGGTCACACGCGCACTGAATTTCATGGCCGGCCTGGGCGGCAACCCCAACGCGCTGGATATGCAACTGAATTTTCGCGATGGCGTAGTTGCCTTGGGCCCCCTGCCCCTTGGACCCGCGCCGCGCTTGATCCTGCGTTAGCGGCAGTAGGAACCGCTGCGGTGGCGGGCCGTGTCCAGATGGAAATGATCACGGTGATATCGGTCCGCATTTGGCCCCAAAACCGTGCCAAACGGGCCACAAGCCCCGCGCCAGACCTTGATCAACTGTTTCTGCGACGGGTTCTTGCGCCAGCCTTTCAGGACTGACACGACCTCTCCGTCCGCCATCTTGAAGCCCGAGATATCGATCGCCCGGCCTTTGCCGTGCTCTGATATCCTTGCGCCTTTGCGGTTGTTCCGGGTTCGGCAAGCATAATGCGCCGCGACCTGCAGCTCGACCACCGGACCACGCCGTTTGAAGGTTGGTTTGACGGTTTTGTCGACCCATGTGTTCAGCGCAATCGCGGTGCCACAGTCCATCGTTGAGGGTCGGCTCAGTCCGACGCCTGAAACCGAGGTGATCTGGACCGCGTCCTTGATACCGCAGGCCTTGATCTTGCCGGGCACCTGACCCACAGGCTTGCCCTGAATCGCAATATCACCACACACCGAAGTTTTACGCAGCTTGCGTTTTTTGAACAGCGCCTCCTGCTCCAGCGCCTTGGGGCGCAAGTAGGGCATCAGCGACGTGTCCGGCCCCAATAAAGGCAAATCTGACGGCCGCGCGGCCACGGCCCGAACCTGAGCCGAAGCCGGGCGCGGTTCGGGGCGAATTTTCGCATCAGGGACCGGACTGGCGAAGGCCAGAACGGGTGCCGTTGACGGGCGAACCGCAGGGAACAATGAACGGTCAGGAGGGGCAGCGTTGGAGAGACTGGCGCTTGTGGCCAACATTCCAATCAGCAAGCCCGTCCAAACACGTGTCATGGCTTTGTTGCCCCCCGTCCGAAATCAGGCGCGTCCGTATCTTGCCCGGCATCGATAATCCCCCGCCGGATCGCGCGCGTGCGGGTGAAATAATCAAACAGATGTTCTCCATCGCCGGTGCGGATGGCCCGTTGTAAGGCAAAAAGCTCTTCGGTAAAACGCCCCAGAATTTCCAGTGTCGCATCCTTGTTGGTCAGGAACACGTCGCGCCACATGGTCGGATCCGATGCTGCGATCCGCGTGAAATCCCGGAACCCGGCGGCCGAGTATTTAATGACCTCGGTATCGGTCACACGGCGCAGATCATCGGCCACACCCACCATTGTATAGGCGATCAAGTGCGGCGCGTGCGAGGTCACAGCCAGAACCAGATCATGGTGATCCGCGTCCATCTCATCCACATTCGAGCCCATGCCTTCCCACAATGCACGCAAGCGGGCGATCGCATCAGGGTCGGATCCGTCGACCGGCACCAGCAGGCACCAGCGGTTGTCGAACAGCTCGGCAAAACCGGCTTCCGGCCCGGAATGTTCGGTCCCGGCCAACGGGTGCGCGGGGATGAAATGCACACCCTCGGGAATATGCGGAGACACGGCCTGAATCACGTGCCGCTTGACCGAACCAACATCCGTCACAGTGGCCCCGGGCTTCAGAACCGGAGCCATATCCTGTGCCACCGCACCCATTGCCCCAACTGGCACACAGAGCACGATCAGATCGGCCCCTTCGACCGCCTCTTGTGCACTGTCGCAAACCCGGTCGCACAGACCGATACGTTTGGCGGTGTCGCGCGTGGCTTCAGACCGGGCATAGCCGGTGACCTCACCTGCAAGTCCAGCGCGTTTGATAGCCCAGAACATCGAAGATGCAATCAGGCCCAGTCCGATCAGGGCCACACGGTCGTAAATCTGGCTCATGCGGCGCCCCCTTTGAACGCGGTAATGGCCGCGACAACACGGCGGCAGGCCTCTTCATCGCCCACGGTGATCCGCAGTGCGTTCGGCAGGTTGTACCCCGCAACACGGCGGACGATCAAACCCTGCGTTTTGAGGTAATCGTCACATGCCTCGGCCTCGGCCTGATCGGCAAAACGCGCAAGGATGAAATTAGTGCAGGACGCGTCTGACGGCACACCGATCTTGTCCAGTTCCCCGGACAGCCAAACCCGCAAACGCGCGTTTTCGGAATGGCAGAAGGTCAGATAATCCTCATCCTTCACCGCTGCCTCAGCCGCGGCCAACGCAGTCAGCGACAGGTTGAACGGCTGGCGCACCCGGTTCAGCACATCAATGATCGACTGCGCCGCATACCCCCAGCCAACACGCATGCCGCCAAGACCGTAAATCTTGGAAAAGGTCCGCGTCATAATCACATTCTCGAACCGATCCACCAGAGATGCACCCCCGTCGAACCCGGCCACAAACTCGGCATAGGCGCCGTCGATCACCATCAGGCAGGCCTTCGGCAAATCTTCGGCCAAACGCGCCAGTTCCGCGTCAGAGATCATGGTCGAGGTCGGATTGCCGGGGTTTGTTACAAACACGATCCGGGTTTTCTCGGTGACAGCGGAAAGGATGTTGTCCACGTCCACATGACGGTCTTTTTCGGACACCATCACAGGGGTCGCTCCGGCCATTCGGGCGATGATCGGGTACATGGAAAACCCGTGCTCGGTATAGATGACCTCATCTCCTACCCCGGCATACGCCTGAGCGATGAATTGCAGCACCTCGTCGCTGCCTACACCACAGATGAGCCGCGCCGGGTCCAGCCCGTGCCGGTCGCCAATTGCTGCGCGCAGGCTGGCGTGGTCGGTGCTGGGATAGCGATGCAGGGTAGCCGCGCTTTCACGGACGGCTTCGACGGCCTTGGGGCTGGGGCCAAACGGGTTTTCGTTGGAACTCAACTTGATCACCTGCTCGACCCCGGCCACATGCGACTGGCCGCCCTGATACAGCGCGATGTCCATTATGCCGGGTTGTGGGGTGATCTTGGTCATGAGGGGCTCCGTTGATTGGGCCCCTCATACCTGTCTCAACGGGTTGAGAAAAGCGGCAATTCCATCAGGCCGCCTTGAACCGAGCCGTTGCCGGGTCCGCGTTGTAAAGCGGCGCGAATTCCTCGGTACGGCGCGACAGGTCGTTGACGCTGTCGATTATGAACTGAACCGTTTCCTCGCTCATCAGATACGAGAAGTTCAGCCGCACCCAACCGGGTTTCTTCATCTCTTCGCCTGCAGACAGCGCCGCGTGCAATTCATCTGATGTCGCCCGGTCGATCCCTAACAAGCGATGCGCGTATGGCCCAGCACAGGCGCAGCCGCCCCGCGCCTGAATGCCATAAACATCGCTGAGCATCCGCGTGAACAATTGCTGGTGTACAGGCTTGCCGGAATTGTCCCGCACAAGGAAAGAGTAGATCGGCAGACGATGCGGATTATCCACGCCCAGCAAAGTCAGGTTCGGATTGTCACCCCAGCCGTCCAGCGCCATGCGATTAAATTGCGCCTCACGTCTTGCAATCTCATCGGTGCCCACGACATCCTTAACGATAAAGGCCAGTGCGGCGCGGATATCACCGATCACATTGGGCGTTCCGGCCTCTTCCCGTGTTGCCAGATCCTCGCTGTAGTCATGCCGCCAGGGCGAAACAAAACTGACCGTGCCCCCCCCGGGCCAGCTGGGGCAGGCCCGCTGTACGACGTTTTGATTGACAATCAACACGCCCGACGCGCCTGGCCCACCGGGAAATTTATGGGGCGAAACGACAATAGCATCTTTGCGCGCATCTTCCGGCCCCATATCCATCGGCAAATAAGGCCCACCACCCGCAAAGTCCCAAACCGACACGGCCCCATGCGCCTTGAGCATCCGAGTCACTGGGTCGGGATCAGTGATAATACCGGTCACGTTCGATGCCGCCGAAAACGACCCAATAATCAGATCAGAACTTGCATTATCGACCAAAGCCTTTTCGAGCGCAGTTAAGTCGACCCCGCCTTCGGCTGCTTCGGGAATTTCGATCACCTCGGCTTTGCTTTCGCGCCAGGGAAGAATATTCGAGTGATGCTCGTATGGTCCGATCAATACAACCGGCCGGTCAGCCGCATCCACACCAAGTAAACTGACCAGCCGGTTGAGACCCGCAGTGGCACCAGACCCGGTAAAGATTACCGCGTCCTCTCCCCGTGCGCCAACGATGCGGGCGATCTCTGCGCGCGCCTCGCGGCGCAGCCTCGTCATGTACGAGCCGCAATAGGAGGCCTCGGTATGGCTATTCGCATAGAAGGGCAGCACCTGTTCGGTGACAAAGTCCTCAACCTGCTGCAACGCACGGCCCGAAGCGACGTAATCCGCGTAAACCAGCGGAACGTCCCCGTGCAGACCCGGGATCAGAACATTCTCTCCGATCAGCCCGTCGCGCAGGCTGAAATTGCGAGTGGTGGACTGTATGTCTGCGCGAAATTTGGACAGGGTCATGTCAAAGGCTCCATATTGCCTTCCTAATATGATTGATAGTTTTTGAGAAAACTTCACCATTCTTTTGGTAGTTATCGAAATTATTGTGTCATATGATCAGAAATGAGCAAAAATTTAGATCAAATCGACAAACGCATCCTTCGCGAGCTTCAAACCGATGCCACTTTATCCCAACGCGAGCTGGCCGACCGGGTAGGCTTGTCTCAGAATGCGTGCTGGCGGCGCTTAAAGGCGCTGAACGAAGATGGGGTTATCACCGGCTCGACCGCACAGATAGCGCGGGAAAAACTTGGGTTGAGCCTGGTTGTTTTTGTCATGCTGCGCACCCGCCACCATTCAGCCGAATGGTTGCAGGCCTTCCGCAGTCACGTGCTGACTATACCCGAAGTTGTGGATTTTCACCGGATTGGTGGCGACTACGACTATCAGTTGAAGGTCGTGACCGAGGATATGGCCTCTTACGACAAGGTCTATCAGCGCCTGATCGAAAAGGTCGAACTGGACAGCGTGACCTCATATTTCGCAATGGAAGCGATTGCCGAAGGGCGACCATTGCCAATCTGACCCGTCCTTCATCTGGCCCAGCATATCCCCGGGGAATCCCATTATGTCGCGATAGGTCAGAGCCCCTGAAACAAAAAAGACCGCGCAAACGCGCGGCCTTTCGGAATTCGATATCGGCGAAGATTAGTTCTTCGCGTAGAATTCAACCACCAGGTTCGGTTCCATCATGACCGGGTAAGGTACATCGCTCAGGCCCGGCGCGCGGACGAACGTCGCAGTCAGTTTCGAATGGTCGGCGTCGATGTAGTCAGGCACATCACGCTCGGCCAGAGCAACAGCTTCCAGAACAACAGCCAACTGCTTGGACTTGTCACGCACTTCGATCACGTCGCCTTCTTTGACACGGTAGCTGGGGATGTTGACCCGCTTGCCGTTTACTTTGACGTGGCCGTGGTTCACGAACTGACGTGCAGCAAACACGGTCGGTACGAACTTGGCGCGGTAGACGACGGCGTCCAGGCGGCGCTCCAGCAGACCGATCAGGTTTTCACCGGTGTCGCCTTTGACACGCTCGGCTTCGGCGTAGATGCGGCGGAACTGCTTCTCGGTCAGGTCGCCATAGTAGCCTTTCAGCTTCTGCTTGGCGCGCAGCTGCAGACCGAAGTCCGACAGTTTTCCCTTTCGGCGCTGACCGTGCTGGCCGGGGCCGTATTCACGACGGTTGATCGGGGATTTCGGACGACCCCAGATGTTTTCGCCCATCCGGCGGTCGATTTTGTACTTGGCAGACGTGCGTTTGGTCACGGCTGATCTCCTTCTTAAGGTCGAGGCCCTGACGGCCACTATGAAGGGCGTTGTCCTCTTGAGGTTTCCCCCATGACAGGCATCCCCTTGCGGGGGCCACCAACACCAATGAAGCCGCGCTTATATCCGCGAAACCGTCAGAGTCAACATGGCTTACAGCGTAATCTTGGAAAAATTGCCAAAGCAGATCCGGCCCGATCTACGACTCAGTCGCTTCTGTGCCCTACAGCAATCACTGGCTTGCCGCCCGTGACATCCCTGCCCGTCTGTGGCTTCGGTCGCGATGGAAAGGCAACAACCGTGTCATCCATCCGAACAGCTTCGCCGCTCTGGTGCTCGGTCACTTTGATTTCACTGATCCAAAAGTCCTGATCTCGTGAGGGACATTCACCTTCGAAAACCAGCATCGGGGCTGGTTCTCCTACTAGTGAAAACATGAAAGCCGTGAACTGCTGCGCGCCGTTGGTCAAAACGATACGACCGCTCGATTCGTCCGGCAGGCCTAGTGCGCTTGCAGATCGTTCCACAGTCGCAGTGCTGCTCAGTACGCCCCCGGATTTTTCATAGATCTGTTCGGCAGGTTCACCCAAATACCGAGCTTGCCCCCGCCAGGACCAAGCAGCCCCTATACACAGAAAGGACAGAGGCGCAGCCTCAAGCCCATCGATTTCTGTCTGACCCCACGAAATGGCAATACGACCGTTTTGTCCGGCTCTCATAACACCCGCCTGCACCTTCAACACTTCACTGCTCGTTGGGCCAGTCTTATCAATGCAAAATGAGGCGGAAAAGAGACGTTAATGCAACGTTAACAAAATTGTTGCGCTAAGGATTCAATAAAATTTCCTCTGGCGGCCGAACTTCCCGCCAGAAGAGATTTCACATAAAAAGAACTCTACCTATGCGAGTTTATCCACACTTGGAATGGCCGCAACTGCGGCAGGTCATGCATCCTTCGATCATCACCATGTCGAACTGGCCGCAAGACGGGCAGGCCTTACCGCGCGGGCCGTCCATGTTGACCACCTGTGCCTGTGGGTCGGATTTTAACCCCATGCCTTCGCCTTCCAGAAACCCGATCGCAACCATGTGCTGCTCGATCACACCACCGATCGCGGCCAGAATCGAAGGAATGTACTTGCCCTGCACCCAGGCCCCGCCGCGCGGGTCAAACACGGCCTTCAACTCTTCGACGACAAACGACACGTCACCACCCCGCCGGAACACCGCCGAGATCATCCGCGTCAACGCCAATGTCCAGGCGTAGTGCTCCATGTTCTTCGAGTTGATGAACACCTCGAACGGGCGACGGCGACCCCCGATAACGATATCGTTAATGGTCAGGTAAATCGCGTGCTCGCTGTCTGGCCATTTCAACTTATAAGTCGACCCTTCCAGCGCCTGCGGGCGGTCCAGAGGTTCGGACATATAGACGACTTCTCCGCCATCGACCTCATGTGGAGCGTCAGCACTTTCACCCGGTGCCTTGTCGTCATTTTCCGATACGGTCAGAACCGATCCGGTCACGTCATTCGGGCGGTAGGTCGTGCATCCCTTGCACCCTTGATCCCACGCCTGCATGTAGACGTCCTTGAACGCATCAAAGCTAATGTCTTCAGGGCAGTTGATCGTCTTCGAGATCGAACTGTCGATCCATTTCTGTGCCGCGGCCTGCATTCTGACGTGATCGTACGGAGACAGCGTTTGCGCGTTGACGAAATAGTCCGGCAGTTCCTTGTCACCAAACTTGTCGCGCCACATCTGCACGGCGTAGTCCACCACCTCTTCCTCGGTGCGCGAACCATCCTTCTGTAACACCTTGCGCGTGTAGGCGTAGGCAAAGACAGGTTCGATTCCCGAGGATACGTTCCCGGCATAAAGTGAAATCGTTCCGGTCGGCGCAATCGAGGTCAGCAACGCATTACGGATGCCATGCTCGCGGATCGCATCGCGTACGTCCTCGTCCATCTGCTGCATCGTGCCACTGGCCAGATATTTCTCGGCGTCGAACAGAGGGAAGGCCCCTTTCTCCTTCGCCAAGTCCACTGACGCCAAATAAGCGGCGCGGGCGATCGCGTGCAGCCAGCGCTCGGTCTGACGCGCCGCCTCGTCTGTGCCATAGCGCAAACCCAGCATTAGCAAAGCATCGGCCAAACCTGTCACGCCCAGCCCGATCCGGCGCTTATCCTGCGCTTCGGCCTCTTGTTCGGCCAGCGGGAACTTTGACGCGTCCACCACGTTGTCCATCATGCGGACGGCAGTGGCGACCAGTTCCTGCAACGCAGCCTCGTCCAGATGCGCAGCGTCCTCGAATGGCTCTGCAACCAATCGCGCCAGATTGATCGAGCCCAGCAGACAAGCACCATAGGGCGGCAGAGGCTGTTCTCCGCAAGGGTTGGTTGCCGCGATAGTCTCGACATAGCTTAGGTTGTTGGCCGCGTTGATCCGGTTAATAAAGATCACGCCGGGCTCGGCGTAGTCATAGGTAGCCTGCATGATCTTGTTCCACAGATCACGGGCCTGAACGGTGTGATAGACCTTGTCGCCAAAGACCAGCTCCCACGGGCCGTCCGCCTTGACCGCCTCCATAAAGGGATCGGTTACCAGCACAGACATGTTGAACATGCGCAGGCGGGCCGGGTCGGATTTGGCGGTGATGAACTGTTCGATATCCGGGTGGTCACAGCGCATGGTCGCCATCATCGCGCCCCGGCGCGAGCCTGCCGACATGATCGTCCGGCACATCGCGTCCCACACATCCATAAAGCTCAGCGGCCCCGAGGCATCCGCCGCCACCCCATGCACATCTGCACCGCGCGGGCGAATGGTCGAGAAGTCGTATCCAATCCCCCCACCCTGCTGCATGGTCAGTGCGGCCTCTTTCAGCATATCGAAAATACCGCCCATGCTGTCGGGCACAGTTCCCATCACGAAACAGTTGAACAAGGTCACCTGCCGTGCTGTACCCGCGCCGGCTGTAATGCGCCCAGCTGGCAGGTATTTGAAATCTTCCAGCGCCTCAAAGAACTTTTCTTCCCAATGCGCCGGATCCTTTTCGACCCGTGCCAGATCTCGTGCGATGCGTCGCCAGCTATCTTCGACCGTTTGGTCGATGGGCGTACCATCCGCCTTTTTGAAACGGTATTTCATATCCCAGATCTGCTCGGCGATGGGGGCGGCAAAGCGGCTCATTGGTGATTCCCTGTGCTGAATGAGGTAGACAGCCTAGCACCCACAAGACCTTGATGAAAGCGAATACCGAGCTACAATATCAAGCAATACCTCGGGACGACTCTGTGGGAAAGCTGTGGATAACTACGTAAACCTCATAAAACTCTCGGTCGGATCAGAAAGCGTCGACTCGCTGATCGCGTGGCAAGACAGCCGCAAACCGCTGTACGAGGACGGCTGCCCGCGCCATGTCACCCGCATGTGGCCCAAACGCGAAGCCGAGATTCGGAATGGCGGATCGATCTATTGGGTGATCAAGGGCGTCATTCAGTGCCGACAGCGCATCCTGCGTCTGGACGAAGTGCGTGGTGAAGACGGTATCCGACGCTGCGCCATCGTGCTGGACCCTGAACTGCACCGCACACAGACCGCCCTAAAACGTCCGTTTCAGGGATGGCGTTATCTCAAACCCGAGGACACCCCTGCCGACTTGCCAGAAGGACGCGAACAGGACGACGCTCTGCCTGACGATTTGAACCGCGCTTTAGCGGAAATCGGGGTGTTGTAATCAATTCAGACGATCCAAAAATTCGGACAAAACAGCCTTATCAGCGGCATTATAGTTGGCCATCCGGCTGCGCCACAGCGTTGCCTGCGATTGCAGAACCAACCCGTCCGACAGGATTTTCAGGTGGTTCGCCCGCAAGGTTTCGCCGGTCGAAGTGATGTCGGCAATCGCCTCGGCGGTTTCATTCATCACCGTCCCCTCGGTCGCGCCCTGACTGTCGACCAGCGTATAGTCGGCCACGCCAGCATCTGTCAGAAACTCGCGCACAAGACGGTGATATTTTGTGGCTATCCTCAAACGGTGGCCATGCACTTTACGAAATGCAGCCGCCGCCGCATCCAGATCATCCAGCGTGTCTACATCTACCCAACAGGCGGGAGTGGCGATGATCAGATCAGCCTTACCAAATCCAAGCTGAGAGACTTCTTCGACCTGCTGTTCCCAGCGCGGCAGCTTTTCCTGCACGAGGTCGATCCCGGTCACGCCCATATGGATGCGCCCGGCGGCCAGTTCACGAGGGATTTCCCCGGCAGACAGCAGAATCAGCGAGACACCGTCGATGCCTTCGACCTTACCCGCGTATTCCCGGTCGGAACCGCTGCGCGACAAGGTGATCCCGCGCTTGTCAAACCACGAGAATGTCTTCTCCATCAATCGGCCCTTGGAGGGTACGCCAAGTTTCAGGCTCATTGCGCGCCCTCCTCAATCTCGAGCATCAGATCGGGGCGCAGCACGCCACCCACGGCGGGGATTTCAGCACCGTTGCCCAGTTGACGCGTCAGCGCATCATAGCGTCCACCAGTGGCCACGGGTGGCAGATCGGGGCGACCCTCGGCGTAGAAGCCAAAGACAAACCCGTCGTAATACTCCATCGAAGTCCGGCCATAGGAGGCTTCGAAATCCAGCCGCTGAACATCGACACCACGCGCCTGCAGGGATGCGATCCGCGCTTCGAGTCGGTTCAGCGCAGGCGTGATCTGCGGCAGGTCAACAGCCACATCGCGCAGTTGTTCCAACGCAAAGGGCATGGTTTCGCGGACGTTCAGCAACGTTTCCAGCCCCGCCAGTTCACTGTCGGAAATCGGCGGTGTGTCACGATCTTCGCGCAAGGCTTCGATCCGCGCCTCTATTTCGGACGCGCGGCGCTTGCCGATCATCGGCACATCAATGGCCAAAGGGTCATCGGCATCCAGCAAGGCATCGCGTCCTTCTGGCATGGGTTTCCGCCCTGCGAAACGATCCAGCAAATTGCGGAACCGGCGCGGATGCCAGAGGTGCCGCATCAGCGCCACTTTGCGCCTTTCGGTGGTGCGCAATCCCTGAACCGCTGCTGTCAGGATACCGATATCCCCTGTCGCCGCGCGTAACGGCAAGCCCCGCAATTGCAACGCAAAAAGCGAGAACACCTCGGCATCCGCCCCAGCCGGATCGTTGCGGTCGAACACCTCATACCCGACCTGAACGTATTCGTTGGACCGATCCGGATCGTGCTCTTGTCGGCGGAACACCTCGCCGGAGTAGGTATACCGCGCGGGCTCCGCCCCCTCGTTCATATGCATCTGCACGACGGGCAGCGTGAAATCCGGACGCAACATCTGTTCACCGCGCAAAGCGTCCGAGGTTACATAGGCGCGGGCGCGGATATCCTCTCCGTATAGGTCCAGCAGCGTTTCAGCTGGTTGCAGCAGGGGCGTATCGACGACCTGCGCGCCTGCGGCTTCGAACCGGACACGCATCATTGCGGCGCGGGCCTGTATCTGGGAACGGTTGGCCATGGCTCAGTCCTGACTGTCCAGAATTTCACGCACTTTGGAGATCAGGTCACCGCGTGGCACTTCGAACTGGCTGGGGCGTTCTTTCCATTCCTCCAGCGTCGCACTTTCGGCGATTTTGGCACCCAGGATCAGGTCCTTGATCTGCACGATGCCATTGGCCTTTTCATCACCGCCTTCGATCACCGCAATCGGAGAGTTTCGCTTATCCGCGTATTTCAGCTGATTGCCGAAGTTCTTGGGATTGCCCAGATAGACCTCGGCCCGGATACCTGCATTGCGCAGTTCTGCCACCATCGCCTGATAGTCAGCCATCCGGTCGCGATCCATGACGGTCACCACCACGGGGCCTGTCGCCCGCGCGGCGATCCGACCCTTTTCACGCAGGGCAGCCAGCAGGCGGTCGACCCCGATTGAGATACCGGTCGCCGGCACTTCCTGTCCGGTAAACCGCTTGACGAGATCGTCATAACGTCCGCCGCCCGAAACCGAACCGAACTGCCGCTTGCGGCCTTTTTCGTCAAAAATCTCGAAGGTCAGTTCTGCCTCGTAAACCGGTCCGGTATAATAGCCCAGACCGCGCACGACCGAAGGATCGATCTCGATCCGGTCGGAACCGTAACCGCCCGCATCCAACAGCGCTCCTATCTGTTCCAGTTCGGTAATGCCATCCGCGCCGATCTGGCTGACGCCGACGGCTGCACGCAGATTGGCCAAGGTGCCCGCGGTATCTGCAGCCTTGGACGTGAGGAAGGCAAGCACCGGCTCGGCCTGGTCGTCGCTGAGGCCCACGCCGTCGATAAAGGCGCCAGACGCATCCAGACGACCTTTGGTCAATAGTTCGCGCACTCCGTGCTCGCCCACCTTGTCGAACTTGTCGATGGTGCGCAGAACGTTGTCGCGGGCGGCTAAGTCATCACCAAGGCCCATCGCCTCAAGCACGCCGTTCAGAACCTTACGGTTGTTGACCCGCACCAGATAGTCGCCGCGCGGGATGCCGACCGTCTCCAAAGTGTCCGACAGCATCGCACAAATCTCGGCATCCGCTGCCATCGAGGCTGTTCCCACCGTGTCCGCATCGCACTGATAAAACTGGCGAAACCGCCCCGGCCCCGGCTTTTCATTGCGCCAGACCGGGCCCATCGCATAGCGGCGATAGGGCGTTGGCAGGTCGTTGCGGTGCTGCGCGTAGACGCGGGCCAGAGGCGCGGTCAGATCATAGCGCAGGGCCATCCAATCGCCGTTTCCGCCTTCGTCGAATTCCTGCCAGGCAAAGACACCTTCGTTCGGGCGGTCCACGTCGGGCAGGAATTTGCCCAGCGCCTCGACGGTTTCGACCGCGCTGCTCTCCAACGCGTCAAATCCGTAACGATGATAGACGCCCGCAATGGTCCGCAGCATCTCGGTGCGCTGCGTGACTTCCTCGCCGAAATAGTCACGGAACCCTTTCGGCGTTACGGCCTTGGGGCGGGGCTGTTTCTTGGGCTTGGCCATGTGGGGCGTCCTTGGGCGTATAGTGTTCCGCGCGCGGTCTATCCCATGGCCTGCATCGGGGCAAGGCGCGGTTTTACTGGCCTTGGCTTCGCAGGCCCGCTATGACCGGCAAAGAAGGAGGCCCCCATGCAGCATCTGGAAGAACAGATCGCCCACCTGACCCGCACACTCGAAGAGCTGAACACAGTCGTCACCCGCCAACAAGGCGAGATCGACCGCCTGACCCGGCGTGTCGAAATGCTGTTGCAGCGCGAGGCTGAACGGGCGCAGGAAGGATCCGGCGGGGTCGTGTTCGGAGACGAACGCCCGCCGCATTACTAAAGGCTAAAACCCCAGCGCCGTTTTCACTGCGTTATCGACCACCCCGCCCAAAAGAGCGTTCTTGTCTGCGGCACAGCCTTCGGACAAGGCGGCAATGAAAGCTTCGCGCAATTGGACCTTTTCCTCGTCCGAGGTCGCATGGTCTTCGATATTGATCTGTCGATTATGAAGCGAAAGTGCCGTCATCTTTCCAACAACGGCAACAACAAACTCTTCATCACCATCCGCTTCTTCTGCGATCGAGGCACAGGTGTAATGCATTACGGGCAGGGCATCCTGTACCATTTGATCAGCCGCTTCATCGGCCACCGCCACAAACGGTGCGACCAGGATTGCGGCGCAAAATGACAGTCTAAGTCTAAGAAACCGCATCATCATCACTTCCAGTTATGTCCGATAATCGCACCGGCCACGCCACCGATCGCTGCGCCCTTACCATCGCCGACAAGCGCTCCGACACCCGCACCGATCAACGCACCCTCGATGGTGTTCTTTTTTTTCTTGTCATCCTTGTCATCCGCCAGACCGGACGTGGCTACTGCCAGCGACGCGATAGCTGCCAAGGTAAGAGACTTAAAACCAATTCGTGCAATCGTCATTTGAGTGCCCTCCTATGACCCGAACCAAAAAAGTGTCTGATTTCAGCCTAACTGCGCACCGTCATTCTGGCAACAAACCCTTGAAGGTTCAGATTTCTTCGACCGACATCACTCCGTCCAGCGATTTTATCGCTCCCTTGATCTGAGGGTTGATAGGGAAGTCCTGTCCCAAATCCATTTCCACGTCTCCAGGCAAGCCGGGATCTAGCAGGCAAAGTTGGATTGGCCCTTTAGACGACCCCTTGGCTGCACCCGCGGCGTCCTCAAGAACCTTTGCGACGGTCGGCACCACCTGCGGCTGATCCAGAAAAATACGCAGGCCGGTTGCCCCGGCCTCGGCCACTACAGAATCCACCGGTCCGACAGAATTTACAAGCAACTTCAGCTGATCGGCTTCCATCTCCGCTTTGGCAGTAATTACTACTTGCGACCCGCTCTCTAGAAACTGGCGGGACTTCTCAAGCGTCTCCGAAAACAGCGTAACTTCATATGCTCCTGACGGATCGGAAAGCTGGACAAAGGCAAACCGGTTTCCTTTCGCCGATTTTCGTTCCTGTCGCCCGGCCACAACACCGGCCATTTTTACCATTCGCAAACGATCTTTACGCAAGCGTTCTATCACTTGTTCTAGTGTCATTACATCACTACGCTTTAGCGCGGGCATATAGTCGTCCAGCGGATGGCCCGACAGATAGAAGCCGATGGCCTTGAATTCTTCGCTGAGGCGTTCAGCAGGAAGCCAATCCGGTGTCGACGACAAACGCGGCTCTGGCAGGTCGTCGCCAGCCTCACCAAACAACGACACCTGGTTCGAGTTCTTCTGTTCATGGATCGCTGCCGAATACTGCACCAGCGGATCAAGGCTTTCAAACACACGACGGCGGTTCTTGTCCAACTCGTCAAATGCCCCGGCCCGCGCCAACATCTCAAGCGGGCGCTTGCCGACCTTCTTCAGATCAACCCGGCGGGCAAAGTCGAACAGGTTAACGAAGGGTTTCCCGTCGCGCCCCTCGACCACCAAATTCATTGCTTCAACGCCTACGTTTTTCAGCGCGCCCAGCGCATAGACCAGCTCTCCGTTCACCACGTCGAATGTCGCTAGGGAGCGGTTCACGCAGGGCGGCACATAGGGCAGTTCTAGTCCCTTGCGGACCTCTTCGAAGTAAATCGCCAGCTTGTCGGTCAGGTGAATATCGCAGTTCATGACCCCCGCCATGAACTCGACCGGGTGGTTCGCCTTCAGCCAACCGGTCTGGTAACTCACCACCGCATAGGCCGCCGCGTGGGATTTGTTGAATCCGTAGTTGGCGAACTTCTCCAGCAGGTCAAAAACCTCACTGGCTTTCTTGGCGTCCACGCCATTCTCGCCCGCGCCCTTTTCGAATTTGGGGCGTTCGGCGTCCATCGCCTCTTTGATCTTCTTACCCATCGCGCGGCGCAACAGGTCGGCGCCACCAAGGCTGTACCCCGCCATCACCTGTGCGATCTGCATCACCTGTTCCTGATAAACGATGATGCCCTGCGTTTCCTCAAGGATGTGATCGATCAGCGGATGCACGGATTCAATCTTCCGCAGCCCGTTCTTAACCTCGCAATAGGTCGGGATGTTCTCCATCGGGCCGGGACGATACAGCGCCACAAGCGCCACAATGTCTTCGATACAGGTGGGTTTCATACGTTTGAGCGCATCCATCATGCCCGAGGATTCCACCTGGAAAACCGCTACTGTCTTGGCTGCCGAGTAGAGCTTATACGTCGCCTCGTCGTCCAGCGGGATGGCGTTGATCTGGTTCTCGGCCCCCTCGGCCGGTTCATAAAGCTCTGTACCATCCGCAGCGACATGTAGGGGTCGACCGGATTTGAAAATGATGTCCATCGCGTTCTGGATCACGGTCAGGGTTTTCAGGCCCAGAAAGTCGAATTTGACCAGACCCGCCTGTTCCACCCATTTCATGTTGAACTGGGTTGCGGGCATATCCGAACGCGGGTCCTGATAGAGCGGCACCAGCGCGTCCAGCGGCCGATCTCCGATAACCACCCCCGCCGCGTGGGTCGAGGCGTTCCGCAGCAACCCTTCAACTTGCTGGCCATAGGTGAGCAGACGATCCACCACCTCTTCATTGCGGGCCTCTTCGCGCAGGCGCGGTTCGTCTTTCAACGCCTTCTCAATCGAAACCGGTTTGACCCCCTCGACCGGGATCATCTTGGACAGGCGATCCACCTGCCCGTACGGCATTTGCAGCACCCGCCCGATATCGCGCACGGCCGCCTTCGACAGCAAAGCTCCAAAGGTTATGATCTGCCCCACCTTGTCGCGCCCGTATTTCTGCTGCACATAGCGGATCACCTCTTCCCGGCGATCCATGCAGAAGTCGATATCGAAGTCCGGCATCGAGACCCGTTCCGGATTGAGGAAGCGTTCGAACAGCAGCGAATAGCGCAGCGGGTCAAGGTCGGTGATCGTCAGCGCATAGGCCACCAGCGAGCCCGCACCCGAACCCCGCCCTGGCCCCACCGGGATGTCGTGGTCCTTGGCCCATTGGATAAAGTCCGCAACAATCAGGAAATAGCCGGGAAAGCCCATGCCTTCGATGATGCCCAGCTCAAAATCCAGCCGTTCCTGATATTCTTCAGGCGTCACCGCATGCGGGATCACGGCCAAGCGTTTTTGCAGGCCCTCATTGGCGATGCGACGCAGCTCGGCCACCTCATCATCGGCAAATTTCGGCAGAATCGGATCGCGACGAAAGGCCATGAAGGCGCAGCGTTTAGCGATCTCGACCGTGTTCTCGATGGCCTCGGGCAGGTCGGCGAACAGGGTCGTCATCTCTTGTTGCGATTTGAAATAGTGCTGTGCCGTCAGACGGCGACGGCCATCCTGCTGGTCAACATAGGCCCCCTCAGAGATACAGATCAGCGCATCGTGCGCCTCGTACATATCCGTGGTCGGGAAATAGACGTCATTTGTGGCCACCAGCGGCAGGTTCTTGGCATAGGCCATTTCGACGTGGCCGCGTTCGGTCAGACGTTCGGCCTCGGGCTGGCCTCCCTCGCCCGGATGGCGCTGCAGTTCGACATACAGGCGATCGGGGAACATTGTCGCCAGGCGATCAACCAAAGCCTCAGCTGCCGGGCGCTGACCCTGTTGCAACAGCATCCCAATCGGGCCGTCCGGGCCACCCGTCAGACAGATCAGACCATCCGCCCGTTCCGCCAACTCGTCCAGCGTGACCTGTGGCAACTGCCCCCCTTTGTCCACGTAAAGGCACGAGCTGAGCTTCATCAGATTCTCATAGCCGACCTCGGATTGCGCCAGCAGTACCAGTGGCGCGGGAAGCTTGGGCTTTTCACCCGGCTGCGCTTGCACGTAGGTCAGGTCGACCTGACACCCCATGATCGGCTGCACCCCGGCCCCGCTGGCGGTGACCGAGAATTCCAGAGCTGAGAACATACTATTGGTATCGGTGACCGCGACGGCGGGCATCTCCAAATTCTCGCAAATGCCGGGCAGCTTTTTTAGCCGCACGGCGCCTTCCAACAGGGAATATTCGGTGTGTACACGGAGGTGAATGAATCGAGGAGTTCTGCTCATGTCACCCACGCTATCCCAGCCTTGCGCGCGGCAAAAGCAGCTTTTGAGGCCGTGAAAGATCAGCTTTGATTATTCGGGTTTTTCAGAAGGTGCTTCGGGGGCGATGCGGGCGCGAAAATTAAAATTGTTTAATTTCAATCGTATGGACGCTACACCTATGTGGCGAAGCCATGGGAAACAGACGCAATGGTGTATTAGATAGGCAGTTTTTCTTGCCAGACAACATGCGCTGTTTCTAACATCTCAGGGCAAGCTACCAGCCCGCTACTCTTTCTACGTCGCATCGAAGGAGGGCACCGATGGGCGCAACCGGGTAAGGCGACGGGTTTCTCGTATGGACATCACGTTTCTTCTGAACGGAGAGACAGTGGAGCTGGCGGATGTTGATCCGACAGTGACTCTGCTGGACTGGCTGCGCGAGGATCGAGGCCTGACCGGCACCAAGGAAGGCTGCAACGAAGGCGATTGCGGTGCCTGCACCATCATGGTGACGGATGAGGGCGGCCACAAGGCGCTGAACGCCTGCATCCTGTTTCTGCCGCAACTGCACGGCAAAGCAGTGCGCACCGTCGAAGGGGCCAGCGGCCCGAATGGCGAGGCGCATCCGGTGCAACAGGCGATGGTCGATCTGCACGGATCGCAATGCGGATTCTGCACCCCCGGTTTTGTCATGTCGATGGTCGCAAGCCATGCAAATGGAGCGACGGACCACGACACCCGGCTTGCGGGCAATCTGTGCCGCTGCACCGGCTATGCCCCGATCATCCGCGCCGCCGAAGCCGTCCAGGACCAACCCGTTCCCGTCTGGGTCAAAGACAAACCCGCCGCGGTACAACCATCGTCACCGATGCTGCCGGGCTCGTCCGACGAATTGGCGGCCGTCTTTGCCAACCACTCCAACGCCACACTGATCGCCGGCGCAACCGATGTGGGCCTGTGGGTCACCAAGCAACTGCGCGACCTGGACCCGGTTATTTTCCTCAACCGCTGCGAAGACCTGAAACAGATCACCATCACCGAGGACGAAATCCGTTTCGGTGCGATGGTCGATATGAACCGGATGGGCGAAGCACTGACCGACCTGCACCCATCCTATGCCGAGATGATCCGCCGCTATGCCAGTGTGCAGGTCCGGCACGCGGCCACGGTGGGCGGCAATATCGCCAACGGCTCTCCGATCGGAGACAACCCGCCCGCGCTAATCGCCTTGGACGCGACGCTGCATCTGCGCAAGGGCGACACCCGCCGGACGATCCCGTTGGAAGAATTCTTCATCGATTATGGCAAGCAAGACCGCGCGTCAGGCGAATTCGTCGAAGCCGTCAGTTTCCCACGTCAGGCCGACCGGTTGAAAGCTTACAAACTCAGCAAGCGGTTCGACCAGGATATCTCGGCCGTATGTGGGTGCTTCAATATCACCATTTCGGACGGCACTGTCACCCAGGCCCGCATCGCGTTCGGCGGCATGGCAGGCATTCCGAAACGGGCAACAAACGTCGAGGCCGCGCTGAACGGCAAACCGTGGACGGCTGAGACCATTCAGGCCGCGCTGCCTGCCTTTGCCGAGGACTTTTCACCACTCACGGACATGCGCGCCTCGGCCACTTATCGCCTTGAAACCGCGAAAGCGATGCTGGAACGATACTATCTGGAAGATCAGGGCGAAGTGACCAATGTGCTGGAGGTATCGGCATGAGCGTGACCAAACCCCTGCCCCATGACGCCGCGCCCCTGCATGTTTCGGGTACTGCGCGCTATGTAGATGATATTCCCACGCCAAAAGGCTCGCTGCATCTTGCATTCGGCCTCAGCCCGATTGCCAAGGGCAAGATTACTGCGATGGATCTGTCAGCAGTGAAAAAGGCTGAGGGCGTCGTGCTGGTGATGACCGCCGACGACCTGCCTTTTGCCAATGACGTTTCACCTTCGATCCATGATGAGCCGCTGCTGTCGGACGGCACAGTGCATTATATCGGCCAACCGGTTTTCCTAGTGGTCGCCACCAGCCATCTGGCTGCCCGCAAGGCGGCACGGCTGGGCAAGATCGACTATGCCAAGGAAAACGCGATTCTGACGATCGAAGACGCCCTTGCCGCCGACAGCCGGTTCGAGGAAGGCCCGCGCATCTACGCCAAAGGCGATGCGGATGCGGCCATTGCAGGGTCAGCCCATGTGATCGAGGGCGGATTTGAGCTCGGCGGGCAAGAGCATTTCTATCTGGAAGGTCAGGCTGCGCTGGCGGTGCCGAATGAAGGCGCGGATATGCTTGTGCATTCCTCGACGCAGCACCCGACCGAGATTCAGCACAAGGTGGCTGATGCTTTGGGCGTGCCCATGCATGCGGTCCGAGTTGAAACCCGACGGATGGGCGGTGGCTTTGGCGGTAAGGAAAGCCAGGGCAACGCACTGGCCGTCGCCTGTGCCGTGGCCGCACGCATCACCGGCAAAGCCTGCAAGATGCGTTACGACCGCGATGACGACATGACCATCACCGGCAAGCGCCATGCGTTCCGTATTTCCTATCGCGCCGGATTCGATGAGAATGGCCATATTCAGGGCGTATCGTTCCTGCATCACGCCATCTGCGGCTGGGCACAGGACCTGTCCCTGCCCGTCGCCGACCGTGCTATGCTGCACTCGGACAACGCCTATCTGCTGCCAAATGCGCGGATCGAAAGCCACCGGCTGAAAACCAACACTCAATCCGCTACCGCCTACCGCGGGTTCGGCGGCCCTCAGGGAATGGTAGGGATCGAGCGGGTGATGGATCACGCCGCGCATACGCTGGGCATGGACCCAGTCGAACTGCGGCGCCGCAACTATTACGAACCTGCCCATGCTCCGACCCTGGAACCGGAACATCTGGCAGAGCGTCCACTGGAACGTGTCGACCCGCATGAGGATCTGACAAGCCTGGGCGCCGTTGAGCAGGTTGAGACTGCTCCGCCCGTCCGCCCCGTGCCGGAGGGTGGCAATACAACGCCCTACGGAATGGAAGTGACCGATTTCGAGCTGCACGGAATGACCGAAGCATTGCTGAAATCCAGCGACTATGCCGCGCGCAAAGCGGCAATCCAGCAATGGAACGCTGAGAATGCCGTGGTCAAGAAGGGTATTGCCTTTTCTCCGGTAAAGTTCGGGATTTCCTTCACGCTGACCCACCTGAACCAGGCGGGTGCGCTGGTGCATGTGTATCAGGATGGCTCGGTCCACCTGAACCATGGCGGTACCGAGATGGGTCAGGGCTTGTTCCAGAAAGTGGCGCAGGTTGCGGCCTCGCGTTTTGGCATCCCGCAAGAGATGGTCAAGATTACCGCCACCGATACCGCCAAGGTGCCGAACACCTCGGCAACGGCGGCATCCTCGGGAAGCGATCTGAACGGTATGGCCGTCAAGGCGGCCTGCGATACAATCCGCGACCGGATGGCGAACTATCTGGCCGAACGGCATCAGGCTGATCCATCGACCGTTGTGTTTTCGGATGGTCACGTTTCGGTTGGCGAAGAACGCTATAGCTTCGCCGAAGCCGCGGCGCTGGTTTATCAGGGCCGCGTCAGCCTGTCGGCGACCGGGTTCTACAAGACGCCCAAAATCGAATGGGATCGGATCAAAGGCCGGGGCCGCCCGTTCTTTTACTTCGCCTATGGTGCGTCGATCACCGAGGTTGCCGTAGACACGTTGACCGGCGAGAACCGCATCCTGCGCACCGATATCCTGCATGACGCGGGTGCATCCCTGAACCCTGCGCTGGATATCGGGCAGGTCGAAGGTGCCTATGTGCAGGGTGTCGGCTGGCTGACGACCGAGGAACTGGTCTGGGACGACAGCGGCAACCTGCGCACCCACGCGCCCTCGACCTACAAAATCCCCGCCTGCTCCGACCGGCCCGACATCTTCAATGTCGCGCTCTGGGATGGTGAGAACCGCGAGGACACGATCTATCGCTCGAAAGCGGTGGGTGAGCCACCCTTCATGCTGGGCATCTCGGCCTGGCTGGCGCTGTCGAATGCGGTGGCTGCCTGCGGCGATGATTACCCGGCCTTGGATGCCCCCGGCACAGCCGAAGAGGTCTGGCGCGGCCTCCAAAGGATGAAGGGAGGCATCTGATGGGATTTGACCTAGAGGCTTTGAGGGAGGCGGTCAAAACCCACGGGACAGTGGTCCGGGTGGTCATCGCCGGGATCAAGGGATCGTCACCGCGCGAAGTGGGTGCCGCGATGCTGGTCTGGAAAGACGGACAATACGGCACCATCGGCGGTGGCACGCTGGAATTTCAAGCGGCTGAGGCGGCACGGGCACAAACGGTTCCGTCCCGCCTGACGCAGCACGCACTTGGGCCCGATCTGGGCCAGTGCTGTGGTGGCGCGGTTCAGCTTTTAAGCGAGGTTTATGACACCAAGTCCGTAAATGCACTGGATGATACGATCATCGCCCGCCCAGCGTCCAAGGATGTTATGCCGCTGTCGGTCACGCGTTTGCTGACATCGGCACGGGGTCAGGGTGTCACACCCGAACCTCAGCTTATCGACGGTTGGATGGTTGAACCGGTGCACAAACCAACCCGCAACCTCTGGATCTGGGGGGCGGGCCATGTGGGTCGGGCCTTGGTCTATGTGCTGTCACCTGTACCCGATCTGGCAATCACCTGGGTGGATACCGGCCCCGAACGGTTTCCCGATTTCATACCCGCCGGAGTCACCGCAGTACCCGTTGCCAAACCGGCTGAGCTGGTGCGCCACGCCCCGCAGAACGCCGAGCATTTGGTGCTGACATACTCGCACACTTTGGATCTGGAACTGTGCAACCGGCTGCTTTTGCACGATTTCCACTTTGCGGGGTTGATCGGCTCGGCTACGAAATGGGCGCGATTCCGGTCACGGCTGGCAGCCCTCGGCCATACGCCCGAACGGATTAACCGCATCACTTGCCCAATCGGTGATCCGTCGCTGGGCAAACACCCGCAAATGATCGCCGTCGGTGTCGCCGCGCAAGTGCTGCGCCCGGCCCGGCAGAACGAACTGAAAAAGGACCTGAGCGCGTGACCACTCCTCTATTAAGCTTGCAAGGGCTGACCAAAGCCTACCCCGGCGTCGTGGCCAATGATCAGGTGTCTTTCGACATCGGCGAAGGCGAGGTTCACGCTTTACTGGGCGAAAACGGCGCGGGTAAATCGACGCTGGTGAAAATGATCTACGGATTGGTAAAGCCTGACAGCGGCACAATGGTGCTGCGCGGTCAGCCCTTTGCCCCGCCCGAGCCGCGCGCGGCCCGTGCTGACGGAATCGCGATGGTGTTCCAGCATTTTTCACTGTTTGACGCCCTGAATGTGGCCGAAAATATCGCATTGGGAATGGAAAACCCGCCTGCAATGGGCGATCTCGCCTCGCGCATTCGCGAAGTGTCCGAAACCTACGGGCTGCCACTGGACCCGTATCGCACAGTGGGTGACCTGTCTGCAGGCGAACGTCAACGGGTCGAGATCATCCGCTGCCTGTTGCAGGACCCCAAGCTGCTGATCATGGACGAGCCGACCTCGGTTCTGACCCCGCAGGAGGTGGATATCCTGTTCGAAACGCTGAACAAATTGCGGTCCGAGGGCACGTCGATCCTGTATATCTCGCACAAGCTTGAGGAAATCCGCACCCTATGTGACCACGCCACGATCCTGCGCTTGGGCAAGAATGTAGGGGAATGTGTCCCCGCCGAGACCTCGGCCCGAGACATGGCCGAGATGATGGTGGGCTCGACCTTGCAAACGCCCGAGCGTGGCGGCCGTGACTTTGGCGAAGTGGCGCTGGATGTCAGTGGGCTGTCGGTGCCCTCACCATCGGAATTCGGAACCGCTCTGCGTAACGTTCATATGACCGTGCGCAAGGGCGAGGTTCTGGGCATCGGTGGTGTCGCAGGGAACGGGCAGGATGAGTTGCTGGGTGTGTTGTCCGGTGAAATCCAAACCTCGGCAGATGCGATCAAGTTCAATGGCCAGCCGATCGGCAAACTTGGCCCAACGGCACGCCGCAAACTGGGTGTACTGACCGCTCCCGAGGAACGGCTGGGCCATGCCGCCGCACCGGATATGAGCCTCACCGAAAACGCCCTTTTGACTGGATCGGTTCGGGAGGGGCTGGAAAATAACGGCTTTCTGAAATGGGCTGATACCAAGAGCTTTGCCGAAAGGATCATTCAGGATTTCGACGTTCGCACACCGGGGCCGGAAAATGCGGCCCGGTCTCTTTCGGGTGGAAACTTGCAGAAATTCGTGATCGGACGTGAGGTGTTGCAAAACCCCGACGTGCTGGTGGTAAACCAGCCGACTTGGGGTGTGGATGCGGCGGCTGCGGCGTCGATCCGGCAAGCCATTCTGGATCTGGCAGCAAAGGGAACGGCGGTTGTCTGTATCAGCCAGGATCTGGATGAACTGATGGAAATTTCGGACAGCTTTGCCGCCCTGAATGAAGGCCGCCTGAGCGCACCGCGTTCAACCACCGGTCTGACGGTGGATGAGATCGGGCTGATGATGGGCGGCGCGCATGGAATGGAGGTAGCCCATGTTTGAAGCGTGGAACCGCCATTGGTGCGAAAGTTTACAAAAGATGAAGACACTGGGGGGATGAGCAGATGATTGTCTTGGAGAAACGGCCACAGCCGTCAAAGGCGTGGTCCTATGCGACCCCGTTGGTGGCGGTACTGGCAACAATGTTTTTCGGCGGCTTGTTGTTCGCCATTCTGGGTAAAAACCCGATACAGGCTATTGGGACTATCTTTTGGGAACCGCTGTTCGGCGAATTCGCCTTTTATTACCGCCCGCAATTGCTGGTGAAGGGTGCGCCATTGGTGCTGATCGCAATTGGTCTGTCGCTGGGTTTTCGCGCCGGTATCTGGAATATCGGGGCCGAGGGCCAGTATATCATGGGTGCCATCTTTGGCGCAGGTGCCGGTCTGGCCTTTTACCCTTTGGACGCGTTTTACATCTTCCCGATCATGGTAATCGCTGGCGCATTTGGCGGTTGGCTGTGGGCGATGATCCCGGCCTTTCTGAAAGTGCGCTTTGGCACCAATGAAATCCTTGTCTCGCTGATGCTGGTCTATGTGGCCGAGCAGATGCTGGCCTCGGTATCGCTGGGCCTGCTGAAGAACCCCGAAGGGTTCGGCTTTCCCGGCTCGCGTAACCTTCAATCCTATGAAAGTGCCTATAATGCAGAACTGATTGCCGGTTCCGGCATGCACTGGGGTGTCGTGACGGCCCTGATTGCCGTGATCTTCGCCTATATCCTGCTGAACCGCCACATGCTTGGCTTCCACATCCGCCTGACGGGTGAGGCTCCACGTGCTGCAAAATTCGCAGGTGTGAACCCGGCGCGTCTGATCCTGTTCTGCTTGGGTCTGTCTGGTGCTCTGGCAGGGCTTGCGGGAATGTTCGAAGTGTCTGGTCCCTCGGGCGTGGTCAGCATCGACTTTAACGTAGGCTATGGCTTTACCGCGATCATCGTGGCTTTTCTGGGCCGCCTGCATCCGGTGGGTATCCTGCTTGCCGGTGGCCTGATGGCGCTGACCTATATCGGTGGCGAAATCGCACAATCCCAACTGGGTCTGCCCGCCGCCGCCATTCAGGTATTTCAGGGGATGCTCCTGTTCTTCCTGCTGGCCTTCGATCTTTTGACAAACTACCGCATCCGTGCGGCCCGTAGCGAGGTGGCGTGACCCATGGACCTTGGTGAAATCAATCCCGTACTTCTAGTGGCCTCGCTGATGGTCGCTGCTACCCCCCTGCTGCTGGCCGCAATCGGAGAGCTGGTCGTTGAAAAAGCAGGTGTTCTGAACCTCGGCGTCGAAGGTATGATGATCGTCGGTGCAATCAGCGGCTTTGCAATCTCGGTCGAAACCGGATCGCCCTGGCTGGGCTTTATCGCGGCTGCCATAGGCGGAGCGGTCCTGTCCCTTCTGTTTGTCTTGCTGACGCAATTCGCGCTGGCCAATCAAGTGGCCAGTGGTCTGGCGCTGACCCTGTTCGGGTTGGGGTTCAGTGCCCTTATGGGTCAGAGCTATGTGGGCGTTAAGCCCCCCGACATGGGTGAAATCCACATCCCGTTGATCAGCGATATCCCGGTGATTGGTCCGATCCTGTTCCAGCATGACCCGATCCTCTATGTCGGCATCGCATTGACCGCTGCGGTCTGGGCCGTCCTGAAATACACCCGCGTGGGTCTGATCCTGCGGGCTGTTGGCGAAAACCACGATGCGGCGCATGCCCTGGGCTACAAGGTCATCAAGATCCGCATCCTAGCGATCCTGTTCGGCGGTGCCTGTGCCGGGATGGGTGGAGCCTATATCAGCCTGATCCGGGTTCCACAGTGGACCGAGGGGATGACTGCGGGTGTAGGCTGGATTGCCCTGGCGCTGGTCGTCTTCGCCAGCTGGAAACCGTGGCGTGCCTTGCTGGGTGCCTATTTGTTCGGCGGAATCACAGTGTTGCAGCTGAATCTGCAGGCAGCAGGCGTTGCCATCCCGGTCGAGTATCTGGCAATGTCGCCCTATATCATCACGATCCTTGTGCTTGTGATCCTTTCGGCCGACAAGAGCAGCGCACCTGCCTCACTGGGCCGAACCTTCCATGCTTCGCACTAGGCGGGGCCAACTGAACCAACTTGGGGAGTAACCACATGAAATTCACATCACTTCTGGCAAGCGCCGCCATGGCGCTGGGTCTGGCGACTGGCGCCATGGCCGAAGACAAGACCAAGGTCGGTTTCGTCTATGTCGGCCCCGTAGGCGACGGTGGTTGGACCTATGAACACAACAAAGGTCGTCTGGCCGTGGAGGAGCACTTTGGCGACAAGGTCGAGACCGTGTTCGTTGAATCGGTGCCTGAAGGTCCAGATGCCGAACGCGTGATGACCCAGATGGCACTGGAAGGTGCTGATCTGATTTTCACTACCTCGTTCGGATACATGGATCCAACAATCAACGTGGCCAAGAAATTCCCGAACGTGAAGTTCGAACACGCCACCGGCTACAAAACCGCGCCGAACGTGTCGGTATATTCCGCTCGCTTCTATGAAGGGCGCGCCGTGCAGGGCCACATCGCCGGTAAAATGACCGAGTCGAATATTATTGGCTATATCGGTTCCTACCCGATCCCCGAGGTGATCCGCGGCATCAACTCGGCCTATATCCACGCCAAAAAGGTCAACCCGGATGTCGAATTCAAGATCGTCTGGGCCTATACGTGGTTCGACCCGGCAAAGGAGGCTGACGCCGCATCGGTTCTGATCGAACAAGGCGCAGATGTGATCCTGCAACATACCGACTCGACCGCACCGCAGGCCGCTGCGCAAGAAGCCGGCAATGTGATCACCTTTGGTCAGGCCTCGGACATGAGCGAATACGCCCCTAAACCACGCGTATCCTCGATTATCGACAACTGGGCGCCCTACTACATTGCGCGCACTCAGGCAGTCATGGATGGCTCATGGGAAACCGTGAACACCTGGGACGGCATCAAAGAAGGCATGGTTGAAATCGGTGAGATTTCCGACGCCGTTCCTGCCGACATCAAAGAAGAAGCGCTCGCCATGAAGGCGGCGATGGCTGCAGGTGAATACCACCCCTTCACCGGCCCGCTGAAAAAGCAGGACGGCAGCGATTGGCTGGCCGAAGGCGAAACCGCAGATGACGGTACGCTGGCGGGCATGAACTTCTATGTCGAAGGGCTGGAAGGCGAAATTCCGCAGTAAGCCTCGGAACATCTCAAAAGAAGGGCTGGCCGTTTGGTCAGCCCTTTTTCGTTTCCGACCAAAATCTTATTCAGTTGAACTTGAGCCTTGACGAAAGGCCAAGCGGCGGACCTGATAACCCTAAGCAGGCTAAATCAGACGGCTCGGGAAAAACCGATGGAAACCAACACGAAAGACCACAGCCGCTGGTGGATTCTTGGCGCGATGGGAGCCATCCTTGGGGTGATCCTGCTGGACGAAACGGTTATCAGCGTCGCGTTGCCCACGATCCAGACCGACCTGTCCCTTTCTCCGCTAGAGGCACATTGGGTGGTGAACATCTACTTATTGGTGCTGGCCTGCTTTGCGGGTGCTGCGGGTCGGCTGGGCGATATTCTGGGCATCCGAGTATTGCTGGGTGCGGGTCTTTTGATTTTTGGCCTGTCATCGGCATTGGGCGGGTTTGCCAACAATGGCTTAGAAATACTCACCGCACGCGCAGTTCAGGGCATTGGGGCTGCACTGATCTTTCCTTTGTCGCTGGTGGTCCTGATCCAATCCTTTGCTGAAAATGAGCGCGGCCTGGCCCTGGGTTT
The DNA here is from genome assembly GCF_056539305.1 of Ruegeria sp. BC1. Taxonomy (NCBI): domain Bacteria; kingdom Pseudomonadati; phylum Pseudomonadota; class Alphaproteobacteria; order Rhodobacterales; family Roseobacteraceae; genus Ruegeria; species Ruegeria sp. BC1. The sequence continues at coordinate 402,397 of NZ_JBQFUT010000002.1, forward strand.
GTATGGAGGTATCGGGACAGTCTTTCTGTCGCTGGGCCCGCTGGTCGGAGGGGTTTTGACCGAATACCTGTCGTGGCGATGGATTTTCTGGGTCAATCCGCCAATTGTTCTGGCCGTCGCGGTGATCGCCTGGACATTCTGGAGGGACCCGCCGCATCAGCCTGAAACTGGGTTCGACTGGAAGGGACTCATATTGCTGGTGCCCGGACTGGCCGCTTTGGTGTTCGGTATCATGGAAGGCCCTGACCGGGGGTGGATCCAACCCGAAGTGCTTGCGGCCCTTTGGGCGGGCTTTGCAGCCTTAGTTCTGTTTGTCCGGGTCGAACGAATCTCGGCAACGCCGCTGATCGCAATATCTCTGTTCACCACCCCCGGTTTTGCAGCGTCGAATATGATCCTGTTCACCGCACAGTTTGGCAAAATATCCCTGTTCGTTTTTGGCGCAGCCTACTTTCAGACAAAGCTCGGATTTTCCCCGCTGGCCGCAGGTGCCGCGCTGCTGCCCATCGCGTTTCCGCAAATTTTCGTGGCCCCCATGGCAGGGAAAGTGGCGGACAAATTCGGCAATCGCGGGCCATCCCTGACAGGTACAGCCTTTGGTACCTTTGCTATTGTTCTTGTCGCATTGGGCATGCAACTGAACATTCTGACCTTGATCTACGCAGGGTACTTTCTTTGGGGCTGCGCGGTGCCGTTTCTGTTCGTCTCGCCCCGGCGTGCCATCATGTCATCCGTACCGCAGGACCTGCACGGGCAGGCCAGCGGCATCACCATGACATTTCAACTTTTGGGAGGAACCGTCGGTATGGCCTTGGGCAGTTCGGTCTATGCCATTACCACATCATACCCGATGGTCTTTTGTTTCGTCGCTGCCTTTGCGGCCTGCGTGCTGGCCTATGCCTACGCCTCGATACCTGCCGAGAAAACACCCGGCCGCGCATCTGGTTAAGGCGCGCGGCCGGGTTCTGTTCAGTGACCGGTAAGTACCAGAGTGTTCACCGGCATCAGGATCAGCCGCAACCGCAGCCCAGCCGCGTGGACCACACCGATCGTATCGATCACATGCAGAACTGCGGATTCCCAAAAGCCTAGATCCCCATGTTCCAGTTTTTCATGGTTATCTGTGTAGACATTGGCCAGACAGTTGCTGCCCGGCGGGATGTCGTCGGCCATGCCTTTGTAGAGCGGCTCAAAATAGACCAGAATTGAGCCCGGATTGGTGTTGCTCTGTACGTCCCGCAATTCATCCGAGGGGCGAATTTGTCCCGATGGAATAACATCCTGCACCTCGACTACGACAACAGGAATTACGGTGAAGGGCTTAGTCATGCAGCCCAGCTCACCGATCATGCCCGGCTTGATAACTTGTGCCGCCATCTGGTTGAACGCGGCCTGAAACCGGTCATGACCCGAACTTGAGGGTACCAAAATACCTGCAGGCCGAAGCAACGGGCTGACATAGTCACCAACCTGCAAACCGAACTGTTCGACCCGACCGGTTACCCCGGCACTGATCACTGTTTTGTCCAATTCGGTCAGCGCGGCGTCCAGCTGCGCGTTAGCACTGGCCAGCTGGGCGGGGATCAGTTCTTCGATCTGTTGGATAACGGCAGCCCGCTGCGCGTGCGCCGCGGTCAGTTGCGCCTCGCGCTCGGCTACCAGATTTTCCAGCCGGTCGATTTCTGCCAAGCGCACAGCGCTCGAGCCTTCGTCGCGCAGGGTGGTGTTGCGATCCAGATCCTCAAGCGACTGATCCAGCGCAGCCCGGGCCCCGGCTATTCCGGCCTCAGACTCGGCCAAATCGGTTTGCGCCACTTTCAAAGACGCCTGAACCTGCGCGATCTGAGCATGTGCGGATTCGACCATAGCAGTCTGAGTGAAGTCCTCGATGCGGAAAATCGGCTGCCCTGCAACGACCTGCTGGTTGTTCGTCACGTAGACCTCGGAAACCCGCCCCCCAAGCTGCGGCAGGATCGTTACGGTGCGGAAATATGAAGCCGCCGTTTTGCTGGCCGGGTGGAAATAGAACAGCGTGGTGATCACGGTCAGCGCCATTATGGCACAGGTGGTCAGCCCCCAGCGCAATTCGTACCACATGGTAAACAGCGTAATCTCGTGCCCGATCCGTTTGCCCTGAACATAGCGACGAAACAAATAGTCTGGCAGCACGGTCACCAGCGCGCACATCAGTGTTTCAAGCATCTCTTACTGCTCCTGTGGTACGGCTTTGTCGGTGTCGGGATGGTCAACCGGCGTCTCGGCCACAACCGGATCGGAGGCCCGCTGTGGTGCCAAAGATCGGATCGCATCGGCGATAGATCGTAACGGAGCGGCAAAATCGGGAAACTGAAAGCCTGCAACCAGAATGGCGGCGACCCAGAACAGCCCGTTATGAGTAAACAGCGCCAGCAGAGCCAGAATACCTACCAATTGGAACTGTGGATGGTTGGATTCATGCGCGATTTTTTCCGGGATCGAATGCAGGGTGAAATAGCCAACCCCAATCAGAACGATCACAAGAACGGTAAAGATGAACATAAATGTCAAAAGAAAATCACTGCCGTCAGCCTGGGTCACATAGGATGGAATATGTCCCGTGGCCATCGGATGTATGTCTGCGGTACTCACCCTGCCCTCCAGTTATTGCTTGTTCCTTGTTTGGATGGGTTGATGCGCAAATTCAAGCCTGCTTAGAGTTTCGGATAATGTGTGTGCGTACCCGAAGAAGACGTAAATGAGAGCTTAAATGATTGATTTCCTGATCATCGGAGGCGGAATTGCGGGCCTCAGCGCCGGTGCCCGGCTTTCCCAGCACGGTAAAGTGACCGTGTTAGAAGCCGAAGACGCATTGGGTTATCACGCATCGGGGCGATCTGCGGCTATGTTTTTCGAAAGCTATGGCCCGCCATCTGTCGTTGCGTTGAACAAAGCCAGCGCAGAATACTTACACTCCGAAAACGGAGGGTATCTCTCGCCGCGCCGCGTGCTGCTGATAGGCGGGACAAAACAAGCCGACCTGTTCGATCGTGATATCGTTGACTTGAAGATGCAGCCCATTTCACCGGGTGAAGCCGCCGCACAAGTGCCAATCCTGAATCCGGACACGGTTGGTTTTGCAGCCGTCGATGACACGGCATTCGACATCGACACGGACCGATTGTTGCAGGATTTCGCCCGCGTCATCCGCAGCAACGGCGGCGAGGTACGGACCAAAAGCAAGGTCACGTCCATTCGCAAAAGTGGAAATTGGGTGATCGAAGCAGGTCAGGTGTTCGAAGCCCGCGCAATCGTAAACGCCGCTGGTGCATGGGTTGACGAAATCGCGACGATGGCCGGGATCGATCCAGTCGGCATCACACCACGACGCAGGTCCATGGCCCGCTTGCCTGCTCCGGGCGGGCATGATGTCCGAAACTGGCCCATGATGTTGGGCACTGGGGACATGTGGTACGCCAAGCCGGATGCAGGCAAGCTTTTGGTCTCTCCTTGCGAGGCTGACCCGATGCCACCACACGACGCCTATGCCGACGACATGGTGCTGGCCGAGGGACTGGCCCGATACGAAGAGATGGTCACCGAACCTGTCACACGGGTCGAGACAAATTGGGCCGGATTGCGCAGTTTCGCCCCGGATGGGACGATGGTGCTGGGTCCCGACCCGGAGGAGCCGTCGTTTATCTGGTCAGCAGGGCAAGGCGGGTACGGGTTTCAGACAGCTCCGGCGGCATCAAAACTGGTAGCCGATCTGGCCGTTGGCGCGGTGCCAGACCTTGACAGTACAACCGTTGCGGTCCTGAAACCGGAAAGGTTACGCCAGTGATCAAACGCAACCTTCCGTCCAATGCAAGCGTCGTCACCGAAGGTGAAGACAAGCGATTGATTGCCCCAGCCGCAACCCGCAACTCCGATGTGTTGTGCACCCTTCTGGCACAATGGGCACCGCAATCCGGTCGAGCGCTCGAGATCGCCAGCGGCACCGGCCAGCACGTCAGTGCCTTTGCACGGCGTCTGCCCGATATGCAATGGCAACCCACTGAACTCGAGGCCGAGCGATTGGCCAGCATCGACGCTTATTCGAAGGATATACCGAACGTCGCCCCCGCAGCCAAGCTGGACGCAACCGTTAAGGGGTGGCACCAGCGCCTTCCGAAACAGAACCTGGTTGTTCTGATCAATCTGATCCATCTGATTAGCTGGGCCGAAGTGGAAACGATCGTCATCGAAACTGCGAAAGCTCTTTCCGCAGGTGGACGGTTTATTCTTTACGGCCCGTTCAAACGCGATGGCTTGCTAACAAGCGAGGGCGACGAACGGTTCCACGAAGCGCTGGTTCAACAAGATGCTGAAATCGGGTACAAAAACGACAAAGATATTGAGGATCTGTTTGCAGAGCAGGGTTTGGACATAGTCGAAACCGTCGAGATGCCTGCCAATAATCTGGCATTCGTCGCGCAAAAATGATCATAGACTAGCCGCAAGCGGCGCGCCCCGAGACGCGCCGCTTGCGATGCTTTAGCCGTCCTTACGGATGGTCTCGTTCTTCGGATCATAGGGGCTGTCGCAGGTGACGACAGCATCCCACAGCTTGTCCTGAATTTTGACTTGCAGCTTGGTGCCTTCGACTGCCATCTCGGGCTTGACGTAGCCCATGCCGATGGATTTCTCGAACGCCACCGAGTAGCCGCCCGAGGTCAGACGACCCACGCGCTCTCCTTCCGGTGTGTACAGCGCTTCGCGGCCCCACGGGTCAGCATCATCCGGCCCGTCGATCAGCAAAGTGCAACACTTCACGCGCACACCGGTCTCTTCCAGCTTGGCCTTGCCGTAGAAGTCTTTCGACAGGTCGACAAAACGCGGAAGGTCGGCTTCCAGCGGGGTCGCGTCGCGGCCCAGCTCGGTGCCGAAGGCACGATAGGATTTCTCCTGACGTAGCCAGTTCTGGGCGCGAGCACCGACCAGCTTCATACCGTGCTTCTCACCGGCTTTTTCCAGCAGGTCGAACAGGTAGTTCTGCATCTCGATCGGGTGGTGCAGTTCCCAGCCCAGCTCACCAGTGTAAGCCACGCGGATCGCGTTGACTGGGCACATGCCCAGTTCGATCTGGCGGGCCGACAGCCACGGGAAGCGCTTGTTGGACAGCGCGGTTTCCGGATCGGCGTCCTTGATGACCTCTTTCAAAACGTCACGCGACTTGGGTCCGGCGATGGCGAAGACGCCCCACTGAGTGGTCACGTCCTGGATCTCAATGTAACCGAACTCTTCCATCTTGTCCTCGGCCGCCTTGCGCAGATAGTCGGCGTCGTACTCGGTCCAGGCACCGGCAGAAACGATGTAGTAGTTGTTCTCGCCATTGCGGACGATGGTGTATTCGGTGCGGGTGGTGCCGTGCGAGGTCAGTGCGTAGGTCAGGTTAATGCGACCGACCTTTGGCAGCTTGTTGCAGGTGAACCAATCCAGGAACTGGGTCGCACCTGGGCCTTTGACAACGTGCTTGGTGAAGGCAGATGCGTCGATCAGGCCAACGCCTTCGCGGATCGCCTTGGCTTCTTCGACGGCATATTGCCACCAGTTGCCACGGCGGAAGGAACGGCTTTCCTCGTCAAAGTTCTCAGGCGCATCAACCGGGCCGAAATAGTTGGGGCGTTCCCAACCGTTCACCCAACCAAACTGTGCGCCACGTGCTTTCTGGCGGTCGTACGCCGGAACGGTCCGCAGCGGACGGCAGGCCGCACGCTCTTCATCGGGATGGTGCAGGATGTAGACATGCTCGTAGCACTCTTCGTTCTTGCGCGCCGCGAACTCGGTTGTCATCCAGTTGGACGAATACCGCTTGGGGTCCAGCGAGGCCATGTCGATTTCGGCTTCGCCGTCGACCATCATCTGCGCCAGATAATAGCCGGTGCCGCCCGCCGCGGTAATGCCGAAGCTGAAGCCCTCAGCCAACCACATGTTGCGCAGACCCGGAGCCGGACCAACCAGCGGGTTGCCGTCTGGTGTGTAGCAGATCGGGCCGTTGAAATCGTCCTTCAGGCCGGATTCGGCGCAGGAGGGCACACGTTCGGCCATTGCCATGTACTGATCGGCAATCCGGTCCAGATCCAGCGGGAACAGGTCCGCGCGGAAGCTGTCAGGAACACCATGTTCAAAACGTGCCGGAGCGCCGTGTTCGTAGATACCCAGAATCCAGCCGCCACGTTCCTCACGGGCATAGGATTCGTTGTCAGCGTCACGCACGACGGGGTGTTCCGGATTGCCCGCTTCACGCCATTTGACCAGCTCTGGGTCTTTATCCATGACGATAAAGGTGTGCTCGACCGGGATAGCAGGCATCTTGATGCCCAGCATCTTGGCGGTGCGCTGCGCATGGTTGCCAGACGCGGTCACGACATGCTCGGCCGTGATCACCACCTGCTCGTCGCTCTCGACCAGGTTACCGCCTTTTTCAACCATCTGGGTGCAGGTGACTTCCCAGTGGGTCCCGTTCCAATGGAACGCATCGGCCTGCAACTTGCGGACGATATCAACCCCACGCTGACGGGCACCCTTGGCCATCGCCTGGGTCACGTCGGCGGGGTTAATGTAGCCGTCTTCAGTATGGTAGATCGCGCCCTTCAGGTCCGAGGTCTCGATCAGAGGCCAGCGTTCCTTGATCTGCTCAGGGGTCAGCCATTCGTAGGCAACATCGCAGGTTTCAGCGGTGGACGCATAGAGCATGTATTCGTCCATGCGTTCCTGTGTCTGTGCCATGCGCAGGTTGCCCACCACGGCGAATCCAGCGTTCAGGCCGGTTTCTTCCTCAAGCGTCTTGTAGAAGTCGACCGAGTATTTGTGGATGTGGGTCGTCGCATAGGACATGTTGAACAGCGGCAGCAGACCAGCCGCGTGCCAGGTCGAGCCCGAGGTCAGCTCGTCCCGCTCGATCAGCATCACGTCGTCCCAGCCCGCTTTGGCCAGATGATAGGCAATCGAGGTCCCAACGGCGCCGCCGCCAACGACCAATGCTTTGACTTGGGTTTTCATAACCGGGCGTCTCCCCTTGAATTCAGCTGACACCATATGGCGCATTTGAACACACAGGCGCGATATTCATCCGACCAGTGATATAAAAAAAACGACCCCCAAACTACTGAAGGTCGTTTTTCAGCACGGGGCCCGCCAGTTTACCCGTCTGACAATGTGCAGGTCTTGAGCCTTCCTACGGTTGCGCAATCGCTCAGGGCTCCTGCCCCACCCTTGTTGACGCGAACCGGAGCAGGGGCCTCAGCCGTTTCTTTCTTTTGGAACATGGATTTCAGCCCGCTAAAGAACCCGCCAGAACTTTCCTCCTCGGATTTGGGTGCATTGTCGTCGTTGCCGAAGGATGCAAAGAGCCGCCCGAACATGCCGTCACCACCAATATCCGCCTTTTCAGTCTGCCCCTCTAGCAGGTCCGTCAGTCCTGTACGGTATCCGAACTGAATCAAATCATCCGCAGATTGGATGTTGTTGGCCGTCAGATCAAAAGTATCGCTGGGCAATCCGTACTGCGCAGCCAACGAGTTGGCGACCAGTGCCAGCCCGTCAATATTATTGAGGCGCAGACGCGCGAGTTCTCCGCGCAACTTGACGAATTCGGCGCGCAATCCGGCCATGTTCGCGGCCAGCTCGGCCTCGCTTTCGGGGATGGCGGTTACGCCATTGCCAACACCGGGAACTGGGTTCTTCAGCAGCGCGTTCATTCCGTCGTAGTCCATCTGGGCAAGGAAGGCCTGTACCTCGTCAGCTGGAGCGTCCGAATACAGCTGCAGGCGGATCTCTTCACCAAGGCCGAGTGTCCCCTTATAGACATCAAAGCCGGGTGGAGTTTCGTAGTCCGAGACCGTCGCCGTGACCATGGCCCAGAAAGCCCGGTCATTTACCGTGATCACGCTGTACTTGTTTTGCTTAAACTGAAAATAGGCCACACCACCAATGACCCCGAATGGGGCGTAGTCGCCGCCACTCGTCCCCATCGACTCAATAGATTGCGCGATATTGCCCATCAGCGTGCTGGATCTGGCATCCTGCTTTAGCGTCAACTGAAGCCACAGCGTATAGTCGCCTTTTTCATAGACCCAACTGGTCCTGTCGAGCTTGCGTGCCAGTTGCTGTACTTTCTGCACTTCGACATTTCTGGCTAAAGGCCGGGCGGCTTCGCTGACATTGTTCAGTCGCGGACCTTCGCGCGCATCCAAAGTAAAATCACTGTCTACAATCGAACGGCGCACCCAACCCTCAGACGATTCAGGCATGTAAGGCTTACCGCCAGTCCGCCAGCGCGTTTGCCGTTCACGCTCGGCTTGTTCGGCGTCCTGCTCCTCATGATAGAGAGCGAATCGCTGCTTGACTGTGTCGAAATAGCCGCTGACGGATAAGGTGTTTTCGCTCTGCCTATCCTGCTGGTAATAATCCAGCCCCAGCACAACCAGAACCACGACCAGCGCAAAACCGATGAACCGTAAAGCGTCCATTTAAATCCCCAAAATCAATGACTTTTATTTTGCCGAGATAGTAAGAAATTAGGGCAGTCTTATGGCCTTGGTTTAAAAATTCCTTGCTCGTGTCAGAGTTCACGAGAGGGAAGAATTTTACCCGGATTCATAATGTTATCAGGATCCAACGCTTTCTTCATGGCACTCATATAAGAGACAGCCGGGCCAAGCTCCTTTAGCAGGTAGAGCTGCTTACCCTGCCCAATGCCATGCTCGCCGGTGCAGGTCCCCTCCATCGAAATGGCCAGATCATTCAACCATCCGACAAATTCATCCGCCCGCGCTGTTTCAACAGGATCGTCCATGTTTACCAACAATAAGGCGTGAAAATTCCCATCCCCTACATGCCCGACAATGGGTGCCAGCAACCCCAGGCTTTGGGCTTTTTCGCGGGTCGCAGTAACGCAGTCGGCAAGACGCGAAATAGGAACGCAGACATCGGTGGAAATTCCACGCGCACCGGGGCGCAGCTGCAAGCTGGCCCAATATAAATCGTGCCGCGCCTGCCACAGCTTGCTACGCTCTTCAGTGGTCGACGTGGCCACAAAATCGGTTCCGCCATGTTCTTCGGCGATCTGGCCAAATGTCTCGGCTTGCTCGACTACGCCGTTCTGCGATCCGTGAAATTCCAACAGCAGCAAGGGCGTTTCCGGCAGGGTCAGGCCAGAATACGCGTTGGCAGCCCGTACCGACACCTCATCCAACAGCTCAATTCGGGCCACCGGAATGCCATACTGGATTGTCATCATCACAGCCTGACAGGCCGCATCGACAGACGGAAAGGAACACCGGGCCGAGGTGATTGCCTCGGGGATGCCTTGCAAGCGCAGAGTCAGTTCGGTGATGATACCCAGCGTGCCTTCGGCCCCGATCAGCAAACGGGTCAAATCGTACCCGGCCGAAGATTTGCGAGCCCGATGGCCTGTGCGGATAATCTGCCCATCGGGCATCACCGCCTCAAGGCTGAGGATGTTGTCCTTCATCGTGCCATAGCGCACCGCATTGGTGCCCGACGCCCGCGTCGCGGCCATACCCCCCAGCGAGGCATTCGCGCCGGGGTCGATGGGAAAGAAAAGGCCTTGATCACGCAGGTGGGTGTTCAAGTCCTCTCGCGTGACACCCGGCTGCACCACGCAGTCCAGATCGCCCGCGTGGACGGCCAGCACCTTGTTCATCTGGGTCAGGTCGACCGAGATACCACCCGCCGGGGCATTCACGTGTCCTTCAAGCGAGGTGCCGGTGCCAAAGGCGATAACAGGAACACGGAGTTGCGCGCAGGTCTTGACGATCTCGGACACTTCTTCGGTCGAATGCGGAAACACCACCGCATCCGGGGATTGATTTTCGATCCAGGTGGTCGTGTGACCATGCTGTTCCCGGACCGCCTGACTTGTTTGCAGGCGATCACCAAACTTTTGCTTCAGAATGCCGGCAGCGGTTTCAATCCCGGCTTCGTTTCGGGGCAACGCGACTGCCTGCACCATGTTGCCTTCTCCCTATTCGCCCAACGCGATCCCTTCGCGGCGTGGATCGGCCCCACCGATAAGACCGTCGCCGATTTCAATCGCATGCAGCCCCGAGGTCAGATCCCTTGCGTTCACCTCGAACCCCATTTCGATCAGAGCGTCCGTATATCCTTCGGCCGCCGTCCCCTGCTCAACGTCATAGGTACCAAACCTGTTGACCAGATGCGGCAGGGATAGCGCCTGTTGCACGTCCATATCCCAATCGGCCCAAGCAATAATCGACTTGGCTACGTAACCAATGATCCGGCTGCCACCAGGTGAACCAATGGCCAGAACCGGCGCACCGTCTTGCATCACGATCGTAGGGCTCATCGAAGACCTTGGGCGCTTGCCCGGCTCCAGTCGGTTGGCAATCGGAACGCCATCACTGTGGGTCTTGAACGAGAAATCGGTCAGTTCGTTGTTCAGCAGAAACCCGTTGGTCATCAATCGCGAACCGAACCCGTTTTCGATCGTCGTGGTCATCGACAGCACGTTGCCATATTGATCGACAATCGAGATATGCGAGGTCGAAGGCAGCTCCAGCGACGCATCGTCGGCCCAGTTCGATGCATGATCGAATTCGGGGTTGCCGGGGGCGACCTCGATCAAAGCCTCCTCTCCACTTAGCAGTTGGCCGCGCTGCGACAGGTAATCCGGGTCGACCAGACCCTGCGTCGGCATCGGAACAAAATCGTGGTCCGCCATAAAACGACCGCGATCCGCAAATGCCAGGCGCGAGGCATCTCCGATCAGACGCCAGGCATGCGCGTCCTCAGGACCCATCGCGGCCAGATCATAGCCTTCAAGCATCCCAAGTATCTGACCAACCGTCAGCGCCCCGGACGAAGGCGGGCCCATGCCGCAGACTTCATATGCGCGATAGGTGGCGCAGACCGGTTCACGCTCGATCACCTGATACAGAGCCAGATCGACGCCAGACAGGACACCGGGATTGCCCGGCGCATTGCGGACCGTGCTGACAATACCGGCAGCGATTTCACCGCCATAAAATCCCGCTGCCCCGTCGCTGGCCAGTGTTCGCAGAGTATCGGCATAGGCCGGGTTGTTCAGGCGCTGACCCTGTTGCAGAGGCTCCCCCCCGGGCAGGAAGTACTCGGCCGTAACCGGGAAGCGCGACAGCCGTTCGGCGTCCGCTTCGACAAGGTTTGCAAGGCGTGGAGAGACAAGAAAACCATCGTCAGCCAGTGTGATCCCGTCCTGAAACAGGCTGGGCCACGGGCTACGACCCCAGCGTCGGTGGGCCTCTTCCAACAGCGCCGGTGTGCCAGGAGTACCGACAGACAGCCCACCTACAACAGCGTCATAGAATTTCAGAGGCTCGCCGTTCTCGTCATGAAACAGCCTGTGCGTAGCTTCGAGCGGCGCTGTTTCCCGTCCGTCCAGTGTGGTCAGCTTGCCGGTCGCCGCATCGTACCAGACCAAAAATGCACCGCCGCCCAGGCCCGAGGACTGCGGCTCGACCAAACCCAAAACGACCTGTACGGCCACCATCGCATCGGCAGCTGATCCTCCGGCCCGTAGAACCTTGGCTCCGGCCTCTACCGCCAACGGATTCGCAGCGGCAACCATCCAGTTCTGCGACGTGACCGGAGCGCCGGCCAATTTCGCCTCCAGCGAAGCAATGACCTCATCCGTGAGGCCTTCTTGCACTTGCCCCTCCGAGGCCCCCTCGGGGGCCACCGCATCCGCAGCCTCCTGCGCGAACGAGGCGCCGCTTACGCTCAATGCCGTAAGAAACAATCCCGAAATCAGAGTTCGTCTCATTGTGTCCTCCTGAAAACTATGTGTTGGCTTCTGCAAACGGATAGAAATCCAACTTGTCACAACATGGATGGTACAACCTGATCCGGCGGACGGTGTCCGTCTTCGAAGGTCTTGATGTTGATTATAACTTTTTCGCCCATTTCGATCCGCCCCTCCAGGGTGGCCGATCCCATATGAGGCAACAAAACGACATTCGGCATCTGCCGCAGGCGCGGGTTCACATCTGTCCCGTGCTCGTACACATCCAGCCCTGCACCGGCCATATCACCCGAGCGTATCTGCCGCGTCAGCGCGTTTTCGTCGATCACCTCACCCCGCGATGTATTCACGATGACCGCCGAGGGTTTCATCAGCTTCAACCGCCGTGCATTCATCAGGTGGAAGGTCGATGGTGTGGACGGGCAATGGATAGAAACAACATCCATCCGGGCCACCATCTGATCGAGGCTTTCCCAATAAGTCGCCTCAAGCTCCTGTTCGATCTCGGGGCGCAACCTGCGGCGATTGTGGTAGTGTACCTGCATTCCGAAGGCACTGGCGCGGCGGGCCACGGCCTGACCGATCCGCCCCATGCCCAGAATGCCAAGTCGACGCCCACCGATACGCCCGCCCAACAGGGCGGTCGGTGCCCAGCCAGTCCAATCGCCCTTTTGCATCACGGACAAACCTTCGGGAATTCGACGCGTCACCGACAATATCAACGCCATGGTCATGTCGGCCGTATCGTCGGTCAGAACACCTGGTGTATTCGACACCAGAATGCCGCGCTGCCGGGCAGTCGCAACGTCGATATTGTCGACCCCTGCCCCGTAATTGGCTATCAGTCGCAGGCTTTCCCCCGCCTGACCCAGCACCCCCCCGTCGATTGTATCAGTCACTGTCGGCACAAGAACGTCCGCGCTTTTTACCGCAGCCACCAGTTCCTCGCGCGTCATAGGCGTATCGTCGTCGCGCAACTTTACATCAAACAACTCGCTCAGCCGGGTTTCTACCGCCTCTGGCAACCGTCGCGTAACGACAACACTCAGACGTTCTCTTGGCACCTTCGCACTCCCATCGCTTTGCAAACCTTCGCACGCCATGGCATCGTGGCGCAGGATAAGGCGGGGCACAAGAACCCCATAGGCATTGAGACGACCTTTTTTCGAAACCAGATCAACAGGCAAAAGAGCAGGCAGTCAGTGAGTGGTTTTTTAACGGTAAATCGCCGCCTTCTGGCGGGTATATCTGCATTTTTGATTGCGCTTGGCCCTCTGGTGGCCAGTGCTCAGGATAAGCGCGGCCCCGTTACCAACCTGCCCCTGCCCCGATATGTTTCAATGAAGGCAGCAGAGGGCAACGTACGCCGTGGCCCATCGCTGACACACCGAATCGACTGGGTGTTTAAACGACGCGGAATGCCGCTACAGATCACGGCCGAATACGGTAACTGGCGCAAGGTTCAGGACCGCGACGGTGCCGGTGGATGGGTGCACTATGCCTTGCTGTCAGGTGTTCGCACCGTGCTGATCGAATCCGAATTGCTGGCCGTTCACACCAGCCCCGATCCAAACACGCAAATCAGTGCGCAGTTCGAATCCGGCGTTGTAGCGCGCCTGGGCAGTTGTAACCTGGATTGGTGCCACGTTTCCGCCGGCGGGTATCGCGGCTGGGCTCTGAAATCGAATCTCTGGGGAGTGGACCCGTCTGAAATCCGCGAATAGTCCGCCAGAGGCGCCAACAACGCTCAATTTGTGCGCGCTATGAAATCACATGTCAGCCTCACCAAATCCGGGCCGACATCCTCTTGCAGGAAATGGCCCGCATTCGGCAGCAGGACATGAGGCTGCCCCGCAGCCCCGGGGCACAGCCGTTGAAATACAGCGTCAACACCGGCCATCACCATATCGTCAGCACCAAATGCCGTCAGCACGGGTGTATTCAATCCGCGAATGACATCCCAGGCTTTGCGATTCGCATCTGACGAAGGGTTATCAGGAGAATCGGGCACCAACATCGGAAATTGCCGAGCCCCGGCTTTGTACGACTCGTCAGGGTACGGCGCGTTGTAAGCTGCAATAACTTCATCCGAAAGCTGGGATACCGTCCCTCCTTTAAGGATACCCCCTGCCGGGAACTCCGGGACTTCCTGACTGAACTTCCGCCAGTTCTCAAAAGCTTCGCCCATCGGCTGGTCGCCTGTCGGTAAGGCAGTGTTTGCCACCACGATGCGCGCAAATCTGTCAGGCATCTCGGCCCAAAGCCGCAATCCTATCAATCCGCCCCAGTCTTGGCAGAACAGCGTGATGTTGCGCAGGTCAATCGCTCGCAACCACTCACCCATCCATGAAACATGCCGTTCATAAGTATAGTCACTGCGTTTGACGGGTTTGTCCGAACGTCCGAACCCAATCAGGTCCGGGGCGACCGCGCGAAACCCTTCGGCAACAAACCCCCTGATCATATGGCGATAGAGGTAAGACCAGCTCGGTTCTCCGTGCATCATCAGAACGGGCGCGGCATCCTGTGGCCCTTCGTCCACGTAATGAACGCGCAGGAAACCACCCTCGGTATCTTTCACCTGCTGATAATGTGGATCAAAGGCATAGTCAGCCAAGTCCTGAAACCGCTCATCAGGGGTGCGTAGTACTTTCATGTCTCACCCTTCCCTTCGCCCAGGTGTTGTAGGTCAAACGCAGAAGCTTTGACAGCTTGCGCAACAGGCAAGACCCTCCTTATCACACGACACCGTTAACGGCGTCATACTCAAATTTAATTCGCGAAGGGCCGAAAGGAGGCATCGAGATTTCACCCTAAGATAGTGGTCAGAATTGAACCAGAGATTGCCGTGTACGCGCCACGAAAAAATATTTTCTCACCTTGCTCATTTTTTGGTGGAAAGGTCTTGAACCCTCCAACCAACAATCGTAGATAGCGCCTCACCGTTGGGGTGTAGCCAAGTGGTAAGGCAGCGGTTTTTGGTACCGTGTATCGTAGGTTCGAATCCTACCACCCCAGCCACTTTCCATGAAAAATTCAATAAAATCAGTAGATCGGTTTAAAATCGCTGCTGGCACGATCGCCCGGCTGTCACGTGATAGCCGTGCAGCTAACGTGAACCAGAGCCCCATTGGGGAAACAAAAGGACAATCAAACCGGCTCTCAAACTCGTTTCTCTCCGAGCGAAGCAAGACTCACGTCCCTCCCGCACCTGCATTGGGGATCCCTACTCCAGTGCCCGAGGAAGGAGACAAGAGAATTTTCATCGAGCCTACAACGCCCGCAACGCCCCAAGCCATCCACGCCATTTCACGAGAGATTGTTCGAAGCCAATTCGAATTGTTACTCAGCAACTTCTCTGATCCAGCCTTCGATGCTGAAGCGCAGATTTCGCACCTGCGCGCCGAGCTCGAACAGCTTCAAATCGAGGTGCGGGGCAGAGACTTATCGCGCCCTATTCGTGTCGCAAGGGAAGTCGCAGCAAAGATCGAAGAGCAGGCTGTGAATCCTATGGATGCCGGGGCAGCAAGGCAGTTTGCGACAACCCTTAAAGCGACCTGGAAAGCAGAGCTTACTGTCCTGGAAGACTTTGAGGACCCGCTGACAGTCGCAACCGGGCTCTTCGAGCGGTTTCAGATTGTTCCGAAAGACGGGCGGATTCCGCCATTCGTATCAATCAGCAAGGCCGTCGAGATTGCAAAGCAAGGAAAGACAGACGGAATGTGTGGCAAGCTGGATGCTATGGGCGGGCTACTGCTGGAGTTCTTCGGGAATGTCTCTCTTGATCAAGCGGCAAGACGTATAGTCGAATTCTGTCGTTTTCTTCATCGGCTGCCGCGAGATCACGGCCAAAAACACGGGAAGAACCGCCACAAAAAAGAAGGGGCATCCCCGCCAAAGTGCGAATTGATCGCTGCTGCGCATGCCCATGATGCAGAGTGCTATGAAAAAGTTCGAGCGATGCCAGGTGCCAGCGAGCGACAGCAACTGGCGAAGCTTCCTGATCTACTTTCAATACGAATGACGCAAACAAACTTGGAACGCCACCTCGACAGAATCCATGACATTCTCCGTGCTGCGGCCACCAGCCTTGGCTACTCTGGCGATACCAGGGTGCTCACTTACTCTGCACTCGCACAAGAGATGGCGAGCTTCAGTCAAGAGTTAAGAATGCAGGAACCGCTATTTCTTCGCATGACGCGCCCCAAAACGCGCTCCCGGTGGAGCGGGATCCGCCTCAAGAAACTGCTGACCTCACCGATCTATAGAGGGTGCTTTAGTCAGAAGCGGCGTACCCGTTCCGGAAAGAAGATCATTCGCGACGCAATCTATTGGGTCCCCTTGATCATCATGACCATGGGCACGCGGCTCACGGAAGTACTCCAGCTCAAAGCAGGTGAACTGATTTGGCATGACGATGGTGTATTCTGTTTGCGCTTCGCTTGGACCGTTGAACAAGACGGAAAGACGAAATCCAGCCGCCGGGTGGTTCCTATCCCCCAAGTCCTTTTGGAGTTGGGCCTCGTAGAGTGGATCAAACAGAAGGGCTTCGACGCAGACAACTTGCTGTTTCCAGAGATTTTCAAACGGAATCCTGTCCACTCGGATCAGACCTTTACCAAGCGTTTCTGGACCGTTCGAAAGAACCTTGAGCTATTGGACCACAGTGAAGACTTCTATGCACTTTGCATGTCTCTCTCCTCCGCACTTTGGCGTGCTGGAGTGGCCGAATCTGACCGCCAAATAATCATTGGGCACACGTCAAAGACTACGATTGGTCAATCTTATACGTCAGCGGACATGCGGAAATTGAAAGAGATGCTCGACCTCGCTGATTTCAAACTCAAAATCTTCAATTCCCGAGTCCATGGCTTCCCAGTCATTGGAGATTGCGGACTAATTTCGGGTGCACCCGCAAACGTTGAGGTGATCCTCGATGCCAAAGGCGCCGTGGGCGCTGTTCGGGTGACACGAGAGGGTGACAAGAAACAGCTGGCCGCTGCCTGTGTCTCGAATTCTGATGCTATGAAGTTGCCCGGGTGGAAGAAACCTGATTGTGTTTCCAGAGAACGCGCAGCCCAAGCGGTTCATGACTTGACTTCGGAATTTGCCCTGATCCCTCCTGGCAATGCTGCGCAAGCAGAAGCGTTTGAGCAGTTCATGGCATTTGGAACATCGCCCAGCGATTGAAGTGGGCCAGATCCTTCACCTTTCTATGCCAGAGGTCGATCGTATTGCCCTTTGTTTTTTGACTGGAAAATGATGGAAACGCTTAGCTTCATCGTCGCGACGTCGAGTTTCATCCATACCCTGCTTTCGACGCAATGATAGACGGGCGCGAAGTGTGTCACGCAACATTATCAACTCAACAAAAAGCCTCCGCACGCGACGCCGCCGAGGAAGACGCCCAGGAAAGCCCAAGGGCAGGAACCCTGGGTCTTCTTGGGTTGCGCCAAGAAATTCTCCATTTCGCCCCTCAGGACCTCCGCATGCGCGCTTTGGCTTT
This sequence comes from Ruegeria sp. BC1, assembly GCF_056539305.1. Lineage (NCBI taxonomy): Bacteria > Pseudomonadati > Pseudomonadota > Alphaproteobacteria > Rhodobacterales > Roseobacteraceae > Ruegeria > Ruegeria sp. BC1. The sequence goes on from NZ_JBQFUT010000002.1 coordinate 419,685, forward strand.
CTATCACCAGCTTCAGCTCCCTTATGCTGGAAGAATGCTGGCGCTGCGTCTGTAGCAGCTGCGCTACCGCCCCAACTGTCCGGTCGGCTTTGAGTGACGCTGCTTTTGCTGCCATCTCTGTGTTTTCCATAACTCTTTGCCAGTCCATTGATCGTCTCCAATTGCTCGTTGGTTTGATTGATTTCACGGATGAGGGCATTTGCTTCTAGGCGGGTCTTCCCAGCGTCGACGTGCTCCCATTCGTTCTTAGATTCGAGGGAGCCGCCTTTTGCTCTAACTGCTCTACTCGCCGATCCCTCGTGGATTGTGGGAATGCGTTCGATGCCCCGCGCTGCAAAAGAGCGGTGATCGATTTGTGAGTTTTGGTCAAACCCCCAATCCGTCATCATTTGGTTGTGTAGTTTCGCCCAATCGCGGGCAGCATTCTCTACAGCGTGTTTGCGAGCCATGCCGATAACGCTTCGAGGTCTCCCCCGTCCGCCACTGCGTTCTTATGTGTCGAAGAGAACGATATGGGCGTGTAGATTTTTTGATCATTCCCTTTGACGTCATGAATGGCGGCCACGAACCCGGCTTTTCGCTTTGTCATTTCTTCACAGAATGCTCGCACCAAGGCCTCTCTCTGCCCGGATGTAGGCTCTAAAGGAAGGGCAATGATAAAGCGTTCTGCGACCCTGCCCTTGCGTTTCGCAGCCGCGTTCTCCGCATCTTTTGCTGCGGCATTCAGTGAAGGAGATGACAACCTCTCATGCATCACGACCCGGGCCGCTTGGGGCCTGGTGATGTAGCGCAGATGAGCCGCTGTCTGACCAAGCCGTGCTCGACGGTTTTTGCGCTCCACTTTCACTGAAAAAGTCTTCGTGCTGTGTCGAAATGAGAATAATGCCATGTCTTTTTTTGATCGATGGGACAAAATCCTTAGATTTTGTCCGTTGTGCGCCTTCAAAACCGGAAGTAGGGACCAATTCACATGAACGAAAATTTTTCTAAGTCGCTCGACAGGTTGGCAATTCACCTTTCGGGACATTGTAGAAACTATAGGCTTGTGGACCTCAACATAGAGTCGTTGAGCGCCGACCAACGGCGCGGCGCAATTACCACGATCCCTCAGCTGTCATCCAATTTTTTATGTTAAACAGTGTCGGTGATGGAAGAGTGTTGCTCATCCAAATCACCGACACAACATTCGGCTTGCAGTACGGGCGGCTTGATGAGGTTTAGATTACGTTGCCGCTGACTTCCTCGATAATCCGCCCGCGCAGACTTCCGTCGAGTTCGAATTTGTGCATCACACCGTCAATCAGAACGACTTGCACGCACCGCAGGCGCATTGGTTCGTTTCCATAGACGCCAACGCACACGTGGTCGGCGAGGTCAAAGGCGTAAAACCCCTCTAGCATGGTTCCGTCTTCCAGCTTCAGTTTGGTGCTATTGCTCCCGTCATAATACACCAACGCCTTGGCACCGGTATTTGCGTTCTCAAACGTAACGGTTTTGTCGGCCAGACGAATGCTTACCTCTTCGGTCGTCAGACGATGGGCCCCGTTCGCGAGCGCTTTTTTTAGCTGAGTTTCTGCAAGTGCCGGGGCAGAAAGAGCTGTCAGGGCAAGTAGCGCGGCAAAGGTATTTATACGAATTTTCATTTGATGTGCCTCCATTTTGTGCCGAACGGTTGCCGCTGCTTGTTGCGCGACGGCGCATCACGCGCGGACATCCGGGCTTGCAAATCAGAGTCTGCGCGACGGTGCGGACTTGTGCTTAAGGGGCACATGAGGAATTCTAAGGGCGATCTGAGTTGTCATAAGGCAATACAGGAGAGTGTATATGCGGTATCGGTTCGACCGTTTCACGTTTGATCCCACACGCGGGCTCTTTCGGGACGGCGAAGCTATCCCTCTTGAACCCCGCGCGCTAGACCTGCTGCACTATTTTCTGAATGAGAAAGAGAGGATCATCTCGCGCGAGGAACTGTGCGATGCCCTTTGGGATGGAAAGATCGTATCGGATGCGGCGATAAGCACGCAGATTCGGTCGATACGCAAAGCATTGAGCGATGACCGGGAACAGCAGCGCTTCATCAAGACTTACCCGCGCAGAGGTTTCAGTTTTGTCGCCCCTGTCAAGGCCGATGAGGAGCCGCAAATCCCTGAGGACCAGAACGCAACCTCTCAAACCATACCGTCTGCATCAGGCGACAGCGGGAGGGAGCGAACTGGGACCCGAGCAGGTGTTGCGCGATACGCCGTATTGGCGGTGGTCATTACGCTCGGGATTGTTGGCTATCTCTTATGGCAAAGCACTCAGTCCGAAACGGCTGGTGTTGCAAAGCCGCTCGGCCCGTCCATCGCGGTCCTGCCCTTTGACAACCTTTCAGGCGATGAAAGCAAAACCTATCTTGCGGATGCTTTCACCGAGGACTTGATAACGGACCTTTCTCGTATCCGGGATGCATTCGTCATCTCACGCAGCACATCCTTTACTTATCGCGGTAAGAGCGTTGGCGCGTCTCAGGTAGCGACAGAACTTGGGGTGCGTTATGTGCTTGAGGGGAGCGTCCGGCTAGAAGGTGACCGCGTCCGGGTTAATGCTCAGTTGATTGATGGCGAAAATGACAGCCATCTTTGGTCAGAGCGATATAATCGACCGGCCGCTGATCTGTTCGAAGTTCAGGGCAATGTAACCGGTCAGATCGCGTCGGTGTTGCGGGCAGAACTTCGGAAAGCCGACCTTGGCCGTCAGGACCCCGAGCTGATGGACAACGCCTGGGATTATGCGCTGCGTGGAAACGTATTGCTCTACAACCATCAAAGTGTCTCGGACTATCAGGAAGCCTACGCACTTCTGACCAAAGCGACTGAGCTTGATCCCGAAATTGCATCCGCTTGGGGTGGGCTTGCTTTTGTTCATCTTGTCGGTAGCTTAGCGGCCGTGCCCGGAGTCAGCCGCTCAGATTCCGCGCAGCTGTCGCTGGAGGCCGCTCTGAAAGCAACGCAAGCGGACCCATTGAATGCCGAACCCTATTGGCTTGTTGGTACAGGCTACGCGCGCATGGGCCAACCCGAGTTGGGAATGCCGGCCTGTCGAACAGCAATGGACCTGAATCCCAACATGGATTGCGGATACGTTTGTGCAGGCCTGGTGCACATGGCGAGTGACGAACCGGAGAAAGCCATCCCGTATTTCGAGTATGCGCTGGAGCTGAACCCGAGGTTTCGCCCTTTCACCAAAGAGAAGTATCTTGGTCTGGCACACATCCAGAACAAGCAAAACAATCTGGCAATCGCCGCTTTGGAGCGAGCACTTGCGACAGCCCCACAAGATTCATTCGCTAACCTTGCGATGGCTTCAGCGCTGGCGCTGGACGGCAGGGTTGATGCCGCCAGCGAACTGCTTGATCGGCACTTCAGCGAAACAGGCGCCTCACGGCCTTCAATCGAGGCTTTGCGCTCAAGCCTAGGTTGGATGGGTGCTGGGACCGAAGATATGCTGCGTGGGCTAGGTAAGGCGGGCCTTTAGAAATCAACTATTTCGTTCAATATAAGTATTTTCAAGTCCGGTAAAAAAGGTTGGCGAACGCCCCGTTCCGGCGCGCGACTCGTTGAAAGCCGAGCAGCCGCATCGCGTACTTTGTGGTGAGTAGGTCACAGCGGAGGCTGTTAAAGACGCGCTTGAAATCACCCCGAAGCTATCAATCTCAGCCATGCGCAGGCAATTCGCAGGATCAAAAAACCACTCCGAGAACCGATGGTTCTGGGTGGCAAGTTTGCAAAGAGCGAATGTGCCCGAATGAAAATCGGTGCCAGGCTTGGCACAACTCTATGCCGTAGCGCTTCCTGTCGGTCAGCCTGCACTATCCTCCTGTAAAGGGGCAAACCGTCCCTCGGGCATGTCAACAGCTCTGTAGGCTTCCACGAAAGGCTGGATGTGTTCGTCGGGGCGCGCAAAGCGCCGATACATCCAGACAATGTCAGCAATTTTTATACCCGGACGAATCTTGTTGAGCCTGTCCCGCGCGGAAATGGCGGCGTCGCGCGGACCCAGTTCAGCCAGTATCGCAACCTCGATGGACACCGACCACCAAATATCCGGCTGTGCCCCCTTGCGATAGGTGCTCAGCGCTGTTTCATAATCTCCGTTCAGGAAATGATACTCGGCCAGCGCCTGATACCAGTTCGGGTCTGCTGCATTTGGATCAAGCGCAATTGCATTCTCAACAAGAGCGGCGCCCAATTCCAGACGCCCGGACCATATGAATTCATAACCGATTTGCCCTTGCAAATAGCGATCTGTCCCCAATGCAAGCGCTGTTTCGGCGGACGAGAAGAACCCGTCAAGATCGCGCTGAATCTGAAGCACAAGGGCCAGAAGGAAGTGAGCGCGTGCAGAATACGGGTTCAGCGAGACCGCGTTCCGCGCCGCCTCTTCCGCGCGTCGGATTTTCTCATCCTGTGTCCCTGGATACAGCCCGGTAAAAAGCTTCACATCCGTTAACAGTGCCTCGGCCAATTGCGCCCACCCACGCCAGTACTCGGGTTCGTCTTCGACAACCCGCAGGATACAACCGCGGACGCGCTCTTGCATATCTCGTCGGTTCAGAAAACCGACACGCAGCAGGGAACATTCATAAGACGAGAGATGCTCCGGAGGTTTCGCACGCGCATGACCTGCGTGAATGCGCTTGATCGCCCCGCCCGCGTCACCCACAGCAGAGGCAACTTTTTCGGTAATACTCAGTTGAACGTCCAGAATATTTGAAGTCGTGAGACTTTCGTCATACGCCCCCGACCAGACTTGAAGCCCCGAAGTTGTGCCTATCAGTCGTGCGGTCACACGCAGACGATCTGCAACCTGCCGGACAGAGCCCTCCAGCAAATAGTCCGCGCCGAATTTCTGCCGGATACTGTGCGGTTCACTTTCGTCCGGTCCAACGGAATGAGTTGATTGGCGGGACAGTACATTGAGGTCCTGGTAGCTCCCTAGCTCAACGATGATGTCTTCGCCAATGCCAACAGCCAATAAATCGTGGGCGTCCGTATTGCTAAGGTTTTGAAACGGCAGAACCGCAACGGTCGGACCCGTTGGCTCTGTTAACAGAGCAGCTTCATTAAAGGTCAAAGCGTCGGGTGGCTCGTGATCAAAGCCGATCCACAACGTTAACAAGCTTGCAACGCCCAGACCAACCAACACCGATGCACCGGTCATCAATGGAAGCTTGTTTGATCGCCGTTTGGATGCGGGCGCTCTAACAGGCATGACGCGGAAAACCCGAACCGGTTCAGCGATGTTCTTTAGGTTTTTCAGACCGAGGTCCTCAAATCCTGCATCCACCTTGCCCATTGCCTGGTGCGCGACACTCTCAGAAACCGCTACACCGCCTGAGTCAGCCAGACCTTCAATGCGGGAGGCAATATTCACCCCGTCACCATAGATGTCCCCATCAGCGATCATGACATCACCGAGGTTTATCCCGATCCGAAGTTGCAACCGCGACTGGTTTGCGAGCGTCGGAGCAGCTTCAGCCATTGCCCGCTGGATCTCGACGCCACAGGTTACGGCATCGACAACCGAAGCAAATTCGACAAGAGCACCATCCCCCATCAACTTAACGAGGCGCCCGTGATGTCTTGCAACTACGGGATCAAAAATCTCTGAACGCAGTGTTTTGAGGGCGGACAATACCCCTGCCTCGTCGCTGCCCATCAACGACGAATACCCAACGACATCGGCAGCCATGATCGCGGCGAGTCGGCGCTGCATGGGACCCTCCTACTCACAGTCTAACGGATGTCACGAAATCTCGACAATGCATGCCCTTCTGATAATCCAACTATTTTGGCCGTCATGGCACTGACTAAATGTAAGCTTCGCCTCATCCGCAGTGTCCGCTTCCGGGGATCTGCAAAGCTCGCTGGTGAATGTCCGCTTCGGGCTGATTGCGGTCCTTTGGAGCAAAAAAATGCGGATGTCCGCAAAGTCCGCAACGCGGTCATCAACTTCATTTCGTCAAATGTCTGCCCTGATCGAAGGCTGTCATTAATGTGTTGATCCACTGTTTCAGATGCGAGTGATTGGTTCTTGCGAAGGCAGAGGCATTAAGTTGCGCAGGTTGGCAGGGTGCCGATGCCTGGTGTGGGGGGGCTGGATGGAGACTTCGCTATGTCTAGTATCCAGCTTCCTATAGTCAGACCGACCCGCCCGCCTTGGAACAAGGGCCGAATTGTTGGCCGGAAACGTCCCCTGCAGCCAAGACAGGTCTGGGCAATTCGTGCGCGTCTCGAACTCGCTGGGAGCCAGCGCAACCTCGTGCTGTTCAACCTCGCGATCGACAGCAAACTTCGCGGATGCGATCTTGTTCGGTTGAAAGTGGCCGATCTTGTCGTTGCCGGAGCAGTCCAAAACCGAGTGTCGGTCATACAGAGCAAGACAGGCAGGCCAGTTAAGTTCGAGGTGTCGGAGAGCACGCGACGATCGATTCTTGAGTGGGTCAAGTTGCCCGCCATGCTAGGTCGCAGGTTTCTCTTTCCGAGCAGGCTTCACGCTTCGTCTCACCTGTCGACTCGGCAATACGCGCGTCTCGTCCGCAAATGGGTGTCTATCATCGGACTAGAGCCTTGTGGGTACGGGACGCATTCCCTGCGTCGCACTAAGGCGGCTCTGATATATCAAAAGACCGGCAACCTTCGGGCCGCCCAGCTTCTGCTCGGACATACAAAAGTAGATAGCACGGGTAGGTATCTTGGAATCGAACTCGACGATGCATTGAGCATTGCAGAGAAGATCGATCTTTGAGGATTTGGCGGACGGCAGCTGCCGTCCGTCATCTCAACTTAAACCGAGTGTTCAAACGTCTAGACGCGAACGGCTGCTCCTCTGGATAGCAGACCTTATTCCTTTTGCGTTCGATGACCTACTTGCGGACAAAACGGCCATTCGCATTCATCGTCTCGGTGTCCACATCCAGCCCGAAGCAGATCTTCAAAACCGAACTTCCTAATGCCGACTTTGCGAACAAATCCATTTATTCGCATTCACCACTGCAATGCCCACACTCAGCCCGACCGAGCATTTTAGGCTGTGAGTTTATTCGAACATATTTAAAGCAGTTTGTTAGTTGGATTTTGTGAGAAAAATGCTGGTTGCCGGGTTCAGATCGTCATTCGGATCCGTCAGAATACCAGCCGGGAATGACACCGAGATAGGTCGATCCTTTGTATCAAGGCAGAGCATGTGGTTATTGTCTCCGTCGCCCAGATCGGCAAGCGCCGTGGGTGTCACTATGCGTTCAGATCCATCCTCGGCCACTACAGTAATGCTGTACAGATCACGCTCCACATCACCGGGTTCCTTGCCATTGGCCAGCGTAACGCCACCCGCCCAAGTTACCCTAATTGCTTGTACGATGTTGTCACTCGGACAAAGGCTTCCTCTGGTTCGACGGGGTCCCAAGTTTCCGACCAAAGTCCAATCCTCAACAACCCTGGCAAAGATTATTGAGGGCCCGTCTTCCAGGGAAGTCACGGCTACAGTGGCACCTCGAAAATCAAGTGTCCCTTCGATGGAATGAAGGTGCCCAATAACTTCGACTGCAACGGGGGGATCCTCGGAAGCGTTCCCAAAATCTCCGATGAGAAGCACCGTGCGCAATTCACCGGGATCGGTAGCGGGCAACACTGACACGCAGTGCATTGTTCCGATCTGGCCTGACTTTGTTACAACTCTGAAGTCACCTGCCTGCAAAGTTTCCAGATCTACCTCGGTAGAAAAAATGACAGGCATCCCGTCTTTGCCCCTGGAACCTCCGCAAATGAGATTTGCTACTCGGGGCAACGCATCAAGCCCGTGGAACGCAGAAAGCAACTCGGCATCTTGTCCTCCAGCTGAACTCGGCAATCCGAGGTTTGGGGTTGTATCTTCAAGTTCTCGACTTGAAACGTCCTGCGCGCATAAAGCCGTTCCCGACAAGACAAACGCAGTGACAGGTCCGAGCAATGCGATCGCTTGAAGCCAATTCCTAAACTGATTCTGCAATAAGGTATTTCTCCACATTTGATCCTCGGCGCTGTGCGCTATCGGGCTGTTACGTGTTGAAATTTAAGAAATTCACGCAAACAAGTCTGGTCGAACTTGCCGCTATGCGGTTGCCAACAACGCATCGGAAAGCTCGTATTCCGAAAGGGCCCCTGGTGCGCCTATAGCAACAAGTCTTGTTTCGGGTTTTCGGTGGCCCCATACTCCATCTCTTGCGATGTCCATGCGTTTTCCGACAACCTGCACAAGAATGCGATGATCCGGATCCTCCTCGCTAAAAACAAAACCCTTGAGGCGATAAACGTCGCCAGGAAGCTGTCGAATTGCACTCCGAAGAGAAGACAAGCTTATCGGGCGTTCAGCTTTCATCACAGTTGTTGAGAAGCTGTCCGAGTGATCAGAGTGGTGGCAACCACAATCCGGCCCATGTTCGTGGTGATCGGGTATTTCTGTTTCAAGTTGTTCGGCGGCAAAGCGACCAACTGAAAGAAGGATGTCCAGTGGGACGTCTGCGTTGACAGCTTCGACCAGACGATATCGACGGAAGCGAGACCCGAGCCAATCGTGCACCCTTTGAACAGCCGCCCTGTCAACGAGATCGACCTTGTTCAAAATAACCATGTCCGAGAACGCAATTTGACGGAGCTTCAGTTCCATTTGTTCCGGCGCAGCAAATAGCTGTTCCGCATCGACCAAACACATAAGGCTGTCCAAGCGGATCATGTCCCGAAACTTCTGATCGGTAAATGTCATCGCGATTGACGACGGGTCCGATACGCCACTTGCTTCAAGGACGATGTATTCCGGTTTTTCAGGTCGGGCGAGAACGGCTTCCACTGTTTCGATCAGGTCATCTCGGATTGAGCAGCAAACGCAGCCATTCGCCAGGCTCATCACATCATCTTCCAAGCCAACGACTAAGTCGGCATCAACGTTGATGGATCCAAAGTCGTTGACCAGTACTGCCACGCGCAGACCGTGGTTACCTGTCAGGATCCGGTTCAAAAGTGTTGTCTTACCAGCTCCAAGGAAGCCGGTAAGGATTGTAACAGGGATTGCGGATGTCGAGCCGAATTCAATCATTGTTCGATCTCCTCTCAGTCTTCATCGCGCGAGCCGATTACATCCGAAACTTTTATGGTAAAGTCTTGCGGCCAGTCACCACCGGGCGCGCGGAAAACGTCAGTTGGGTAGTACTCGCGTGGATCAATCTCCATATCTCTGTACTTCTGATCTTGCTGATCTGCTCGAGTGAGCCTCGGATTCGGTAGTGTGATTTCATCAGGAAGCTCAATACGCCCTGCCTCGTCTGCCGCAGCCAGTTCGCGAAATGGTGGGACAGTGCCGGATTTTCCGGGCAATGCAGCTTTCCTGTACCAGATCGCATCTTTGGTCACGTTAACAACGGCTACATCGAGACCCCATTGGAACAGACCGTCGTAGTGGGCACGAATACCAGCCAGCATTTCAGCGTCGATGTCTTCGTCTTGCGTATAGTGTGTCACCATTCCCAAACGCGGCCTTGCGTCAGCAAAGAGCTTACCCACTGCATAGTGAGAGGTGTGATGCGTATCGATTGTGTAATTAAACAGATCCTGTGGGATACCGTATTTGTAGGTCATCAGCTGACCAACATCCTGTCCCGACATTTCTGTTACAAAGACATCAACACCTTCGCCGTATTTCCGTGAAAGCTCGTCTGGTCGGCCATCGCCTGTCCATACAAAGCTTAGACCATTCCAATCCAGCCGATATCCGACGGCACCGTCCTTGGCATGGCTGCGCGGCCAGGAGCGCACTGTGACGCCATCTTCGTCATAAACAATGCCGCCTTCTTGACGGAAATCGAATTCATTGACTTCGATCTCGTAACCGTCACCAATTGGGAATACGTCGAAAGCTTCGAGATGCCATTTGAGCATCTGCTGCATACCTTTGACCATTCCGGCTGTTCCAAGCTCGGGGGTTCGACCAGAGGGGCCGTGAATGCGCAGCGGTGTGTATCCTCCTGACCAAGCCCGGAACGGGTAGATGTAAGGGATGTCGGCATAGTGGTCGACATGCAGATGAGAGATGAAGATGTCGTTGATCAGCTGCCCCGGAACTTGCATGGCAATGATATTGCGGACACAACCAGATCCAAAATCGAAGAAGAAACGTTTTCCATTTCCCAACTCCACCATGATGCAAGTACCCGCCTGATCTTCACGCGGCGGATATGGTGTTGAACCACAGAATGAGATGCGCATCTCATCTGGCCCCAACTCCTCACTAAGTGGAAAATAGTTTGCATTTGAACCAGTCATGTACTTCGTCGGACGGAAGTACTCCGGCAACGAGATGCCACCTGCGGGTCGGCCACCGTATGGATTCTTGAGTGTTTCTCCCAGGGGGCCGTCTCCTTCGTGGGCTTCTGCACTTCCTGCCGCAAACCCAGCCGCCCCAGTCGCAGCCGCTCCAGTTGCTAAACCCTTCAGAATACTCCGCCGCGACGGGTCTTCAATTTTATCTGTCTCCTGAACCTGTTTGTTCTCCAGTTCTTTCCCATTATCTTCCTTGGTCATGGATTGGTCCTCAATTAAAAGTGTCTCAAAGGATGCGCTTCACCATCCGGCGAAGCTCGTTCACGAGTTCAGATCTGATGTGGGTCCATTCCGTGCGCTCTGAAGTTGGGATCGATCCGTCATCCAACAGCTCGGAAACTTTCTTCAGGTCTTCGATAACTTCTTTGAGTATCGCATCCGTTTCGATACGCCCCGACAACGCCTCGGAAAGTTCTGGAATCTCTTCAGTCAAGTCCACCGCCACTGGATAAATCCCGGTTCCCACTATCTATTCTCACATCGAGATGAGTGTGGTTGACCGCGAAGGCCAAGTGAGTCACCGTGAGTTGGGGGTGAGTTTGCCTTGAACAAAGCCAATGATTTGCCGATAGATCAACATGTTGTGCAGCCGTCGCCGGATCTTGTCCGGGAAGCGCTCGAGCGCGTTGTATCGAGCGACGAGTTTCAAGCTTCGCCCCGTCTCCAGCAGTTTCTTACATACGTAGTCGAGGAAGCAATCGCGGGTCGCGGTCCTCAGATTCGAGGCAAAGCTATCGCTGTCGAGGTCTATGGGCGACGCATTGATGGCACTGGCAGTCAAAATCTCGTTCGCGTCGAAGCCAGGCGGCTACGTCGGTTGTTGCGTGAGTTTTACGAAGATCAATGGGACGGCGAGGGTGTTCGCATTTTTGTTGACCCTGGCGGTTACAAGCCGCGGTTTTCATACGAACCTGCAATTGAAAACCGCACATCAAGTGTGTGGAACAGGGATGAGGCGGGTGGGGGTCGGCCTTCGCTGCCACTTATGCCAGTTGGGCTGGGTGTCCTTGCTGTAATCGCTGTGCTCGGTATCTGGTTGAGCCGGGAAAACACGGATGTTTTGCCCACAACTCAATCCATCGAACAGGCTGAGCGAACTGCGCTTGGCGAGCAATCTTTGACACGGCTTCAGGCGGCTAATCTTGCGGATCAAGCCCGAGGCATGTTTTTCCCGGTTTTTGACGTCAAACGCCAGCAAATAGCACTGGGAATGTTTCAGCATGCCACCGAGCTCGACCCAGCACTCTCCGATGGTTATGCCGGATCGGCACAAGTCCTGGCGACTTTGGCCATGCTGTCCCCTGACAAGGCGCGAAGAGATGACCTCTTTATTCAAGCTTCGGAGATGTCGGGGAGAGCGCTTGATTTATCTCCAACCGATGCCTGGGCAAACGGTGCGAATGGTTGGGTACTGGCCACCCAAAATAACCCAGCCGAGGCTATGAAATACGCAAGATTGTCCGCTGAACTTGAACCGAAGGATGGTCATATTCTGGATATTGTTGGCATTACCGCCATCATGGCGGGCGCTCCAGATGTTGCGGCCGAGGTTAGCAATCCAGAAAGACCCAGGTCAGGATCAGGCCGCTTTGGCGCACGAAATATTTGGGGTGTATCACAGCTTATGCTCGGGAATTACGAAAAGGTTGTCCAAGCTTTTCAAGGCGCGCCCGCTGCTGGTGCGCCCGTAAGTGCTCCTTCGCTCCTATTTCAGGCCGTTGCGCACGATCAGTTGGGACATGCCGAAGAAGCACAACGACTGGTCACTGAAATGCGCAAGACATGGCCGGAGTTTCCTTCTGAGTTTCTCGCTGGCAGGATTTTCCAAAATGATGACGCAACGCGGGAAGCGATATTGGATACTCTGATCAAATACTGATGAAACGCGTCGCATGGTTGTCGACGCAAAGTCTACTTTCTGCGCATAACCGTCGTCGGCGCAGACTGCAGCATTCGGCACTTTGGGCTCGGTGAGGTCATTCGGTGCATTCGACATGAACGACTGCTTTGCGGACAAAGCCGTCTTAGGCCGGCGCTGCAGATTTCGCATTTCCACCGACAACCCACAAACACAACACCGCAAGCAAAACCTCTATCGCAAATGCGGCAAGAATGTTTTCGGATGGCCAACCATCGAGGACGAAACTGATTGTCCTGCCCACGGCGAAAGCTGAGAAAACCGTAGCCCCAAGCAAGGCTGAGGCCTTGACCAACTTTTGGTAAAATGCTCCGCACAAAATGATCAGGCCAAGTACCGCGAGATTGGCAGCAGGTGCACGCAACTCACTCATCAGGTTTGGCTGCGGCGAGAGTACGATGCCGTAGTTGGCGTAGAAAGACTGTGGGTCCAGAGTGATGGCCAAACCTATGGCGAATGCAGTTAATCCGGACATGCCCAAGAAAAGTCTGCCTCTAAGTTCAAGTTTCATGTTTGTCTCCAATGTCCTTTGGCCTGGCTCAAGCGGCTTTGGTCCACGCGCCAGACATTTCAGCTTTGTTTGCGAAGTCGGCGAAGTCGCGTGGCGCGCGTCCAAGCGCACGCTGGACCCCGTCCGCGAGGTTCGCGTTGCGCCCGTCAAGCGTTTCGCGCGCAATGTCGGTGATCACATCAGCAATCATCTCGCCATTCGCATGCGCGATTTCCACGTGGAAGTCTTCGAATGAAATTGGCAGGTATTGCACAGTCCTGCCCATGGCGCGCGAAAGCTCTGCGGCCATGTCTGCAAACGTCATTAGACGGGGGCCGGTGACCTCGTACAGTTCGCCGTCGTGTCCTTCTTCTGTTAAAGCAGCTACGGCAACATCGGCGATGTCGTCCACGTCGATGATTGGTTCGCGTACATCGCCGGCGGGCATCGGCAAGACACCTGCCATGACCGGACCAAGCAATGCCCCTTCAGAGAAGTTTTGTGCAAACCATGCTGCACGAACGATAGTGAACGGAACTCCGGCATCGCGTACAACCACTTCCGCTCGCTCCGCATGAAACTCGCCACGCCCGGTCAGCAGCACAAGACGCTGTAATCCCTTTTCACGAGCCAATGCTGTGAAGGCTTCGACTTGCTCAAGCGCGCCTGGAAAAGCGATGTCAGGAAAATAAGAAATATAGGCAGACGAGACGCCTTCCAGGATTGCGGGCCAGGTCTGCGGTTGTTCCCAGTCAAATGGGGTTTCACTGTTCCGCGATGCGCGCCGGACTGCCTGCCCTTTTTCTTCCAGACGTGTCGCGATCCGTGATCCGGTTTTGCCTGTTGCGCCAAGTACAAGAATGGTTTGCTGTATCATTGGTCATCTCCATGAGTTCACTTGATGGCCCGAAATTAGGCAATCAATAGAGATGTTCTATTCTTCAAAATCCGATATTCTTATTCGATCGTCCAAAGTAGATGGACGAAGAGCTAAATTTCAGCCAAGGTCCCTACATGAACAAGGTTGAACCGCATGTCCCTGACCCAGATGCACTGGCACAGCCGACCGGCGATCCGCTGGGGGAAATCCTCCATTTGCTGAAATTGACAGGTACATTCTATTGCCAGTCTCGCATGACTGCACCATGGGGCGTATCGATACCGGGATTTCCCGGCGTACTGAGCTTTGCGGTCATCACACACGGGCGGTGCTTGATGAAGGTCGGCGACGATGACCCGTTCGAGGTCGAAAAAGGCGATCTGGTCTTGATGACCAACGGAGCACCGGTCGGTTTCTTTAGCTCAGAAGACACGCCGCTTTTGACGCTGGAGGAGTTGCCCATTCGCAAGTTAACCGAGCTTTATGAAACACTAGAATACGGCGGCGGCGGCGCGGAGACGGGCATCATGTACGGCTTGGTCCGAATAGATCACGCCGCCAGTGATATGTTGATGCGCTTGCTTCCGGATGTACTCAAAATCGACCCGTGGGAGGAGGACGCCGGAAGCTGGTTACAGGCAACTTTGCAATTCATCGCAAAAGAGGCGCGGGATTTGAGACCGGGCGGCGAAACCGTGATCACGCGACTGGCCGATGTGGTTGTCATTGAGGCCATTCGTCGTTGGCTGAACAGCGCACCCGATGCAGATCGCGGCTGGTTAAAAGCTGCGCGAGACCCGCAGATCGGACGCACGATAGTCGCAATTCACCGTACGCCTGCTGCGGCTTGGACAGTCGAGTCTCTCGCGGAGGTTGCCGGTATGTCCAGATCCGCTTTCGCGGCACGGTTTACTGAGTTGGTAGGCGTTCCAGCAATCCAGTATCTTGCAACGTGGCGTATGCACCTGGCCAGCGAAAGGTTGGTGTCCACCGATCAACCTATCTCGCAGATTGCCGCTGACATCGGATACTTGTCAGAGCCTGCGTTCAACAAAGCCTTCAAACGGGTATTTGGCGCACCACCGGGAAAAATCAGGAAGAACGGAGTTCACTCCGTATCCAGGCGAAACTTGAGAAACTGAGCGTCTTCGCATTCGATCTCGCCGATGTGTTTGGCACCGAGTTTCCGGAGCGCACCCAGATTTTTTCTACTTGGTGGCAGCAGAAACGTGACAAAGGGGATTCGTTTATCAGCAATCGCAAAGTCGATTGCCATTTTGGAAATCCGTTTCCCAAGGCCAAAGGCGTCGGGCCGCAAAACCAACCCAAAATCCCACTCGTCATCTTCTTTTTGAAAGCCCCCCCAACCAACATACCGACCGCCTGACAAAAACGCCCAATGTCCAAGACCGTCCCGTGCCCAGTAGCCTTCCTTCTTGGCGATAAACTCTCTTGCGACGTCAACATTCCATTTGAACGTCAAAAGCGGCATATGCTCTGCTACCCGGGGGTCGGACATATGAACCGCAATGTCATTCGGATCGATTTCCGAAAGGCGTGCAAATGAAATCCCATGTTTCATCATTATACTCATTTGATTGCCCGAGCTGTCGCTTGCATGCAAAGTAATTATGGCGCGAATACTGTTTCACAGCCTTCTCGCGACAATGTACCGGCTCGGCAATAACCCGGCTTGATCCGCTGTCTCGACGATAACGAAGCCCGCAAGTTCAATGGCGTGCTGGAGTTCAGCTACGGATACAAATTTTACGAACGGAGCTTTCCCGAGCACCTGCATAATCGGGATCGCTATTCGGCTGATTATGCCATATTTGAACCCTCCACTCTCTGGAGCGCAAACGGTCTTGGAAATGAATACCCCACCGGGTTTTGTAAGGGTCGCAATGTGTTCGAGTGCATGGCCCATATCGGGTACAAGGTGCAGTAGATTATGTGCGAGGACAGCGTCGTAAGAACCATCGTTAGGATCGTGCTGCAGAACCTCGGCCACTTTGAACGTTACATTCTCCAGCTCTTCTTCAGCGAGTTTCTCGTTGGCGATTTCGATCATCCCCGGTGCGAGATCGGAGGCAGTGACTTGAGCCACATGTGGTGCCAGTAGCAACGCGGTTGACCCCGTCCCACACCCGATTTCCAGCACGCTGTCTTCGGCTTTCAGGTAGGACTTTGTACGTTCGAGCGTGTTCAGATACCCTTCCATATCTCGGATAGGGTCAGCCGCATATTTGCGCGAAATCTTGCTCCAAAATGCAGCATCTTTGGACAATGCAGCCATATCGTTTCTCTTTTCCTTTGGTGTCACCGCAGCCAATATCTTAAAACGCCGATTTATTAAATTGCCATATATTGCAGAACTGTTATGCATTAATGCATGAATTGGGAGGCTATCAATTTCGATTGGAACCAGGCTCGGTCCTTTCTTGCAACGGCAGAAGAAGGCTCGTTTTCCGCTGCGGCGCGCGTGCTTGAGCAGACCCAGCCAACCGTCGGTCGTCAGGTCGCCGCGCTGGAACAGGCGCTTGGCGTCACCTTGTTTGAAAGGGTTGGCAAGTCGCTTAATCTGACAACAGCCGGTGCTGAGCTTTTAGTGCATGTCAGTGAAATGGCAAATGTCGCGAACAGAATTTCTCTGACCGCAACAAGCCAGTCACAAGCAGTTGAAGGGCAAGTCAGGATCACTGCTTCCGACGTGATGTCAGCCTATCAGCTACCGCCTATTCTCAAACAGATCAGGCTCGCGGCACCGCGGCTTGAGATCGACGTTGTCGCAGCAAATGACATACGAGACATACAGCGACGCGAGGCAGATATCGCAATTCGGCATGTGCGCCCGACACAGCCGGACCTGATTGCAAAGCTCGTGGCAGAAGCGACGGCACATTTTTACGCTGCCCCTTCATACCTCGAACAGGTTGGGCGACCACGAAATGAAGACGAACTTGCTAAGTTGGACTTCGTCGGCTTTGGCGATGTTAACACGATGATTAGATTTCTCAATTCGGCTGACATCGAAGTAACCCGCAAGAATTTTCGGATTGGATCGCAGAGCGGGATAGTGTCATGGGAGCTTGTGCGCCAAGGCTTCGGCATTAGTGTTATGTCAGACGATGTGGCGGCCCTTACACCCGGTGTGGAGCGTGTTCTGCCCGAACGCGAACCATTCAAATTTCCTATCTGGTTGGCCACACACTCTGAGTTACAAACAGCGCGAAGGATCAGGTTGGTTTTTGATCAGCTTGCAGACCATCTCGGCTCGCGGACATATTGTTGAACGTGAGTTGGTCTGGTGTCGTGAACTGGAGTCTGCTTCGGGCTCGGTTCGGTCATTCGTGAAATGACTGCGCAGCGGACAAAGTTGCCGTAGGCTCAATGGTTGTTGAGGACCGGTCTCAGCCCAAAGCGGACCTTTTCAACCAAGTTTTGCAGTTTAGTAAACGCGCAACAGAGCGGAATTTAGACTATTTCCGCCCAAAAACCACTTCCAGAACGCGATCCCCCAAACTGACTTGGCAATATCAGGTTCAATGCGGGCGACACGCGTACCAATGTTGCCCGATTAGTCAGTTGCGAAGCAATAAAACAGGCCCGCCCCGCCAGAACGTGGCAGATGTTCCTCTCCGCAACCGCGCGAGCCGTGCGATGAGTTCCAGGACAGCATATTTCGAGCATCATTGAGACCGATACGGTCATGATGCCCGACAATTGCAGATCCGTCCTCGCTGTTCGAAGTCCAGTTGCTGCATGTCGTGTCACCACCTGCCGTCGAGAAGTAACCCGCAGAATCGGAGCCGGTCAGAATGTCATGTTTGTTTGGCTGACTGCCACGCCCATTGACAGGGTTACCATTCTCGTCGAGCGCGGTCTGTAGATTGATATTCACGCCGTCACTGTGTAGGTCATCAACATTGTTGGCGATGAGCTCTCCATTGGCATTGTACCACGGACCCGATCCGATCCGGTCGCGGGCAGAAACGCCATTGGTGATTGTCATCGGGTCGGTGCTGCGATCAATGGACATTGAGGTGCTCAGATAGGCCGCAAAAGTCTTGGTAGAACCGGTCGCGGAAGCAAGCGCATTGCAATGAGCATCGGCGCCTTCGAGCCCGCCTAGATTTGCACCGTCCCCCTTGCCCACACTAGTGATGAAAAACGACATCTCCTCGCCTGCCGATTGCGCGTGTGCAGTCGCCGCGATACAGCAGATTACGAGTGCAACAACCCCATGAGCAGTTTTTCTGTTGGTGAACTTCGACATGTGTGTCTCCCTTCGTGCTGTTTGATCACAGATGCTAGCTATATGTGACGATCAGGTCCATCCAAGTAACGGATGTATGACACTATGGTGCTGGAGCCATTCACTACAGCCGGTCGTGCATGACCGACCCTGTGGCCCTATTCATTATTACCCAACTCCTATCTTACGTGTTAAGTACGGTCGCTCACCTGTTCCCAGGATCATTTGTAACGATTGACTAAGGGTCGTGACGGAATGACACAAAAAATCGCTCTTTGGTCCATTCCGATATCCATTGCGGTACTGGCCCTAAAACTGTTGGCTTGGTGTCTGACAGGCTCGGTGGCGTTGTTGTCGGACGCAATGGAATCTACCGTGAATGTCGTTGCGGCGTTGCTGGCATACTTCGCAGTTCGGGTTGCAAACAAGCCCCCTGATGAAAACCACCCCTTTGGTCACAAAAAAGCCGAGTATCTTTCTGCCGTCGTCGAGGGCGTACTGATTGTGCTGGCGGCGTTCTTGATCATCAGAGAAGCTGTGCTGGCACTCCCAAACCCGCATCTTGAGGATGCACCGCTGCTTGGAATCGTCGTCAATGTTATTGCAACGGGTGTGAATGGCGCATGGGCTCACCTATTGCTCAAAATTGGCAGGCGCGAGGGTTCGCCTGCATTGGAGGCAAGCTCCCGGCACATTTTCACAGATGTCATGACCTCAGTTGGTGTCATCGCAGGTCTGATACTCGCACTTGTCACCGGCTGGCTGATCCTCGATCCGATCCTGGCAATTCTTGTTGCACTGAACATCTTGTGGGAGGGCTGGAAAGTTATTCGGTCGTCCGTCGATGGCCTGATGGATGTGACACTTTCGGACCATGACTTGCAGACTGTTTCCAACGCAATCGAAGCAAATCTCGGCACAGCCTTAGAGTACCACGACCTCAAAGGGCGCAGATCCGCAAATGTCATCTTCGTGGAGTTTCATCTTGTTGTGGACGGCACCATGCCAGTCAGTGCAGCGCATGATATATGCAATGACATCGAGGAAGAATTGGATCGTTTGTATCCCGGTTCCGTCTTTGTCATTCACCTCGAACCTGATGACGAGTTGAAGGGTGACGGGGTCAGATCACACTAAACTGGTCACATGGCTCAGCAAAAACTCTATTGGTTTGACTGATCTGGCTAAGACGTTCGGCTTGAAATTCGTCAGACCTAAGCCCGATGTGGGAAAGTCGAACCAGAAGTAACCTGTCTCCAACGTCACGAAGCGTGATGCTCAGAATTGGAGGCAAAAATGAAAATTCAAAGAAAGCTGGGTCAACTTCTTAGTACTGCGGCGTTGGCTTCGTTCATCGCGGCGACACCATATGTGCCAGTGTTCGATGCCGATGGTCGCCTGCACTTTGATCCGCCATATGCCTTTGCCAAGAGCGGCAGGGGAAGCGACGGGGATGGTCGCGACGACCGAGATGATGACCGAGACGACAACTCAGGGTCTGGTAGCAGCGGCCGAGACGATGACCGGGATGATGATCGCGACGACGACAGAGATGATGACCGTGATGACAATTCGGGGTCAGGAAAAAGTGGTCGCGACGACGATGACGATGACGATGACGATGATGATGATGACTCCAAACGTTCCAATGAAGGTGGCGGAAAGAAGGATCGGTCTCAAGCAGGGGGCAAGCCGTCGGGTTCGGCTGGGATAACAAAGGTCGAAACAAACGCTAACGGGATTGAAGTGCGTTACGCCGACGGAACCAAGGAGGAGATCGAAAACGGGCGGTATGAGAGAAAGAACGCGCAAAACCGAACTGTTGAGGAGCGCCCTGCGACCGGTGCGGACGTCTCAAGGCTTCGGTCTTTGGCGAATGGTATCTCAATCGACAGCGTGCGTTCTGCTGGGCAAGGCGGCACTGCTGGAAGTCGGCCCACGAAAATCGAACGCCAAGGCAACAATATCGAAGTGAACTATGCCAATGGTTGGAAAGAGGAGATCGAGTTTGGGCGCTACGAGTTGAAAGACCCGTACAACCGGACTGTTGTCGAGAGAAACGCAACGGCCTCTGATCGCCGGAGGTTACAGTCGGTTACCAACTGAACAGCAACACCAGGCGATAATCCGTAGGCGGCTTCTCATTGAGAGGGCCGCCTTCGTCGTTAAAGAGACCGCTGTTAATCTCCCTTGTTCCAAACATCATGCGCAATAAGCGCGGCCTCTACCCGATTTCGCGCATGAAGCTTGGACAGGATTGCCGTCATGTAGTGCTTCACGGTCTTTTCCTGAAGGTCTAACTCATCAGCGATTTCACGATTACTCAATCCTTTGGCCACAAGTCTAAGTATCTCTTCCTCACGATGCGTAAGGTCATCGAGAATGCTGCTGTTAATAGACATGCCGGTGTCGGCGTTGATTTGAAGCAATACTCGCGAGGCCAAGCCCGGAGAAACGAACCCTTCACCTGCGGCAATGCTGTGTAAGGAAGCGGTTAGTTCGCTCGCGGTTACTCCCTTCACAATGTACCCAATCGCGCCCGCCTCCAATGCGTCCGCGACATCGCTGCTGTTCTCTGAGACCGTCAAAATTGCAATGACGGGTGGATTTTCCATTGCAGCAATTTTACGTGTCGCGCTTATCCCGCCACCGGGCATAGAGAGGTCAAGAATAGCTATGTCCGGCTGATGCGTGCCGACCAGCGACACTGCCTCTTCAGCGTTGGACCCAGCGGCCAAAACTTCAAAACCATCAGCTTCATCCAACGTTCGTTGCAAACCATCCCTGAATATCGGGTGATCATCAGCTATTACGACAGACGTAGTCATGATGTGCCTAACTTTCTGGGAAATAGTGTCATAGCAATGGTGGTGCCTTCGCCCGGTCTCGATGCGACTTCGAACCGCCCACCAATACTCTCGACCCGATCTCGCAAGCCCATTAACCCCTGGCCACCATCGTCTCGCAACGCGGTTTCTTCTGACCTGTCAAATCCAGGCCCGTCGTCTTTGACCTTTACAACTATGCGGTCGTTCTGCGCCTCAGAGATAACAGTGCACTTGGAAGCTGGAGCATATCTAGCGGCATTGGAAAGCGTTTCCTGGAGGAATCGAAAAACGCACAGCTTGTCGGACAATGACAACTCTGGGGCCCGGCAACCCAGGAATGAAATATCCGGCCGTAACGGGCTGTGTTCGGCGTGATCCTCTACGGCTCTCTTCACGACATCGACGAGTGACAGGCTGTCGATATCTGGCGCGGACAACCCTCGCGATATTGCACGAATTTCAGCCAGAGATTTTTGCAAAGACTGCTGAATTTCCTCTGCCTCTTTAGGCCTTTCGGACTCTTTGGAAAACGCCGCCTCCAGTCTAAGGGCGGCGAGCGACAGGTATTGCGCAGGACCATCATGCAGTTCGGCACCGAGTTTCTTGAGGAACCGATCTGTTTGCGTGGCATATCTTTCTGACGCCTCGACCACACGCGACCGCAGCAGGGCATTCTGCTCAGCCATCCTCTCACTTTCGGTCAGGCGTTGTTCAAGAAGAGACCCCTGTCGTCGAATAGTTTTGTCGCCAATAGCGACGATGGAATACAGTACAATCGTACTTGCCAGAAATGCGGAACCGACGACCAACCAACTTGTTCGCCTAGCCTTGGCTAAGTCCAACTCAAGCTGATCAGCTCTTTCGTAGAACTCCGCAACTGCGATGATTTCGCCGGACCAAAGTTCGCGGATAGGGCTGTAAACTTCAAGTAGTGGTATCCCCAATGCCGCCTCGGCGGCGCTCTCGGCATGATCAAGCTCTTCGAAAGAGCCGGAGATATCACCGCTCCACGCCCGCCTTAAGTCATCCGTTGGATTGAAACGGATTCCAATGATGTCTGTATCCGAGGCATGCGCAATCACACCGCCTTGCTTCCAGAATTTGTAGGAGACGATGCGGTCACGCATTGGCTGGGTCATAAAAATCTCGTCCAACGCCAGGCTCGCCTGCTCTGAAAGGCGGTCGCCATGTGCTAATTCCTGGCTGAGCGGGGATACTACGCTTTCCATATATAGAGCCGCAGAGTTAGCGGAGTTTTGCACGACTGCATTCTGGATTCGATTTGACACCCACACCCCGACGATTGCAGTAGCAGTGCCCATCACAACGATGCTGGCCGCAAGAAACACTCGCGACAACGACCAATTGCCAATCGTCAGGTCAGCTACTTTCACTCTCATCGTGAAATCGAATATGAACTACAATCTGTTACCGCACCACAGACCTTGGTCTGACGCGATCTGGCCAAATCTCAGACCTTTTGATTCCGCCCGGCGGCCAGAGTCAGATATCATCCATCGTTCTCAGTCTTTGCAGCATCGGGCATTGAACGTTTCCGCTATCACAATTGGCCGTAAGCTCACTCAAGGCGCGCTCCAGACGTCTGAGCTCATCAATTTTGCTTCGAACGCTGGCAATGTGTGCCTCGGCCAATTCTTTCACAGATCGACATTCTTCGGCACTTCCTTCTGACAGCTCCAAAAGCGCTTTTGCGTCTGAGAGAGGAAACCCCAGGTCGCGGCATTTCTTTAAAAATCGAAGTCTTCCAACATCGCTCGCTGAATAGAGGCGGCGATTATTCTGAGCTCGTGCGGGCCTTGGCACTATACCTTCGCGTTCATAGTAGCGGATGGTTTCTATTCCAACCCCGCTTTGCCGGGAAGCCTCACCTATCGCAATCATGTGAAGTACCTCCGCTTGATCCTGTAGTTACTACAGGAGTTATACGCTCTGAATGCCGGTGCCTCAACACATTCAAATCGAGTACCCAGGGAGCGAAAGAAGAAGAAGTATTTGACCCTCAGCTACCTGGGATCGGTTTCCGCTCTGGGGGTTGCGACATGCTGTGTTCTTCCAATGGCCATGATGTTGCTCGGCTTTGGTGGCAGTTGGTTGGCGATATTCGGAAAAATAGCGGCAGCAAGCTACTATGTTCTCGCCATCTCAACAGCGCTGATCGCGGTTTCGTGGTTCGTAGCGCATCGAAACGGGACGTTGGCAAATCTGAAATGGTGGCTTGTCGGAAGCACGGCGATC
This sequence comes from Ruegeria sp. BC1, assembly GCF_056539305.1. Lineage (NCBI taxonomy): Bacteria > Pseudomonadati > Pseudomonadota > Alphaproteobacteria > Rhodobacterales > Roseobacteraceae > Ruegeria > Ruegeria sp. BC1. The sequence goes on from NZ_JBQFUT010000002.1 coordinate 442,703, forward strand.
ACCGCGCTGGCATGGGTCATCGTGTTCAATGAGGCTCAAATCAACGATTATCTAATCATGCCGATGTGAGACAATGACAAAACAAACTGTGGTGCTGGATAGCACTTTGACCTGCCCTCGGTGTGGGCACGTTGAAATCGAGAAAATGCCAACTGACTCGTGCCAGTGGTTTTATGAATGCAAATCATGCAAGTCAGTTTTGAAGCCTTTAGAAGGCGATTGCTGTGTTTTTTGTTCCTACGCAACTGTCCCGTGCCCGCCAATTCAGTTAGGTGACTGCTGTTGTGGATAAGCGGGCCGCAACCGCGACATCCGAGAAAGATGTTGATTGTCCGTGTTGGCTCGTCCACCAAAGTTTGCAAAGTCTGGTTTCCGCGCATTTCTGTAATTGGGGCATCGCGCAGCATCGGTCAAAGTGGGCTCAAAGCAGTCTTTCTCTGCGTAGCGCATCAATGACCGCAGTGCGGACATAGCCGACATTTCATGCTACATTACTGAAAGCTGGGGAGGATTTTAAATGAGGAAGTTGGCCATATCCACACTGCTTTACCTGTCCCTTACCTCAACGGGATACTCGGATGTATTTCAGGGCTTAGCGTGGCCAGACCCATCGATACCTATCCCAGATAATGTGAGATCCTTCATACACTCAGAATGCGTTGAATTTCAGGATTGGAGCGAGGAAACTGTCGTGGAATGTGTATCAAGAGAGATGTACGGCTATCGCGCTGTTGTTACGATGCTTACGGACAGTAAATTTGGTGAGCGGGCGGCAGAGCGCTATCGCGGCTGCACAGCAGGTCTTGGAAAATTAGGCGGTAGATTTCACCGTCGCAAAGCGGAGTGCGTGAGCACAGCATATAAAATCGTATGGCGCTTCGAATACAGTGAAGAAGTGGTTTTGTCGAGAATGCGGAAAGCCGAGTTATCGGCGCCTGCATCCCCGGCCAGAAACAGCGGAAGAAAGCGGTAAAATACGACAGAGCGCCGCTACTAACGCCGCATCCGGATCGAGATCATGTTCGGCAGGCTGAAGGATTGGCGGCGCGTTGCAACCCGATACGATAGCTGCCCCAAGGTTTTCCTATCAGCCTTCGCCCTTGCCGCTATCGTCATTTATTGGCCATGAGTCCTTACCCTAACAGCGACGCCCGTTGCGATCAGTTCCTCGTTGACGAGAAAATGGCTGTTAGATGAGATTAGACCATCAAATCCAGTCAATCGAATGTGAGAATTAATGCGTGTACTTCTTTTCATTCTATTCCCCATTCTATTCGTCGGCTTGGTGGCTTTTCTGATTTTTGGGTTGAAACCACCCGACAGTATTAAGCTGGCTGCCGGGATAGATGGTGGCGGATATTGGCAGGTTGGGCAACTCTACAAAGCAGAACTTGCACGTGATGGTATTCAGGTGGAATTAATTGAAACTGAGGGTTCCGTTGAAAACATTCTGAAACTTACTTCCGGCGAAGTGGATGCCGCATTTGTTCAAGGCGGCCTCAAACTGCCGCAGGACGAAAGTTTGCAATCGTTGGGCGCCATTTTTCTGGAGCCAATGGTGGTGTTCCGAGGAAAGTACAGTTCCGTCGGACCTAACGCAGGGGAATGGGGGGACATACGGTTAGCTGCAGGAGCCAAGGCATCTGGCACTCGCGCCGCCGCTATAGCACTGATTGAGGCCGCAGAGTTGCAAAACGTTGGCATAACCCTCATTGATTCCGGTGGCCATGACGCAATAGAGGCGTTGTATGCCAACCAAGCGGATGTAGCGTTGTTTGTCGCTCCTCTTGATGCCCCTTACCTAATGGATGCAATATTTGATCCAGAGATTGTTTTCATCCCTATGGCTTTGGTTGATGCACTTGCATTGAAACTTCCAGGCGCAAATTCGGTAACTGTACCAGCTGGTTCGATCACTCTAGATCCTCCAAGACCGCCTGAGGACGTTAAGATCTTGGCGTTGAGAGCTTCATTGATAGCTGCAGCCGATCTGCACCCAGCGGTAGCCGATAGGTTGGTGAATGCGGCAAAGAGCATTCATAGCGAACCAAATATACTTCAAAGCGCGCGTGAGTACCCAAACACGGCTTCGCCACCTGTTCCACTAAACAAAATCGCCAGAGAACTGATTAACTCTGGACCAAACTTTTTGCATGGTCTCTTCCCCTATTGGATTGCAGCACAGTTTGGTAGCGTGTTGCTATTGCTATTGCCACTATTGTTCTTGGCTCCATTTCTGCGGGTCGTCCCATCCGGCTACGTGTGGTTTCAAAAGCGCCGAGTCTGGCGTTTTTATCAGCGCATCTCTGCACTCGAAGTGGAACTTAGTCAGGCCAAAACCATAACCGAGGTTGAGGCAGTCGCAAAACACATTGAAGAAGTGGACACTACTCTTGCAAATCTCAATCTACCGCTCGCGTATCGCCAGGGAGCGTACGACGCGCGAATGCACATAGATCTAATCCGACAGGAGATTGCGCGTCGTCGATCTGCAGAATAAGGGCATTCCAGGTCGCCGACTGGAGACGTAACTACTATGTTCGACATGAAAATCTCTGTAGTGTTTTAGCTATTTTAAAAATTAGGTGTTTTTGCGATGGTTTCAGCACCTATGGATAGCAACTGATTGATCAAACCCTCAACTTCCAACACCCCAAGGATCTGAAATCCATAGCTTTATCAATTGCTTAATTGGACACACCTTAATTACTAAAATTTTAGTTTGACAGTGACGGCGATTATCACCGATGCTGCTTGCCATCCGGTTTACATCGGATCACATAATCTTTGGGAGGAGACAGATGCGGAGACATCTACTTTCCGCCGTGGCGGCAGCAGCCGTCATTGCGGGGCACGGTTCTGCTTGGGCCGACGAAGCCGCAGCACAACGTTGGATCGACGACGAATTCCAGCCATCGACCTTGGCTAAGGACGAACAGTTGTCCGAAATGAAGTGGTTCATCGAAGCTGCACAACCTTACTCGGGCATGGAAATCAATGTACTGTCCGAGGGCATCCCGACGCATTCCTATGAATCCGAGGTTCTGACCAAGGCGTTCGAGGAAATTACAGGGATCAAGGTCAACCACCAGATCCTCGGCGAAGGAGAAGTAGTTCAAGCGGTTCAGACCCAGTTGCAAACCGGGCGGAACCTGTATGACGGATATGTCAACGACAGTGACCTGATCGGAACGCATTCGCGCCTGCAGTTAGCTTATCCGCTGACCGATATGATGGAAGGCGATTGGGCAGCGACCACATCGCCGACGCTGGATTTGGATGACTTCATGGGCATCCAATTTACCACAGGTCCTGACGGCAAGCTGTATCAGCTGCCCGATCAGCAGTTCGCGAACCTTTACTGGTTCCGGAAAGACTGGTTCGATGATGAGGACAACAAAGCCGCATTCAAGGAAAAATACGGCTATGACCTTGGCGTGCCGGTCAACTGGTCCGCTTACGAAGACATCGCCGAGTTCTTCACGAATGAAGTCAAGGAAGTCGATGGTGTGACAATCTATGGCCACATGGATTACGGCAAGCGCGCACCTGACTTGGGTTGGCGCATGACCGATGCTTGGCTGTCGATGGCCGGTGCTGGTGACGTGGGCGAGCCGAACGGCGTACCGGTCGACGAATGGGGCATCCGCATGGAAGCGGGCACCTGTAACCCGGTCGGCGCTTCGGTGTCGCGCGGTGGTGCTGCAAACGGTCCGGCTGCGGTCTACGCGATCCGCAAATGGGACGAATGGCTGCGAGCCTATGCGCCTCCGGGTGCAGCGTCTTATGACTTCTACCAGTCGCTGCCGGCGCTCAGCCAGGGCAACGTGGCCCAGCAGATCTTCTGGTACACCGCCTTTACTGCCGACATGGTGAAGCCGAAATCCGAAGGCAACAATACGGTGGACGACGAAGGGACGCCGCTGTGGCGGATGGCGCCCAGCCCGCACGGCCCCTACTGGGAAGAAGGCCAGAAGGTTGGCTATCAGGACGTGGGGTCGTGGACCTTTCTGAAATCAACGCCCTCAGATCGTGCTCAGGCGGCCTGGCTCTACGCTCAGTTCGTGACCTCCAAGACCGTCGACGTGAAGAAGTCCCATGTGGGTCTCACCTTCATCCGCGACAGCTCGGTCAACCACGAGAGCTTCACCGAACGCGCCCCCAAACTGGGTGGTCTGGTTGAATTCTATCGCTCGCCTGACCGCGTGGCATGGTCCCCCACGGGCATCAACGTCCCGGATTACCCGAAGCTGGCCCAGATCTGGTGGCAGCAGATCGGGGACGTGAACTCGGGTGCCTTCACCCCGCAAGAGGCGATGGATCGTCTGGCCGAAGAGATGGACATCACCATGGCCCGTATGCAGGCCGCAGATGAAAGCGCCGGCGTCTACGGTGGCTGCGGTCCACGCCTGAACGAACCGCAGGATCCTGCCTTCTGGCTGGAAAAAGCGGGTTCGCCGAAGGCCAAGCTTGAGAATGAAAAGCCGCAAGGCCAGACCGTCAACTATGACGAGCTGGTTCAACGCTGGCAGTCTCAGTAAGCCCGTAAGAACCGGGGGTGCCGCTGTAGGCATCCCCACCCCAAAGGCCAGTGCACTGCACTGAAGGACCGGAACCCACGGACATGATCGAACTTCAAGATGCCACCAAACGGGTTGGCAATGTCATCCACATCAAACCAACCAACCTGACGCTGCAAACCGGCCATTTCAATGTGCTGCTGGGCGCGACAGGATCGGGTAAGACCTCTCTGATCAAGATGATGGCCGGGCTGGACCCGATTGCTTCGGGCAAGGTCTTTATGGATGGGCAGGACGTCACAAAGCTGAACACGCAAAAGCGACAGATCAGCTTGGTGCACCAGTTCTTTGTGAACTACCCGCATATGACCGTTTTCGACAACATTGCCTCGCCGCTGCGTGTGGCTGGGATGGCAAAATCCGAGATCGCAGGTCGTGTGGAAGAGGCAGCCGACTTGCTGCAGCTACGCCCAATGTTGCACCGCCGCCCGCATGAGCTGTCGGGCGGGCAGCAACAACGTACCGCCTTGGCCCGCGCGATTGCGAAAGAGAGCCGCGCCGTGTTCTTGGATGAGCCGCTGGCCAACCTCGATTACAAGCTGCGCGAGGAATTGCGGGAGCAATTGCCCGATTTGTTTGCAGGGCGCGGAGCCGTAGTGGTCTATGCCACGTCCGAACCTGAGGAGGCGCTGCTGCTGGGCGGCTACACCGCGCTGATGGAAGACGGTCGGGTCACCCAGTTCGGGCCAACCGCCGACATTTACCGCAACCCCGAGAACATCGCGGCAGCGCGCGTCTTCTCGGACCCGCCGATCAACGTAGCACGCATCACCGTGTCCGGCGCTCAAGCGCAGCTGACAGGTGGAGGCGGCTGGTCGGTCACGGATATGGCCGACGGAGACTACATGGTCGCTGTACGCCCGCACCGCGTGACACCGTTCCGCACGTCCGACGCGGATGTGGAGCTCACAGGCCGCGTGATCGTGACTGAACTGTCGGGTTCGGATTCCAGCGCGCATTTCCGGCATGGAGATGAAGCGTGGGTTTCGCTCGCAGCTGGTGTTCACCCCTATCAGGTCGGCGAAGATCACAGTTTCTACATGAATCCGGCCCACTGCCGGTATTTCGGCCAAGACGGCCAAAGGGTGGCCTGACATGGCACAGATCAAGCTTTCAAATCTGCGACACAGCTATATGTCTACACCGAAAGGTCCTGAGGACTACGCGCTGAAGGAAATCGACGTGACTTGGCGCGATGGCGGAGCCTATGCGCTGCTCGGCCCGTCTGGTTGCGGCAAGTCCACGTTGCTGAACATTATCTCGGGTCTGTTGACGCCGTCCGAAGGGCAAATCCTATTCGACAGTCAAGACGTGACCGCCCTTCCCCCCGATCAGCGCAACATCGCGCAGGTGTTTCAATTCCCGGTGATCTACGACACGATGACTGTTGGTGAAAATTTGGCGTTCCCGTTGAAAAACCGCGGCGTGGACCCGGCGACAATCAAGCGTCGTGTCGATGAAATCGCCGAAATGCTGGACGTCACGGATATGCTCAACACCCGTGCTAGCGGCCTCAGCCCGGACAACAAGCAGAAAATCTCGATGGGTCGCGGTCTAGTCCGCGACGACGTGAACGCGGTCATGTTCGACGAACCTCTGACTGTGATTGATCCGCATCTGAAATGGAAACTGCGGTCCAAACTGAAAGAGCTGCATCAGCGCGTCAAAGCGACGATGATCTACGTGACCCATGACCAGACAGAGGCGCTGACCTTCGCCGACGAAGTGGTCGTGATGCAGGAAGGCGAAGTCGTTCAGATTGGCACCCCAGTCGAACTGTTTGAACGCCCGCAGCACACATTTGTCGGCCACTTCATCGGCTCCCCAGGCATGAACGTTCTGCCATGTGAGGCTAAAGGCGACCGCGCCTTGTTCGAAGGTCACGAAGTGATGCTGGAAGGACCGACCCACGGCGACGGAGGCCGCACCGATCTGGGCATCCGACCCGAATATGTGGGTTTCGGCGACACCGGCATTCCGGCGCACGTAACCAAAGTGTCGGACATTGGCCGTCACTACGTGGTCAGTGCGATGGTCGGCAACACCGCCCTGAAGGCCGTGACCGAACACAGCGTGCCCGAACCCGGATCACAAGTCTCCCTGCAATTCAAACCTGAACAATCCCGCGTCTACCGCGACGGCTGGATCGCAACCGAGGAGCGGGCGCAATGAGAACCGAAAACCAAAAAGCATGGTTCTTTGTCCTGCCAGTACTGGCGCTGGTCGCGTTCAATGCACTGGTGCCGATGATGACCGTCGTCAACTACTCGGTGCAGGAAACCTTCGGCAACAACCAATTTTTCTGGGAAGGCTTGGGCTGGTTCGAACAAATCTTGCGATCCGATCGGTTTCAGGCCGCGTTGGGTCGGCAATTTCTGTTTACTTTCTTGATCTTGCTGATCGAAGTGCCTCTTGGCATCATCGTGGCCCTGTCGATGCCACGCAAAGGGTTTTGGGTGCCGGTCTGTCTGGTGCTGATGGCTTTGCCCATGCTGATCCCGTGGAACGTAGTCGGCTCGATGTGGAACATCTTTACGCTGCCCAAGATCGGCTTGTTGGGGTATTTCCTGAATGACGTTTTAGGCATCAACTATGACATGACTCAACAGCCAATCTCGGCCTGGATTACAGTCATCGTCATGGATGTCTGGCACTGGACGTCTCTGGTTGTGCTCCTGTGTTATGCAGGTCTGGTTTCGATCCCCGACGCCTACTATCAGGCGGCCAAGATCGACGGTGCCAGCCCGTGGTCGGTATTCCGCTACATCCAGCTGCCAAAGATGAAAACCGTCCTGACCATCGCAATTCTGCTGCGCTTCATGGACAGCTTCAACATCTATACCGAGCCCTTCGTCTTGACAGGAGGCGGTCCCGGAAACTCAACCACCCTGTTGTCGATCGACCTTGTGAAGATCGCGTTGGGACAGTTCGATCTTGGTCCTGCGGCTGCGATGAGCCTAATTTATTTCGCCATCACGCTGCTGGTCTCTTGGGTCTTCTACACTCTGATGACAAAGGATGACGCGCAATGAAGAAGCGTTCCCTTATCCCGATCCTCTATATCGCCTTCCTGATGCTGCCGATCTATTGGCTGGTCGCGATGTCCTTCAAGACCACGAATGAGATCCTTTCAGGCTTTTCCTTGTTCCCTCAGACCTTTACGCTGGAAAACTACATCACGATCCTCACAGATCCCACTTGGTATTGGGGTTACATCAACTCGATCATCTACGTGACGATGAATACGGTGCTTTCCGTGTGCGTCGCCCTGCCCGCGGCGTATGCTTTCTCGCGCTATCGGTTCCTGGGCGACAAGCAACTGTTCTTCTGGCTGCTGACCAACCGGATGGCCCCTGCCGCGGTCTTCGCATTGCCGTTCTTCCAACTGTATTCCTCCATTGGACTGTTCGATACACATCTGGCTGTGGCGCTGGCACATACGCTGTTCAACGTGCCACTGGCAGTGTGGATTCTGGAAGGTTTCATGCGCGGCATACCGAAGGAACTGGACGAAACCGCCTATGTCGACGGCTACTCCTTTCCACGGTTCTTCGTGACGATTTTCTTGCCGAACATCAAAGCTGGTGTTGGCGTCGCAGCTTTCTTCTGTTTCATGTTCTCGTGGGTTGAGATGCTGCTGGCCAAAACCCTGACCGCGGTCGAGGCCAAACCCATCGCCGCCGTAATGACCCGCACCGCCTCCAGCGCCGGGTATGAGCTGGGCCTGTTGGCCGCTGCCGGGACGCTGACCATCATCCCCGGCGCCATCGTCATCTGGTTTGTCCGTAACTACATCGCGCGCGGTTTCGCGATGGGACGCGTGTGAGGTTCGAAATGCGCAAACTACTTCTCACCCTCCCTTTCCTGCCCTCGTCAGCCTTTGCCCAGGCGCAAGCCGGGTGGGGTAATGTCGGCCAGCAAGAGGAAAAAGGCTTCTCCTGGACTGACCCTCTGTGGCCCGATTTCTGGATGGCCTGGACCCCGGCAACGCTGGCTGTGTTCGTAGGCATCTTTTCGGCTATTGCCCTGATCGGTGTGCTCGAAGGGTTCAAGTATCGTGACGGGATCGAACGGCGTGGTGTTCTGGGCCTGACGACCACGCTGGGGGACCGGCTGTTCATCACCCTCTTGGGCTCGGCCTACATCTTCCTTGCCTGGCTGGGATTGGTGGGCCAACCGGTCTGGACACCGCTTTTCCTGTCCATCGGCTGGGGCATCTTCGTCTTCTGGAAAGTTTAAGCTTTGCGAAACAGCGAAAGGATGCTTGTCTGTCAGGCGTACTAAAAAAATGCGACACGAAAGACCGATGCGAAAGAAAAAGACAACAAACCTGCTGACCGAAGTGGAACTTGAGTTCATGAACGAGCTCTGGGCGCTGGGTCAGGGCTCGGTCCGTGATGTCCTAGCTCGCCTGCCATCTGATCGCAATCTGGCCTACACATCCGGCGCGACCATTCTGCGTATCCTTGATGACAAAGGGTTCGTCGAAAGCGAAAAGAACGGCAAGTCGCTGATCTACAGACCCCTGCTGGAAAAGGACAGGTACCAGTCGCGGTCGTTGCAGAATCTTTCCCGGACCCTGTTTGACGACACACCCGCAACGCTGGTTGCAAGGTTGGTCGACGATGAGGGACTGACAGAAGATGATTTGGAGGAAATTCGAGCACTGGTAGAGAGGAGACTGCAAAATGACAGCGGTTAAACCGGTTCTCGATGCGTTTCTTGAATTTAACGTTGTGCTTGGATTGTCAGCGCTGGTCTGGCTGGCAATGCGCGGGGCCGTGGCGCTTACGCCCATGAGGTACGGCTTTGTTGCTCAGCTTCGCTCGCTCAAGATACTCTGCATCTGCGTGATGCTCAGCCCGGTTCTGGCGATGGGTGTTTCAGGTTTTGTCAGTCAGGTGTGGCCAGGACGCGTTGTAGCGCTGGGCGATATCGCCGTAGCAGCCTATCTGCGCGGCGATATCGCCATGCCGGCTGCGCAATTCGAAACCCTTCTTAATACGCGTGAACGGTGGGTCGATCATGTCCTGTCAGGTGACTCTGTCTTCGTGACTTGCGCGTTGATTGCACTGGCTCTTCTGTCGGCTGTTCTGGCACTTCGGGTTGCCCACAACGCACTTGCAATTCGCAAGGCTGTACGGTCCAGTTTTCTTTGGCGACAGTCTGCCAAGGTAGACATTCATCTTTCGGACCGCGTAACCGTGCCATTTGCAGTGCGCGGCCTTCGGCGCCGTCACGTCGTTTTGCCCAGCCATTTGCTGAACTCGCCACGCGATTTGCGCTTTGCTCTGGCACATGAATTCCAGCACATCCGCGCGCTGGACGTGGAATGGGAACTGGGCTTCGAGCTTCTGCGCCCGCTGCTGTTCTGGAACCCCGCCTATCTGGCCATGAAGCATCAGTTTGACCGGCTTCGCGAATTGGCCTGTGATCAGTCTGTCGTCTCGCGCAAAGGGATTGATGCAACCGACTATACTGCCTGTTTGCTGGACTACTGCACACGATCGGTTAAGCTGAAAGGCCCTCGCATTCTTCATGTGGCTCTGGTTAACGAGCCGAAAGCAAAGCACGTTCTGCGTCAGCGTGTGATTGCCTTGACAGATGCACCTGTGACGACAGCCCAATTGTCATCTATTTTCCTTGGGTTAACACTTTCCTTGGTTGTTGTGCTTGCCATCGGCTCGGCCTCATTGCGTCAAACTCAAGATTGGAGCCATGATCGTCTTATGCTTTCGACAGTTGTAAATCTGGAACGACTGGAAGCTCGGAATCAAGGGAATTGATAGGCTGTAAGTTACGACCCGGGCGCGTTGGAGACTTGGAACCGCTGTTACTGCTGGCAAGTTCGTCACGGATTCGGCGCTGCTGGCTGTTGCTGATTTTCAATGAGCTTTGGTTCAAAGCATCGCTGTTCGTGGCTTTCATGCAGGTGTCCGCTTTGGTCGACTTCGATTGAGCGAGAAGGATTCGATCGCAGCCAATGGTCATTCCATCCCGCTGCAATGCAGTATAGCCACCTGTTGATGAAGTCCGCTTTGGGACCCACGCGGCCTTGCGGCAACGCAGCGCCAAATTTTTTAGCTGCTGGGCAAATTTCCCAACATTCTGTTCTCTACGGGTGACGGCGGGCAACCCAAAGCAGACATCGCCAGCCCACACGTCGGGCGGAAAGTGTAATTTGCTGCGCTTCGCACGAACGTCCGTTCCACAACATTCAGCGATGGGTGCGAATGGCTTTGTTCAGAACTTATTGCAAATACGCAAGGCATCGAGAATTGCGGCGTGCATATTGCGGCTTGCGACTGCGTCGCCGATGCGGGCGAGGTGGAATTGAGCGCTCTGCTGGGCATCGATGAATGGAAACGTCCCGTTGATCATCGCCTTGTGGTCGAGCTGTCCAAGGTTTTTCGAACCTGGTTTGAGGTCGTGATAAAGATCGTCCATCGGGATCAAGCCATGCTCGACGACCACGTGGTCGACAAGACGTTCAGCGGTGTCACCCGTCAATACATGGCGCAGGCAGGCGCTAACCTTGTTTCCCTCGCGTATCAGAGTGTGGAGTTCCTGAAGGCCAGTGAAGGTGACCCCTTTTGCGGCCAGATCGCGCAAGGCGACGGCGGATGTTGTTGGACCAAGATCGTGCAGAAGCGCCCGGTCGGGGGTCACAAGTTCGACGCTGTGACTAGCGCCCGCCAGCATGTCGACCGTGACCGCAGCGGGGTGGTCTCCGACCTCGTCGAACACCAACACGTCGCCCGAGACACGCGCCTCCCCGGACAATACCTCCCAACTGCAGATCGCCAGATCACCGCCGGGAATGGCCAAGGGCTCGGGCCAGCCGCCGGTGGCAATGATGACCAGATCCGGGGCTTCAGACCGCACGTCATCGGCTTCTGCATAGGCGTTGAGGCGGATGTCGACCCCAAGAGCGGTCACTTCGGAAATCAACCAGTCAGCAACGCCCCAGACCTGACGTCGCGTCATACCCTTGGCGGCCAGAACAAGCTGTCCCCCCAACCGATCTGACGCCTCAAACAGAACAACATCGTGACCGCGCAGGGCGCTGACCCGCGCGGCCTCAAGCCCGCCGGGTCCGCCACCGACAACAACAACCTTCTTGCGGGTGTCGCTGGGTGCGATGGCATGTGGCACGGTCTGTTCCCGCCCGGTGGCGGCGTTATGACCGCAGACGGCGGGCTTGCCCTGATTGACCCGGTCCACGCAATATCCCAAGCCGACACAAGGGCGGATACGCTTCTCTTCCCCGCGCGCAAGTTTGGTCACCAGATATGGATCGGCCATCTGGGCGCGGGTCATGCCCACCAGATCGACATGACCACCGGTAACCGCGTGGCGGGCCGTTGCAATGTCGGCGATGCCACCTGCATGCAGGATCGGCAGGTTGACGGCCTCACGAATGCGCCCGGCCACGATGATATGAGGGGCGGCGGGCAGACCCATCGGGCGCACCCATTCGGCAAGACCAAGATCATCGTAGGGCGCCCCGGCCAGAATGTTGAGCAGGTCGAACTGGCCGCTGTTTTCCAGCATCCGGGCGGCGGCAACGCAGTCCTCGGTGCTCAGCCCGCCTTCGGTCAACTCGTCGCCGGAGATGCGCATGGACAGGATGAACTCGGGGCCGACCTCGGCGCGCACAGCGTCCAGCACTTGCAGGGTCAGACGCATGCGGTTCTCCAACGTCCTACCATAATCATCGTCGCGCTGGTTGGTCAGCGGCGACAGGAACTGGCCCAGCAGGTGCGAGTGGGACAAAAGCTCGATCCCATCGAACCCGCCCTGCAGACAGCGCCGCGCGGCGGCGGCAAAATCACCGATTACCCGGTCGATGTCTTCCAGCTCCATCACCTTGGGGAAGGCCCTGTGAGCACGTTCACGCACGCCGGATGGTGCCAGAACCGGCAGCCAATGCCCATCGTCCCAAGCCGTGCGCCGCCCCATATGGGTGATCTGGCACATGACCGCGGCGCCATGGGCATGCACGCCATCGGTGAGTTTCCGAAACCACGGAATGATGCTGTCATCGCCCGCATAAAGCTGGCCGAACACCGAGGGGCTGTCGGGGGCGATATTGGTCGACCCGCCGATCATAGTCAGGGCAACACCCCCCTTGGCCTTCTCTTCATGATACAGCCTGTAACGGTCTCGTGGGTGGCCGTCTTCGACATAGTTAGGTGCGTGAGAGGTGCTGATGACGATACGGTTGCGCAACGTCAGGTGCTTGAGTTGAAGCGGATCAAGTAATTTTGCCACGATCAATTCCCTTCGGTCACGATATCTGTTTGAAAGCCGTCCTGGGTCGGGTCCGTTGGTCAGCTTCAATGCCTGATGAAGTTCATACTGAAGTAAGCTATCGAGGAAGCATGGGTGAGAGTTCACTGCTTCCGACACGGATACACAAAATGACGACCTGACCAAGAGCCTTGCATGCAGAAATTCGGTTAGGAAGTGACGGCTCCTGACACGCGCTGCACGATCCACCAAGGTCAGCTCAGGGCCGATCCCGAAACTTTGCAAATTCTGATTTCTGCGCATTGCTGTCGTAGACGCAGTATGCAGCAAGAGTGGCAGCGCATGTAGCACTGTGAATGTCTTCTTCTATCTGCCAGAGCATGTGGCTATGCAAGTGCAGCGAACTAAAAACTTTATGCCCGAGGTACTGGAACGTCATGTCCGCTTCGGGCTGCCTCCAGTCACTAATGTGAAAGGCCGCGAAAGACGCCTCCGAGCTCACTTTGATAGATGCTGCGCGATGAGCCAATGTCAGCGATGCGCAAAAAGCAGACTTTGCAAAATCTCACAATATCTAGTCTCCAATCACTGAGCCACATATGAAATTCATCGGGCTAAAAGCAAAGCCACAAGCACAACTACACCCGATGTAGTTGCGCTTGGCAGGTTGCATGGATAGTCATAGCGCATGGATGTCGAACGGATCGGAGAAACCCTTGATCATTGTTCTACCAAATGTCTCCAACACATTTGCCCCTTCCAACAGATCGAAGGTTTCTTGATCAATCAATATACGGCTTCCGGTTTTCTGCGTTTCTGCCTCGAGCCGAGCAGCAAGGTTTACGGTCGATCCTATGCAAGTATACGTCGCTCGATTGTCCGTACCGGCATAGCCGGCGACGACTTCGCCAGTCGCTATTCCGATGCCGATTTTTAGGTCACTTTTCCCTTCTGAGCGCCTTTCGAGATTTAATATCTCAATCATGTTGTGCATTTCATGCCCTGCCGCCACTGCACTTTGCGCGGAGTTAGGCAGCGGCTGCGGAACTCCGAACAGAGCCATCAAACCGTCTCCCAGCATCAGGCTGACAATTCCGCCATTGCTGGTAACAGCCTCGAACATCAGCGTGTAGAAGGTGTTGAGCAGATCGATTGTTTCCTCGGGAGCGAGATTCTCCGATAAGGTCGTGAAGCCGCGAATATCACAAAAGAGGACCGAAGCGTTGGCACGCTTGCCACCAATGGCAAAGCCAGACTCTTGCAGGTCTTGAGCAACCTCCGTTGTCGCAAAGCGCTCCAGCAGACGCTTCTGCTCGTCCCTGAGCTTTTTCTTTTCAAGACCGCTGGAGACGCGCGCACTAAGTAGTGTCTTATTGACTGGTTTTGGCAGGTAGTCTTCAGCGCCCAATTCAATGCAGCGCACGACATTGTCCAGACCCTCAACGGATGACGTCACGATCACTGGCAGATCGCGCAGGTCGGTGTCGGATTTGACGGCCTCCAGAACCTGAAAGCCGTCCATTTCCGGCATTTCGATATCCAGTAAGAGCAAGTCAAACGGCTGATTAGACAACATCTCCATCGCAACGCGGCCGTTTTCCGCGACCGATGCTTGGTGACCCAAGAGCTCTACGCTGCGCGACAAAAGCAATCGGTTCACCTTGTTGTCGTCGACGATGAGCAAATGGCCGGGGGCGTCAGACATCAATCAGGCTCCGCAACGCGACGGCGGCAGTATTGAGGGCTGTTTCCAGCGCTGTCGCATCTGTTAGGTCTCCGGCCTCGGGCAATTCTCCCAGCTCAACTTTCCTGGCCAGTTTGGCAAGAGCCGTCGCACCAAATGTGTTGGCATTCGACTTGATAGAATGTGCAGCACGGCGGTATCGGTCGGCATCGGCCTCGCCTGCGGCCGCTTTCAATTCGTCAATCATACTGGGCGCTTCGTCGAGAAAGGTGTTTACGAGCTCAGCTGCAAAGTCTTCGCCTGTGGCGTCTTTTAGTTCCATGAAGATTTCATGATCAATTGGGCTGTCTGTCATGGATCACCTTCTTATTCTTGGGGAATTTAACAGGGCTTCGATTAGGACAGGTACGCGGATCGGTTTGGTGATATAGTCATCCATCCCTGCATCCAGGCACATCTCACGGTCCCCCTGCATTGCGTTCGCGGTCATCGCGATTATGCGAGGACGAGTTCTATCCGGATGCGCTTTGTTGATAATGCGAGATGCTTCAAGCCCATCCATCTCGGGCATTTGCACATCCATAAAAACGACATCGTATGTTTGCCGGTTTACGCTTTCGACCGCCTCAGCACCATTGCTGGCCAAATCCGCGCGATAACCCATCTGCTCAAGCAGTCGGAGTGCAAGTTTTTGGTTCACCACATTATCCTCAGCCAACAAAACTCGCAGTGGATGTCGCGATGCCATATCCGGATCTGTTTGGGGTTTGTCCTCTGGTTTGGACGGCTTTACTCGCACCTTTTCAGTCGCGAACAATGTAACCAAGGTATCGAACAGGTGGGATTGGCGCAAAGGTTTGGCAAGGTTGGCAGCAAAGAGCGCTTGCTCCGGATCTACTTCACGCGGGCCAAGTGAACTGAAAAGGATTAGTGGCAAACCCGGCTTCTTGGCGCGAACCTTTTTGGCGAGCTCTGCTCCATCCATTTCGGGCATATGCATGTCGAGAATGGCCAAATCGAACTCCACGCCTTGTTCAAGTATGCTCAGCGCCTCTGACGGAAATTCACGCGTCGTGGTCTGCGTGCCCCATTTCTCAGTTTGAAGAGCAAGGATTTTACGATTGGTGGCATTGTCGTCCACCATCAAAATTCGCTTGCCTTCGAGTTCAGGCTGAACGCCGACAAGATTACGGGAAGAAGACTTAACTGGCTTTGCAGGTCTTGCCTGGATTTTGAAAACAAAGGTGGAACCGCTCCCCTCGCCATCGCTTTCAGCCCACATGGTCCCACCCATAAGTTCGGCGAGGCGTTTCGAGATCGCAAGACCCAGACCAGTGCCGCCATATTTTCTGGTCGTGGAACTATCTGCCTGACTGAAAGATTGAAATAATCGGCTCATGCCCTTTTGGGACAGGCCGATTCCAGTATCTCGGACTTTGAACGTCAGTTCGAGCGATCCCTGCACCTCGGCGGATTGTTCAACAGACAGGACCACTTCGCCGCTTTCGGTAAACTTCACTGCGTTAGAAAGGAGATTCAGCAGAATTTGCCGCAATCTGGTCAGATCTGCGCTAATCGCCAGGGGCAGTGTGTCATCGAACTCATAAGCCAAATCGAGCTGTTTCTCGGCAGCTTTACCGCTGACTAAATCGAGCGCGCTTTCTATGCATTCGCGCAGGTCGAACGGGTGGTTTTCGATATCCATCTGCCCGGCTTCAATTTTCGAGAAGTCGAGGATCTCGTTGATGATGCCCAACAGCGCATCGCCGCTATCACGGATGGTATTGGCATAGTCACTTTGTTCTGCGTCCAACTCTGTGTCCATCAACAGCCCGCTCATTCCGATTACGGCGTTCATTGGCGTTCGAATTTCGTGGGACATCGTCGCCAGGAAGGCGCTTTTTGCTTCGTTTGCTTCTTCAGCAACCTTTCGCGCCTCTTCGGCCTCACGGAACAGACGCACGTTTTCGATGGCAATCACCGCCTGATCTGCAAATGAGTAGGCGAGGTCTATCTCATCTTTGGTGAAAGCGCCGGCTGTTTTCCGAGCGAACACCAACACACCCAGACACGCCTTGCCTTTCATAAGTGGCAGCAACAGAGCTGCGCGCACACCATGCCGGTCATACGTAATCTGTTCGAACGGTGAGAGTTCGAGTGTATCCCAATCCGGTAGATGGAGCATCTTCTTCTCATGCAGAACCTGCGCGGGAAAGCTGGACATCGGATCCGGGTCGATAGGAAAACTTTGGTTGCCTTCAAGGGTAGCAACACCTTCTGCACTAACCCGCGCAAGCACCTCGAACGTGTTATCTTGCGCGGTCATAGCTGCAACCATATCAGAGGAGACCAACCGCACACCTGCTTCTGCGATTGCCTCAAAGACTGGCTTGATGTCGTCAGGAGATTGGCTGATCACCCGTAGAATGTCCGCACTCGCAGTCTGACGTGCCAGGGAAGCCTGAGTTTCATTAAACAGGCGAACATTTTCCAGCGCGATGATGGCCTGATCGGCGAAAGACTCGGCAATGGCGACTTCATCTTCGCTGAAAACTTTGGCCGTTTTTCGGATGAATACCAAGGCACCGAAACATTCCGTCCCGCGCATCAGAGGCACTGTCAGAGAAGACTTGAACCCTTTCCTGCGGATGATCTCTTGATCGCGCGGAGGTAGCTCATCGTATCGCCATTCAGGCAAATGCAAGGTCTTGCCGTTCTTGATTGCCTTGGACGGTAAATTGTCTTCGGGATCAATCGGCAGGCGCTCGGTCCATGTGATTTCTTCGACGCCATCGGGTGTCGCGGCGGCGATTTGCCAAAGTTCAGTCTTGTTCGCCTGAATAGCAATCGACAGGTCGCAATCTATGAGGGTCGTCGCCAGCGCGACAATCTTCTCGAAAACCGGTTTGGTATCGGTTGGAGATTCAGAGATTACTCTTAACACATCCGCGCTTGCGGTTTGGCGCGCGAGGGCGGTCTGCGTTTCGTTGAAGAGTTGCGAGTTCTGAATTGCGATTATCGCCTGGGACGCGAAGGTCTCCATTTGCTTGATTTGTTTTTCGTCAAAAGCGGCCGCCGTTCGGCTCCCCATGCTGATAACACCAATTGTGTCACCGTCACGGATTAGTGGCACGGAAAGAACGGATCGGTAGCCTTCGAGATTGGACTTGAGCAGCGGATCATAGTTGGTGTCAGCTTGAGTGTCCTCAACGTAGTCGGCCCTTCCATGCAGAAGCGCACGCGCTGTGGCCGATGTTTCTCCGGGTTCAAAAGGATGCGCCTTTAAAAAATCCGCGAATTTGGCCGACACATTGTGTCCGGCAAAATAATGGTACTTTCCATCTTCGGGTGTCTTAAGCGCCACAAAGGCATCCTGTAGGCGACAAATGCGGGACGAAACGGCCAGCAATGCTTCCAATACAGGCTCCAACGCATCAGGAGATCGGGAAATAACTTCGAGTACTTCGCTTGTGGCTTTTTGGTACTCTAACGATTCCTCAATTTCCGCGGTTCTCGCTGTCACCTCGTCGAAAAGGTGCGCATTTCCAAGTGCAATTACCGCTTGCGAGGCAAACGTTTCGACCAAGGCTATCTGCTTGTTTGAGAACGCCCCAACTTTTGAATGAGCAAGTGAAATCACGCCGAGCGTGACCCCATCCTTTACGAGCGGAACCCCCAAAGCTGAACGAAACCCGGCACCCAGTGCTTCTTCTTTCCAAGCATAATCTGGGTCGTGCTCAAAATCTTCAATGTACACCGTTTTGCCTGTTAGCGCGGCACGTCCTGTGGTTGTTCCCTTGTCTGGAACATGCACCTGACGGGTTATGATGTCGTAGTGAGCTGCGGCGGAATTGTGGGTCGCAGCAATGTCATAAATTCCAGTGTCTTCATTCAGAAGTGCGACGTAAGACGCTTCGGGTTTGCAGATGCGAACCGCCACCTGCAAAATAGCTTTGAGAACTGGTTCGAGCTCATTTGGCGAGCGGGAGATCACTCCCAGCACTTCAGACGTGGCTGTTTGATAGTCGAGCGCTTCTTCAACTTCTGCGGTGCGCGCCTGCACTTCTTTGAACAAACGGGTGTTGTTGATGGCGATCACAGCCTGGGATGCGAATGTCTCTAACAGGTTGACCTGTTTTTCGCTAAACGCCCCGGGCTTCCGGTGCGCCATGACGATAACACCAACGGTCACGCCTTCGCTGACTAAGGGGACGCCGAGGGTGGTGAGGTAATCACCGATCTCCGCCGCCACTTTCCATGTGTAGGTCGGATCCTTACGCGTGTCTTTTATGTAAACAGTCCTGCCATGAAGGGCCGTGCGGCCAATGCAAGAGCCTTCCTCTGGGGCAATTGGGTTGTCTGATAAATAGTTAAGAAACGCATCACTCACGTTGTGGGACATGGCCACACGGTACAACCCATCGTCAGCATCCCGCATTGCGAAGAATGCATATTCTGGGTCGCAGATACGCGATGAAACTTCCAGGATTGCATCCAGCACCCGTGGCAGATCGTTGGGCGAGCGTGAGATGACATCCAAAACTTCTGACGTGGCGGTCTGGTATTCTAGTGATTGCACAACTTCGGCAGTGCGTTCCTCTACCTCCCGGAACAGGTTGGCATTTGTAATGGCGATAATCGCTTGGTCCGCGAAGGTTTCTAACAACTGAATTTGTTTGGTGGAAAATCCCGAAACCTCGGTTGACCCGACCGAAATTACACCCACAACCTCGCCATTCTTGACCAACGGAACCCCGAGCACGGACCTATATTCCCCGACGCCGCTCTCTTCCATCCAAGTATAAGACGCCTCGCTTTCAACATCTTCGATATAAATGGTGCGTTTCGACAGAATGGCACGCCCGCTTACACCGCTTTCATCAGGCGAAATAGGATTAGCTTTGACATATTCCGCAAAGGTCGTGTCCTGCGTAAGTATCGCAAGAACATGAAAAAGCTGATCTTCGGGATTCAGCATCGCAACATAGGCATCCTGCAATTCGCAGATACGCGACGCTTCTTTGAGAATGGCATCGAGAACGGGCGCCAACTCATTTGGTGACGCCGAAATCACCCGCAGCACTTCGGATGTAGAGGTCTGATATTCCAAAGCCTGCGTAACTTCCGCTGTGCGATCCTGAACTTCGCGAAACTGTCGGACGTTTTCCATTGCGATAACGGCTTGAGCCGCGAAGGTTTGGACCAGTGCCACGTCGTCGTCTGAAAATGGCGCAACTTCACGGCGGTAGAGTACAATTACACCGAGACCCAGGTCATCCTTCATCAACGGAACTGCCAGAACCGAGCGGGCTCCTTCAATCTCAACCATCTGAACCCGTTTTGGGTCGCGATCCCTGAAGTAAAGGGGATCGTCCGCGATATCGTCCTGGCGAATGACCTCGCCATCGATCATTGGTTTGATCGCAATTAATTCAGTGCGGGTAAGAGGCTCTACAAAGTTTTTGAGCGCTTCGTCAAAATCGATTCTTGCGCCAATATTTGCCGGGATCGTTGCGAGCCCGCGTTCGTGATCAGCGATACACAAGAAGGCGAGTGGCGCTTTGCATAGACGGCTGGAGTTTTCGAGAATATTCTGGAATACAGGTCTTTCGTCGTCGCGGCTACGGCTTATGACTTCGAGGATTTCTCGCGATGCTTTTTCGCGCTCAAGTCGTTCCTGAACCTCTCGAAATTGGCGCGTGTTTTCTATCGCTATGACTGCGTGTTTGGCGAACTCTTCGATGAATTGCACGTCGGGATCAGAAAACGGGCGGACTTCGCGGCGGCTAACCGCAATAGCACCTATCGCCTTTTCCTCCTGCATCAAGGGCACAACAACCCGTGACCTGATCCCTTCGACCTCGACCATTGTAACGGCAGTAGGATCACCCGAGCGGTAGAACTCAGTGTCGGCGATGTCCTCGACGCGTACAACCTTGCAATTTCGTATCGCCGCCGCCGCCGTGACCGAACCATCAAGAGGCCACTCTTCTCCCAATTCGACATCGGTTTTATCGTGCCCCCATGCACCGGCCAATTGAATATGGGTTCCCGCAGCATTTACCAAAACCAGCGCCGCCTGATCCGCGTCACAGATTTCCGTGGCTTGCTGAAGTACGGCTTCAAAGACTCGTGCGTCATTGTCCCGGCTTTTGCTGATAACACTTAGGACCTCTTGCGTCGCCACTTGGCGTTCCAGCTGAGTGTGCAGCTCTTTCATTTGACGTGTGTTGTCGATTGCAATCACAGCCTGGGCCGCAAAGCCCTCGACCAAAGAGATCTCATCTTCAGTAAATGGCCGCACTTCACGCCGGTAAATCCCAATGACGCCTACGGGGTCACCATTTGTCGACATCAAAGGAACCGTAAGAAACGAACGGACACCTTCCTCATCAACCAGTTGCCGGCGCCAAGGATCCCCGTTGATGTAGTGGTCCGTCTGGCGCAAATCGACATTGTGAATGACGCGCGCTTCCCGCACGGACTCGGCAATTTGTAAATTTGAGTCCAGAGACCAGCGATCCACGCCGACCTTGTATGCAGCCAATTGATCGCCAAAATGTGCCGCATATTCCAAATGAGTTCCTGCCTCATTTAGCAGGCTCAACGTGGCTACATCTGTTTCGCAAAGCCGTGCGGTGTTCTCCAAGATCGTCTGAAATACCGGCGCTTCATCTTCCCGAGACCGACTGATCGTCTCCAGAACATCACGCGTGGCACTTTCACGAGCCAGACGCACCTGCAACTCGCTAAACTGTCGAACATTTTCAATTGCAATGACCGCCTGAGCGGCGAAAGTTTCAACCAGCTGCACCTGATCGTCGGAATAAGGTCGTACCTCATCCCGTGCCAACATCAGGCATCCGATTGCGCTACCACCCACTTTCAATGGAACAAAAAGATTACTCCTGCACCCATGTGTGTCGACAATGAGTTTAAAGCGCTCATCCCCCGATTTGTGAAAATCGGTGTCCCCCATATCGACAACGCGTTTTGTCTCGCCACTTAGAATAGTGTCAGTCACAATGGAGTTGCCTGGCTCCATCGTGTATTTGCCGTCGAGCCAGAGTTGTTGAATATCCGGGTGTAGATTAACGCTGGCAACCAGTTGCTGACGAGCATCCCCTTCTTGCCCGAGTACCAGACCGGCAAAAAAGGCATCACAGAGATCTTTTGCCAGCGTTACAATCAGGTCGCATACTGGCTGGATGTCATCCTTGGTCTCGGAGATCGCCTGCATAACCCGCGCGGTAGCTTCAAACCGAGCCTGCTGATCATCCGCGCTGAGCCCCCTGCTTTGCGAGGATGACGACGCTGAATCAGCCGTCTCTCTTGATGCCTTTTTTCCACCCACCTGCGTTCGTGCCCCCCACGCAAACTAATGAAACACACAAGACCGGAGTTTAGAGGGCATACGATAGAAGTCACAGAGTTTCTTTGTGGGTTGTGTTCCATGCGGTTCGGGCGATGCCGGTATGGTGTGACCTTGGGAAGATCCGCAGAGTCACAAAAAAACCCGCCCTATTTGCCAAAAAGGTGTCCTAAATAGGAGCTGTGTTAAACTTCCCAGAATACTCAAACATTGCTGTTGTATGTCTTCTCTGGGCTGAACTGCGCTCCTTTGGAGCAATACTGCGGATGTCTGCAAAGGCCGCAAAGTAGACTACAAGCAAGTTGCAGCGACGCCCGAGTTGCGAACATTGCCGCCGTTGCCGCTCCCAGAACCAACGGCTGCATTGTACGCTTTGCGTTGGTAGCGAAAAACAGCACCGGCGGGAAAGTGGACGTTCGCCGCAATGGCAAACACTTTAGGAGCCGAACCAAAAGCAGCCATTCAGACTAAAACCAATCCTTTAGAGTTTATGTATCGTCTTGTCTCTTCATCGACTCCAAAGTTCGGAAAATTGCGACAAGGGCCAATGGCATCATAAACTTCTCTTCGGGTCGGGTTTTGAAGCCTCGGCTTCAAATCAAAGAGTTGGCGACCAACGCGGGTGTTCGTCGTCAACGACGAACGCGTGCGCGTGCGCGTGCGTCCGTTGCCCTTGCAAGTGCGGGTGAACCAGTGGAAGATTTTCGTGAGTGTGCGTACGGTCAAACAGCTGCAATCAGACTTAGACGCGTTCCAGAGCGAACTGCAAACAAGAGACTTGACCCGTCCGATGCAGTAGGCACAGACAGCCTCAGATCGGAGACTCCATTTTGGAAAACAAGTGCGTCACGCTTTCGTAAGCCATTGCAATTGAAGAAGATAATGTCATTCAACACACATCGACCATCAACGCGCGGCTTGTCGGGCGACTAGGGGAAGAAAGGCTCAAGACACGCCCTCTGGACGTCGGTCAGCCAAAATAGATCAGACATATTCATCGCTCATTTTGAGAACCGTGAATCACGCCCCCCCGGAAATCAAAGGGTCCTGACCCTAGAGTGACGGCGCCGTCAGTTTAGGGTTTGCAAGATTGGTTGTGCGACTTCTGCCACATTCAGATACCCACTTATGCCGTGTCTGTTTTTTGTACGATTGTTAATATTGCCAAAATTGTTCACGCCGGGCGTCACCTGGAAATTCGAGGCATCGAGTGGATGGAGGGCAACGATGTCGCGATCGTCGAAAAAATTGCTCCAGACGCCAACGTTGCGCGGAAACTCAATTGGCGCCAGCCGTGTCCGAACGGCCTTGATGCCAAGCGGGCTGCCAACCGTAACGAAGAGCGGCATTTTCGGAGTTGGCGCACTCTTGCGCAGTACATTGTAGGCTACGACCGAACCCAACGAGTGACCAACGACAACAGTAGGAACATCCGACATTTCAGCGGCAACTATGGCATCGATTTCGTCGCGGATCGCATCGCGTTCAAGGTATAGAAAGGCGTCGCGAGTGAAACGCTCCAGAGCGCTGGCCGTGATCGCATCAGATTTTGCGTCTACGGCTTTTGCGATTGCGTGAACCCATGCCCAATTGAGTGGTCCTTTTTCGCGCGGGTTGTCGCCATACTGGGCATCAACGTCGGCCTCTGTTACCCCGAGTTCTTGTCCGATTTCTTGCGTGAGCTCGGCTTGGAACTCTAGATACTCGTCCTGTGTGGACGACCCTTTTTCTGTGATCAACCCAGCTGGCTCAACGCGGGTTTGTTCCACCAGTTCGTCTAGCCGGGCGCCATAGAAAGGAAAGGAAACCTCGACTTCGCTGGGAAGCGGTATTCCTGTTCGCGCTGAGCCTTCTTCCAGCGCCGCCAACCACTCTGCCGATACTTCTGCAGGGTCGCGTTCGCCCTGCGCTCTTCCATGCACCAAAACCATTCGCCGGGGAACCTCAGATCTGGCTGCAATTGGTGCCAGGCTGGTGAGTACGCCTGCCGCAATTGAACCCAGTAGTTGTCGACGATCCAGATAAGCGTTCACCATATTTCTCCTTCTGCAAGAGCCGTTTCCAGTAATTCAGTACCGCTTGGCCCGAAGCTGGTCCAAAGGGCATCCGTCAAGCTTTCACGTGCGCGAATGACTGACGCGGGAAGTGCTATTCCCTTCACTTCCAACAGTTCCCAACCTGATCGAACCATTGGGCAGAAAGGCACCGCACCTGTCTCCTCTAAAGGCGCTGCGGTATAGTCGCCGCGCGATTGCCGCGCCAAAAGTTCCGTATCGAAAATCGGCACGCCCAGATCATCGCGCATGATCATTCGCACCGAGTTTACTTCGTCGGGTAAATACGCATGCGAATATGCGTAGGCGGCAAGAATGCCGAGTGTTGGATCGTAGCCTTTGTATGAGCGGATTCGTTCGGCGAAGTTGGATGCATTTCCAGTGCGTTCTTCCTGTGTACCGTCGAAGACGAACGCACCATCGGCAGTTGCCTGCGTCACCAGAGCCCTAAGTTCGCGCAGTTGAATCTGCATATCCGGATCCAAGTTCTGCATTTCCGGTACAGGCTCAAAGCTTACGCCCTCGACCAGGGTGTCTCCCCTAAAGATGTGTGTTACGTAGTGGCGAAAAACGGGAACGACGACAGACTGACCATCCTCGAAGACAACAAGTGCGCTTGCAGCATCTCCTTGCAAGTCAATCCCCGCCGCTGCAGCGATCCGTTGATGGCGCAAGTCGTTGATCGGTGTGCTGGCCACGTTGGAATTCGTAGCGATCCGAGCAAACGGAAGGCCATAAGTAACGATACCAGCGGGAGCGTCGCCCACGCTGAACGAACCCTCAGGCTGCAACCAACCCGGTTCGGGAACGCGCTCATCAATCTCGCGATTCCGATCGTGAAGCGAACTTGCTGTAACCGGTACTTTTTCGGGTTGTATAGGTATGTCTTCGTCCAGCAATCTCATGGCATAAGCATCGACAGTTGTCGCAGAGCGGATCTTTAGCGATGGCTTGCCGATGCTGGTATCGGGGGGGTCGATGCCACCGGCTTGGTTGGACCCTCCTGTCGAGTGCCCTCCGCCGCCGGCAACCGGCGTACTCTTCTTTTCTGTGCCAATATAAATGTGGTCAGCAGACGGGACTTCGGCATCCGGAACAACATTCCGCAGAACCCCATATAATCGAGCCAGCCGCTTGGTCTCATCAAAAAGAAATGGCGCGAGCTTGCGATTGGGTACCACTCGTAGCCCACCTTTGAGCGTCGCTACAATCTCCGCCGGGGGATCATGGAATGCATTGAGGAATGCCTCTGTGTACAGGCTTCGAAAATCCTTTGTACTTACATCCATTGTAAGTTCCAGCGCCGGGTTACCGGGAAGAGCAGCAAAAAATTTGTCCACCGCCACGCGGCCGTCGCCATTTCGAGTAGGGAAGATAATGCCACCATCCACATGTTCCAAATTAAACGACGCAGCGGTCGAGCGGCATGCGTCTGAGATGAATACAATATTCGGGATACGGGAGTAGCGGCAAACTTCAGCGCTCTTGACCATATTTACAGCTTCGTTTGGGTCATCAAGGGCGTTTGAAAGGAGCCACATTTCACCTCGGAATGCCAAGCGAATGCCGTGACCTGAGAAATAGATCAAAAGTTGGTGGAGATTGTCACGGTCCACGAGTTCCTTGACGACCTTCTTGAGCGCCTGAAGAGTGACGGGCCGTGGCGCGCCGTCGGATGCGGGCTCGTCTGTCTCAAGGTAAACCTCATAACCTTCTTTTCTCAGGAAATCCGCCATACTCTTGGCGCCCGGGATGGTGGACCTCAATGTCGTAAGACCTTCCGTGTGGCCAACGCCCACCACCAATGCGGCTCGCCGTAAGCCCTGCGCCCGCGCAACGCTTGCTGGAAGAATAGCGCTGCTTAGCGCTGCCGCGCCGGTGCCGATGAAGTTACGCCTATCCATTGTCATTGACCGATGCTGATAATGACAGCCCCATTGGATTCCTGCTCAGATCTGAAGCGCCCTACCCGGGGTCGATCGCTGGTCAGTTCTGCCAGCAACTCACCTACCTCGTTTCGTACGGTAACCGCATACTCCCACCGGATTGGAGTGTCCGGTGCCAGCTGGGCGGTGAATTGAGCCGGCGGCACAATAGTTGCTGTCGCAGGCCCCTGTGCAGGAGGATCCAACGTCGTATTGGTCTGGTAAGGAAGTATCGCGACCTCACCATCGCGAACGCCTTCAAGCGTCCAGCTTGCGGTGATCCACCCATTGCCTCTGCAGTTTCCGACAACATCAAGGCCTCGATCTGAGTAACCATATACCAGATTGACGCAATCTGCACGGTTAGGATCCCTATTGTACCAAGTTTGACCGTCATGCGCAGCGGAAATCACCGTCGGTCCGAGAATGTTCGAGATTGGTGTGCCGTTGGGCAAACAAACGTGATCGGTTACAATTTGCCAGGGTTCCGTGCAGGATTGATCATTGCTGAAATCGCGTTCTACGGTCTTATGCACAGTTTCGGTTCTACGCCCGGAAGCATTTATGAGAGCAACGATCTGAAGCTTTTCTTCGTGAGGGAGATCCTCTCGGAGCGAAGCCACCGCCGGTTTCCCACAGTCCTGGACATCGCGTACACCCACCGTCGCCAATTCGTCGCCAGCCCAAAGCAATGGGGTAACAAACCGGACTGCTGGCGTATTTGGGACTCCGCTTTTTGTAATCCCGATCACCCTGCCCTCGTAGTCGATCACGGGGCCACCGCTCATCCCAAAAGTCGCATCCGAGGAAACACGCCACCGACCGTCGTTCGCAAGTCCCTGAAAATCAGTCTTAATATACGTAAAATCTTCTTCGACCGGGAAACCCAACGCTAGCAGAGGAGTCCCTATTTCGGGCAGCTCGACAAAGCAGACCTCAAGAAAATCGTAGTCTTCGCGTCGTTCACCCAACCGCGCCGCAACGATATCGTCGTCTTTGGAAATTTTAACCGGCCAAGCCGGTCCTGGCTGTTCGGTATCTTTGTAGCCGATCCTTGCCTCTACAAGTATATCGTTAAATCCAGGACAATTCTCGTTGTTAAAAATGTGTTGGGCAGTGATCAACCCGCCCTTTGGCGACACAACAAAACCTGTGCCGTAGTTTGGGGGGCTGAGACACCGGTTTTGTCGGTTGTTTTCGTCCACAAAGTAAACCGTCAGAAAGACCGTGGCATTGCGGACTTTCGTGAGAAGGCTGGAAAGATCCTCGGCAAAGGTCGGGCTAACAATTGCAAATTGGGCAAAGAACATCAAAGCTATAAATCTGAACATAACCTACCCCCCGTACATCATCCGTACAGACACCACATCATAGTAACTCAGGTTTCCATAGTTTCCGTATTTTGGATTGCAGTAATTCATTACCGAATCCGGGTCATACGGGGTCAACACGGTGTCACCGTCACTACCTTGACTGGGTTTGGCACAGGATTCATCGCGATCCGACCTGTTGTGTTCATGGGCAAAGCCGATTGCGTGACCGAACTCATGAACGGCGATTGCGCGGTTACAAAGGTCGAACCACTCGGGCGAAGAATTACAGGTCCGAAACCCATCGATATCGTAGGTAAAGTTGAGAACCATTCCGTTTTGAACACCGCTCAAAGATGCGCCAAGGGTTTTCACGTGAGGGTGTTCGTTTGCTATGCGAATGTGAATTCCCGGCTGGTTCACGTTCGAGCATTTTTGCCAATTAGTGAATGTAAGAGCCGAGTATCGTGCCCAGGTTTCGTCAATGGCTTGCTGCACGAATTCCAAGAGCGAGACGCTGGCTGCTTCCGGGTTTTCCCAGCAGACAGGGATGTCTTTGGTTCGCCACAGGTCTGCGACAACGTAACCGTAATTTTCCTCTGAGATTACAACACGGTTCAGGCCTGGAATGTCACTATTTTGTATACGAGGATCCTCAAATTGAGCCCAGGTTACACATGGCCAAGAAATCAGCAGAAAAGTCAAAATCGCGCTGCGCATGAATACTCACTTTCAAATTTCGCGGCATCTCTCCGCTACCGATCTCCTAATAGATAGTCGAACCATGAATTCATGGTGTTTTTTGCTGACGAGCTCATCTCTTCGGCTTGATGGTAAACGAAATTCGTACGAGGCCTGAGTTGCACCGAGCGTTTCAATTCATGTGATGCTGCTTCAACATCACCTGCCTGCATCAGAGCCTGAGCGAATACATCGGCGTAGTAGCCGTCAGTATCGTTAGCTTCGACAGCCTTTCGACAAAGAGGAATTGCTTCCTCGGAGCGTTTCGCGCGTACAAGAACCACACAGGCATCAATGTAATATTCGGCTTGCACATCCTGATCGTCTGTCGCATTGGCGGCCCGCTTCCAGTCCTCCACCGCCAAGGTGACGTCCAGACGTCTAAAAATCCCGGCTCGGGAAGCAAAAGCTGTATGCTTGTAACCCTCGGGCATCGTTGCGAGGACGGTGGTAATCGCTGAGATGGCTTCATCGCTTTTGCCAATGCTTCCCAGGATTTGGGCGCGACGAAGGTAGAGACCCCAATAATCCGACGGTTCGAAGGCGTTATCGCCCTCAACAGTCTTTATCGCCTCTCCAAGAGTTTCAAGAGCTGAGTTGACTTGTCCCGATCTGAGCGAAAGCTCAGCATCCACCATTGCGAAAGAGATTTTTTGGTTGTCAAAGGAAAGCTGCGACAAGTCCTCCTTCCTGAAGCGTGCTCTCAGAAGGGCTGACCGTGCGGCGGAACAATCATTTACGGCATCGAGAAGCAGGTTAAGCTGCATGTAGGCAAAACAACGATCAATCAGCGCCGTGGTTCGATCTGCCCGGGGAAAGTCGATTACGTTTGTTAATGCAGCAATCGCAGCATCGTAGTTTTCAAGGCGAATATAAACCTTTCCAAGTCGCTTCTGCTGTTCAGTCCTCGATGTCGCGGAAGGCAGCGGCCTTTCATTCAGGCTCTCGAGAAAATCACGTGCCTTCTCATAACGCCCCGCTTGGAACTCTTCGTCATATGTCTCCAGCCACTGATCATCCGATGAGCTGAGAGGAGCGTTTAAAACTACGGCCTCTTCCGCATGACTCTTGGTCGCAAAACCGAACAGTACGGCGCAAACGCTGAGATACCCCAAGCACCTCAGCATTTGAGCCGGCCAGCAGGACAACCTGGCGGTGGAGGTGTTGCAGAAGCGTCACTCGCAACCAGTACGAACGTTACAAACAGTGTCATGATTATTGTTGCAAATTTCATGCTTCGCTCTCCTTTCTATCACTTCAGCAATTAGCCCCATCCGATTTTATCGCCTTTACCCAGAGGTACTCCTTAGGGCGATCGCGCATTTGGCGCTTTAGGCTCCGGGAACGCGGGCCACCGTGCTGGTCTAAAATACAGTTTACAAGCGCCCAGTCGCCTGAGAGGAGTTCGTCTGAAAGAATTCTCTCAATGAAAGCCTCATCACTTTCCAATCTATCATTCTTGGACACTTTGTAGAGGCCGTCTAAATACCCACTTAACATCAGCCACATATGCTCAGCTTTGAAGGGGTGTTGAAGATCAATACCTTGTATTTCATACATTTTTTCAACGCATGGGTATTTATCGCGCTTGCAAATAATGTCCATTTCCAGTGCCATTGCTTTCTGGTAACTTTCTGGCAATGGCTCCCCATGGGGCGTTTCATCCAACGCTTTTGAAGGCAGCATATTTAGCAGGGCAAGTGCAGCCTGTCGGTTATTTGCTGAATTGGTACCCGCTATTGTCGTTTGGTTGTCAGCGCCACTTAGGAATAATGCAAGCTGATGCAGCTGATTGGCTTGCTCCACATGCGAAAGCTTCGAAAAGCGCCAATGTCTAGGGAGTTCTTCCTGCAGAACCCACAGTTTATCGACATCAAGTGACCATCCCTTTTGGAGGTAACGCTTTAAGGCAGTAGCATGAAGATTGAGGTACTTTTTCTTGCCCGCAATCTTGAAATTGCGCACCGATATTTCCATGACTTCAGACAAGTCTTCAAGTTTGGACATATTGCCAACAACGACGGAATATTTAGAGTGAAGAACCTCGGGGGTGTCAGTCTGTTCCAAGATCAAATGAAACCGCTCCGTTTCTGGAAGAATAGAGACGGATTCTGGTGCAGCCACCCTCACTAATTCTTCACCCCAGAACTGAGTAACGCTCGATCTGACATAGGCATCAAGAAGAATACCGTCGGAGTATTCGACTAAGTCCTGTGTCGCAGGAAATCTGATTTCCAATTCTACGCGAGTCCAATCCTCAGACAGACGCTCTACCGAAAGAGGCCCCCCATTCTCCGAAAACGGCACCCGACGATTGGAGCCATTCCAAGTATCCCACTGCAAGTTTATTCCAGTGCGGAATTCCTCTAGTGGGTTGCCATCCAATAGGTTTGCAGCTTTCGCACCCTCGCTGTCTTTAAATTCTACTGTTCCTCTGGACCACAACTCAATACCTTCACCGAAGGCTGGAACCACCGTTTGGATAAACGAGACAATAAAGACAATAAAAATTTTCTGTGACATAATTCGACCATTATATTTGATTCGGTGTGCATTTGAGAAGAGATTTTGTAAAATTCACCCAAAAACTGACACGATGGCCATTCGTGTGCATAGCAGCGCTTTGTCTAATTGGATCGGGTAATGCGCGTGCAGAAGACTCTTTCTTCATGGTTGGTTCCGGCGGAGTAAAGGGAATTTATTTTCCGGTGGCCGAACGCCTTTGTTACCTTATCAATCAACGCATTCGGATACACGGGATCAGATGTGGTATTGCAACGAGCGCCGGATCAGCGGAAAATATTAAGGGCGTTGCAGACGGGCGGTTTCAGTTTGGAATTGTACAATCAAACTCGTTGTTAGCGTATGTGCCGCCCTCCAAAGAAGTTGCGATCCAGACTATTGCGACACTCCATCCAGAACCAATCCACATAGCGGTCCGCAAGGAGTCCTCGTTTCAAAAGATAGGAGATCTTAGTCACGCAATCGTCAATGTTGGCGATGATGAATCGGGGACACGAACAGTTGCAATTGCCCTCCTCGCGGCCGCAAACGTCACCTTGCCTGAAGAATTGCAACGTCAGTTTGGCCCCAGCAATCAGGCCCGGGAGCTGTGCCGGAAAAACGTAGACGCAATTATCTTTGTTTCAGGAATCAGGAATTCCTCAATGACCGAGGCGCATCGCCGGTGCGAGGTGCGCCTCCTGCCAATTGAACCTGCTATTGCCTCGATACTTCTCAAGTCCCTCCCAGGTCTCGAACCTATGACGATACCGCCCAATACATATCCTGGGCAGGACGCCGCTGTCGAAAGCCTCGGGCCAGTCGCCCGCATTGTGGCGCGTGCCGACGCATTAGACGGTTTGGTAAAATTGATGGATGATGCCATCACGGGTGAACTCGGTCCCGTTTATGATGTTCACCCAGCCCTTGGTAATATTGATGCGATCTCGCTTTCCCAGATTTTCGAAGGAGAAAGCCTTCATTCTGCTCTTGCTGTTCGCCCTGTCGCTCGCCCTTAATCTCCAGAAATTGGTATCGAAAGTAATCTGATCAAGTATTTTACGGTGTGTTGAAATCGCAGATTTCACCAGGGTGGGGACCAATCGGATAAAGTGCAGCAAAGAGGGTTTTGTCGCAAAATATTGACCCCTCTGTCGCAGATTACGCCGCAGCGATAAAGGCGGAATTGATTTAGGCATAGGCCAACCATCGCAACCTCATTCAAGGACACGCATTTTCCAATAGACGTCTACTGCATGCAGTGTTCTTCTACCTCCGGTACTCGGTTTAGTATCGGGATCCGAAATATATCCTGGGGAAATAAGTGTTGTTGTGGATCCTGCGACCCTGAACCGTTGGATCATCAATTATTGACCTTTGATGACAGACTGAGCGGGTGGGTGTATTTGTACCGAGCCGTCAATAAATAAGGCAATACGCTGAGTTTCATGCTTTCGACGCGTAGGAACAAGGCCCCACGACACAGCTTTTGCCCGCGCTCTCGAAGTGAACGGGCAACTGCGCAGGACTGTCATCGACAAGAGCGGTGCAGTCAGTGCTGGAATCAAAACCATCGACAAAATGCTCAAACGTTTTGGCTACACTTTTGCTTCTGCCAAGGTCGTAGTCGCCTACCAGCGTCAATAGGACACTGGTATCTGTCGCGGCCCACCATTCTTGATACCATCAAAGAAGACAATTGTGCGGGTGCCACCAGCCGCCTGTGGGACAATCAACAGGCCTTCGGGCTTTTCCCCAGGTTGAAGGTCAAACTGCGTTAGCTTTATCGGCGCATCCAAACCACCGCCCCAGGAAAAAAGCTGCCCGACGGCGTTTTCGTCACCTACCGCTGTACCCACGAGCAGGATGAAACGGTCCTCATGCAGCGCGATGTCCCGGATGCCAAGGTTGGCAACCTCCATCGGCAAGTCAACAAACACCGGTTGGCACACGCCGTTCTCGAAAAGACAATCCAGGTCGACGGAGAGCACGCCCACCCCCCGCCACAGGCTCGGCTGTCTGAACCCAAACACTGCCGTTTCGCCCCTGACCGCCATGCCTTCGATGTTCAGACCGTTTTCTCGCGGGCTTTTCCCAAGAAAGGGTGCTAAAACCCCGTGCTGGGACAGCAGATCATTTAATTGATCGCTTCGATTTATTTCAGGGACTACCGCGTCTTCGGTCGGATCAAATAGCGGCTGCCCTGTTTCGGGATTAACCGGGAACCGAAACAGCAGGTTGCGCGACTGCTGCACCTCGCCGGTTTTCCTTTTGGTGCTGTGAGAACCGGCGACATAGACGAAACCATCCGAATAAGTGACCGCTTCTGTGTCCAGTTCATCTCCCTCGCGGAACTCCGATTTCTCTGCCAACCGAATACTCATTTCCGCCCTAAGAACCATTCCCTCGATCTTGAAGATTTGAAGATATTTCTTCTCGTCATTCACTGCATAGCACCAACGGGTATCGCTGGCCGGGCAAACTGCGCCACTGATATCCTTCCTGGTTTTTTTCTTGAAACCTTCGCCGGCTATTTCAAGTGGTTGCGCCCGAACACCGCCTTGCCCAGCCCACAAGGAGGTGAAAATTAACGCACACACTCCGACAAGAATAGCAGTGAAATTCCAGCGATCCTTCAATTTGGCCAAACCCATTGCGTCCTCCTAATTTGAAACTGGTTATTCAAAAATCATCTTTTTTATATTGAGGTTTTTTCCTTCAAAGACCGATTTCATCTTTCCGATTTCCGAAACGCTCCGCTTACTGCGGTCTTCCCGCCATCCGGTGTCGATGTACCGAAAGCTCTTGAGCGGATCCTTGGTAGCAAGGGAATGCAGAATGGACTCGTTTGTGGTCATGCCCTTGTCGCGATTGCGGCGCCCGTGGTGTTTCACGTCCATCGCCGCTTGCACGATCGACATGGGTGCGCCGTCCAAGCCCTTAGGCATGTTGGGCAGCTTGGCCTTCAAAACAGTGTCATGGATCTGAGACACGGCCCGCTTGGACAAAGCCACGGCATTGTCCACGATCACGTTGCGCGCAGCCGGCGAGGTCTGAAGCCAGGCAATCCAGCGGGCCGCAGCGACGGTCTCATCCATTTCCAACCTTGCCCGATGGCCGTTGAAAAACGCCATGAAACGCCCTCGATCATAGGGTCGCTTTGCAATGCCGTCGGGGTGCTGAACCGCTTCATCCAAATCAAGTTCATCTGTCCCGTTAACGGCAAAAAGCCGCTCGCGTTCGCTGCCCGTCTTCCCGATTTGGTGGCCCAACTTTAATTCGGGAAAATAGGTATCCGCCTCTTCTGGTAGCTGATCAATCAAGTTGCGGAACAGGTCGGCCAGATGCTCGCCCGTGTGGGCGGCCATCTGAAAAAAACCAAGAGTGAAGGCGGCGCTGTCCCAGGCGTTCACCACAAAGAAGTTGCCTTCAGATTCGCACATACCGGTAGGCTTCAGAAAGGCGGCCCACAGTCCGTGTTGTGCCTCGTAGTCTGTGTAGTCATAAAACAGGCTGTCAGACATGCGCCCTGTCCGGGCAAGCCCGCGATACTTCCCAAACGCGAAATCGTAGCCGAGGTAGATATCTGGTTTGCCTGTGCGCTTCAGATACATCTTTCGGGGCGTTCCGGCCTCTTCCAACACCTTCCACCCAGGCTCCGGTTGATAGGTGATATCGATGGTGCCCGTATCAGCACGGATTGCCAGGACCGCCGGGCTTTCGCTGCTTACCTGATCATCGAGGTCTTCCGCGGCGGGGGAGCCAATAAAGTCCTCCTCCTCGTCATCTGCTGCGGGCTCTGTGCCGTCCTGCATGTGCAGAAACTCCAGCGCTTCACCTTCTACCGCTTTCAGAAACGTCTTCCATTCATCCGCGTTCGGCGGAAAATTCAGACCTAGTGCTTGGTGTACTTCGACAAGGGCATCCTCTGTATTCGTGCCATAGTCGCCATCGATAACTAGGTTCGCGCCGTAGAACAGGTTTAGCGCCTCTTGCATGAAATATGTGGCGGCCTTTGTTTCGCGGAATTGCACAGGTCGACTGTTGTCGAGGTGAAAGTGATCCTTGTGGGCGGCGTCGTAGTTGTAGGCAAGAACCATGCCGAAGTGCTGATATGCGATGGACTGAACCAGCAAGTAGAGCGGTTTCTGGCTTGGCTGCTGGTTCGCGACCAGCCGCCCCTGTTCCCAATGAATCGCATCAAGATCAAAGGCGCGGCCAGCGCCGTGAAGCTTACTTTTCTTGACATATGCCCCCGCTGACAAAATGAGTTCCATGGAACCCAATAGGGGCTCTGTCGCGGTTTTTACAGCTTCGACGAAATCGTCGAGCTCATCCTCGAAATCCTCCTGGCAATAGAATTTGTAGTTTTTTCCCGTTTCCCCGTAGACGCCCAAGGGCGGGCGACCGTACTGGACGCGAACCGAAGCCAAATGTGTGAAGTAGTTGGTTGGTTGGGGCATAAGGCACCTCAATTTCTTGGATTAAAGTCGATTAAAAAAATTTGCGAACACGGAGAATGGTACCAAAAAGAACGCGCAAATGGGCAAAAATTATTCTTGGTATTTCAAGCCGAATTTTCTCAGGTGACGCTATTTTGTAGGGAGGTGGCACATTTTTCACGTTTGTTTTCAAACCTGCTCATCCTGACAGGGGATGTATCGCGAACGACGGCAAATACGAAGTGCCAGTGTCTAGCCCCCTGTTTCTGGGTTATTGACCTGAGCAGTTCTCGCCGAAAGTGACGCAGGCAATCTTTTGACGACCATCGCTGAGATGGACGACGATGGCGCGATATTCGCAACTCAAAGGGTAATTGTTGCTTAAACCCTAAGTCCAAATTTTCATATCCATTAACCCGGTAAAATGTTTCCGGTAGGAACAGAAGCTGGTCTGATGCCTTCCGGATTACCCAATCTACTGAGAAATGAGGGTGAAAACGGTACCGCTGTAGACTCGCACGCGTAAGTTTAGCGGTCTCAGCGAAAAAACATGCATGTTACTAGTATTCTGTTAACGCAATGGCATGGTTGGGTAGTTCAGCGCCCCCTCAAAAACCATCTGTTCATTGTATTTGGATTTCAAAAGCTGACATTGGCTGGGCTGGCTTCATTACTCCAATCGGCTTCGTTCCCCGGCGCGAAGGTGCACAATTTCAACGCCATCACGCGAACTGAGCGCCTTGACCCGAGCCCAGGTCTTGTCCAACCAGAATAATCGCCATGGCTTCAGGTCTGCCATCGGGTCGTTCGGGTCTAACATTCCACGCATATCGTCCCAATGCGTCAAGACAACTTTGGTTGCTCTGACGTCTGGAACCGATCGTGTCCAGAAGTCTTCGAATTCATCCGCCGTCAAACGCCCCGCATAGCCTATACCAAGAAAAACAGTATCTGCTTCGATCCCGCGTGAGGCAAGTTCATCACGGATGTGGCCTGCACTTGGGATCACCAGTAAACGTGTGCTTCCAGTCTCAATCCATACGGCGTAGTTAGTTCCCTCTTTCATGGACCACTTGCGCGCTGGAAAGCTGAAATCTGCGTCCGTTTCTCCACTGACAATCGGTGCAGCCGGGGTATGTGCGTGGGGTGTTTCGATCAGACCGACGGTTAAATTGCCAACCTTCAAACCCGCAGCAGATAATAGTTTTTCCGTATCCGACGCTGTGAGCCGATGAATCGGGTCAACCGCGTCGCCAAACCATGCCGTTGTTGCCTGCGCAACTCGTTCGACGGACGGGCCGCCAAACAGCGGCGCACCGGTCAACCCAGCAATCAGGGGTGCATCCAGAACGTGATCGTAATGGGCATGAGCCGGCACAACCAGGCCCATCCCTGTACGATCGGCAAAAGCACACTTCTCAGCGTTAGTTTTCGGGACTGCACAGCCTGCATCACGGATTCCATAGTGTTCAAGAAAACCGGGATCTAACAGTTTCGGATCAGGGGCGATGCGCTTGAACAAAGACCCTTTCGGGCGACTGAAAAACCCGTCTATCAACACCTGCGTTGTGCCATCGTCCACCAGAATGGATGTTACGCCGAACCAGGTCACACTGGGATATCCGCTTGCCTCTGTTTCCGCCTGAAGCGCCAGGTGCCGTGCTGCCATGAAGTCCTTGCTAGATCCACAGCCGCTCAGGAGCATGCAGAAAAACAAACTCAGCACAGCACGGGAATGCCAATATTGCGCGCCGGTAATGTTCAACCCATTGACCTCCCAAATGCACCTAGGAAATAAGACCTGACGCCTTGTCGACTTTTTGCACCCAAGGCACTTGCTCCTGACTGATGCCCGCCTTGGCGAAAAACCTGTCCAGACGATCCCGTGTCTGGCGACCTTTTTTCAACCCAAGAAATTCAGCAGCGTTCAACCCCATAACGCGCTGGCGCGTGCCGCCGTCGGCAGGAACAGCATTCTGGATCAGCTGAACATAAGCATCCCCTCCAGACACTCTGCTGGCGTTTGGCATGTGGAGATCAGACCCAAACATCATGCGCTTTTTCAGCGCTGGATACTCGGTAAAGAGGCCAGAGAACCAATCTACAAGCTGTCCCTTATCTGCCTGTGCTTCCTGAAACAGGGAACGCCCCCTTCTGTGTGCCGTCCAAACATCCTGTCCGGCCTGCAAGTTCTCGCGGATCGCTTGCGAATAGGCGATTTCGTTTTGGATGCTCGCGTCGATCCAAAGATCACCGCGGTCGGTCTTCAGATTGTTCAGAACCGATTGCAACCAAGGTGAGGGTTCGTAGCCGCCCGCTGTTCTGGATTCGAAATAGGACCCGTGCCTGTGCCCCTCATTTTTCTGCGCTTCGACCAACTGCTCGGCCGTTTCGGGCCCGCCCGCAAGATGAGCAAAGGCAACACGTGGATGTTGCCCTGGATTTCGGCGAATGGCTTCGATCCAATGCTGCGTTGAATTTGTCCAGTCGTCATAGGAATCTCCGCGCATCATGCATTGGGGATTAGCGGCCAGCGTTGGCGAGCCATGCGTCAGAATGGGAACGTCAAGCTCGTCGCAAAGCGCGTAAAGCTTTTGCATCCCCTCATCCATGGCGGCATGCAGCCCGCGATACTTATCTCTATACGCTTCGCAGGGCTGTCCCTTTTTCAGCTTGCCGGACAGGGCCGCGTATTTGACGTTGCTCAAGGGGTCGAACCCTGCGGACGGGTGAACCTTGACCCCAACGGCAGCCCCTTGCTCTATAGCGCCGCGCACCAAATCAAGGTTGTTCAGCGAGTGAAAATCCGCCTTCTCGATTGCGTAGCGCTCGGGATGGAAGGATACCATCGGCAAAAAACGACCCCGGGACGCATAGGCCAACGCCGAATAATACTGCATCTGGTACGCTGGTCCCGGGTAGTCCAGCGTGTCACCTTCATAAAAGTCGACAATTGCAGGAACGAACAAATCCACCTGTCTGAATTGTGCCAGAAGAATTGCGGCATTTCGTGTTCGCGACGAAAAGAAACCGGTATAGCGGCCGTCGCCGAGCCGCTGATCTGGTGTTTTTTCAAGCCCGTCATTCGACACAAAAATATCTGTGCCCCCGGGGAGGCCATAGTCACATAGGGTAGTCTCGGGCGACCCGGAAAAACGCATCCTCTGCAACAGTTGGTTCGCTTCTTTCCGAACCGCTTTGGTATCCGGGTCGATCTGGCCACGCACCTGGCGCAATGTCTGCGGCAATACAGGTGAACCGGAATTTAGGAAGCGCCGCTCGATAAACGCCGCGTAATCCGCGTCTATCGCATTGAGCAAGTGACAATGCATGTCGATGACAAGATCACCTTCGCGATTGGTAGGGACGGTACACCTTTCCAAAAATGCTTGCTTTTGTTTTGGGGTATATCCACAGCTTGCCGTTGCCAGCAAAGGTGAAGCCAGAGCCCCTTTGACAAATGTTCTTCTGTTGACCAATGACTTATTCCTATCTCGCAAAGTATTCTAAGTGATGAACAACACATCGCCGTGAAATTCTAGAAAAAAATTGGTCAGGTAAGTTGACCCGAAAAAAAAGCACTACTCGCAATAGCGTACGTGCTGCACCAACAACACTGAAGCCTAGGGCTGGACAACCTTAGATCAGATCTTCTGAGCTGGCCCGGAGCACCTATGATTGCCAATGAGGCTGCAAAACTTGCCGCAGAGCAGCCTTATCTGACCGGTCCAGTTTGATTGTCGGTGCAAGACTTTCCTGTAAAGCAAAAGCCTTGTCTTGTTTTGGTGTATATTTTTTGCTTACTAAGCTCGCTGTACCATAGAGCTTCTAACGCTCTCTAAGCATATATTATCATTAAATAATGCAAGATCTGGGCAGGACGCCCAATGACTCTCTTCCTCTTTAAATAATACTCATAAATTTGCGGAGCATGTAACTTGGGCCTGGAGAACACAGCACTGGGTCACCGCCATCCCGACCCGCACTACCGACTGAAAGTAACGGCGGCGCAGAAACACGAACTTGGAGGAGACCATCTGGCGGTATCCGTTCCACCCGATTGGGAAACCCGAGAAACTACGCACTAACCACCTGCAAAAAATTGCAAACTCCAACGCTTATCTGCCAGGGAACGCGCAACCAGTTTGGCTCGAAGCATGAATTCCTCAATTGTGAGCTTCCCCCGCCAATCCAGAGGAGTTGGCTTGAAGACGGCAGTCATGAGCTAAAGCCGTATAAGTGACAGAAGCATTGGCGATTCCAGGCGGTACAGAGTGCGACAGAACCCCTGCTGACAATCAAAACAAATCTGTTAGATCAGTTCACGCTGAGCATTCTTAATCATTTGACCTGCGAGACTATGTCAGAACGAGACCTAACGAATATTGACTTAACAACCGAACTTGAAGCTGCAGTCACGAAAGCCGCAGATGCCCTCTTCGATCAAAAACGAGTTGTGAAAATCGACTATAATGACGATCCGCATATCTGCCTGACAAAGAGGATGAAAGCTTCTAGCCAGTATAACAAGGCTTCCCTCACAACACTCTTAGTTGAGGGCGGCAACGTTTATGCTCTTTGGGCAAAGGATCAAGGCACCGCCCATTGGCAACTGCAATATATCGGTCAAAGAAAATCCAAATACATAAGGGACCGATTACGCCAACACCTGTTTTCAAAAGACAAACGAACAGGAGCACAGCTTGAAAATGTGCGAGAGTGTCTGAAGCAAAATCTAGATATTGGTGTAAGTGTAATTCAGGTTTCTCCTGATGAAGCCAGGAGCGCAATCGAAGAGCTTTTAATCAAAAGCAAAAAACCCAACTGGAACGTTCACAGATAAGGGACCCCTTGAACGGCAACTACGCCGCAAGATTGCCAAGTGGCGTGAAGCTAAAAACCAGTGGCGGAGATCGCGGATCGGATAGGTGGCGATCTATCGCGACTTGAAGCGTAATTTCCGCAGGGATAAAGATCTGCTGTAGCTGAACGGTTATCACGAGATAGCAGCACAGAATATGTATGAGCGGCGCCATACCATCCAGAACGATCCTAATCTTTTCTTCTGCGGACTACTGTTTGCAGGTCGCACCGAGAATGTCCCTCACGACCTTCTGACCGTGGCTCGGCTTGGTTTTGGGCTTCTTTCTCATCTCCATTTCTTGGCGACGACGAGGGGCCCGAAACCTTTTCTTATCAACTTAAACTAGCCTGCCCCATTGGTGCCGACGTCAGACAACTGAATAAACCACCAACTCCTATACCCCGGGATGGGACCAGTACAGAATCCACACTAAAATCGGCCAGTTCCGAGGACTTTGAGGCAATCGGTTATCTTTCATTACCGATGCGCTCCAGTTCATTGGCAACCGCCAATGGCGCGGTCACCATAGCTTCATGACACGTGGCAATTTCGGAAATGGGCCAGCCAAATTGTATTGCGCGGTCGAGCGATCCGTTCGCAGGCACATAGGGCGGGTCAGACAAGTGAATGTAGTGCGGGTTTAATCCTTCGCCTGCGGGTTTTTGCATGGTCATCGACGTCTTTAGCGTTGCCAGAGGATGTGGGGTCAGGCGCGGCTTCAAGAAGGCGATGTCCGCTTCATGGGTTACTCCCAGAACCTGGGGGGCAACCGGAGGAAGGCTAAGACCGTTGCTGAATCGGTTCGCCAAGTTCTGGCGGGCCTGGGTAATTTCGGAATCCAGCAAACTGAACCAGCTTTCGCCCGACTGCAAAATTGCGGCATCAAGATAGACCATCTTGGAAATCCTTTCGGCCACCATGTCGCCAGTTCCGCAGATCGTGGCGCCGCCAAAACTGTGGCCGACCAAAACGACATCTCGAAGGTCCTCGAACAGAATATGCTGTACGATGTCGCGAACAAAAGTCTCCAACGTAATTTCAGCGTTGATCAAATGTGACCGATCCCCAACACCGGTATTGGTTGGCGTGTGAACCTGATGGCCACGTGTCCGCAGGATGTCAGCGACGCGAGACCAACACCAACCGCCATGCCAAAGGCCGTGTACAAGAACGAAAATTGATTGGGGCATCTGTCGTCCCATCCGTAAATTGGCTGCCAGATTAATGCACTTTAACCGAGCTCAACGAGGCGGCACAATGTCTGTAAGGCCGACCAAAAAAAGACTGCGCGACATTGAGTTTTAAGTTTGGAATCAATTAGTGATTCTCGTTGACAGGTCCCAAACGGCACTAACGGTGACAGATAGCATTCTCCACCAGGATGTGGTTTTTCAGGCCGGGTGCCATCGCTCGGTCTTGCCCAGTGACAGCGAGTGGTTTGAGGTGTTGCGAGCATTAGCGATGCGTTGTTCTTCAATCCTTCTTGCCAACTCACCGGAGATACAACTGCTAATCCGCTCTCAGTACTTGGCCAACACCAAATTGCGACGGCGCATCAAAGTGGAAAATGCAAAAATCCCTTTGTCTGTCCGTAAAGAGAAGCCTACCGGATGACGACGTTCACCAGAGTGTCACGTTACGCCACTGCCCTTGGCACTCGCAGTAGCTGAAACGGCGGAGTTTGAACTGCAAAAATATCAGGAAAGTTGGGATAAAAAATCATTCAACCTAAAAGTAAGCAAATTCGCAACAGTTCAACTTTAGATGCGTGCATAAATTGCCTCTCGACGGGTTTTGTCCAATAGGTACAGGGGTATAACAAGTTGATTAAGGAAGACAAATGAAACAAGTTTTCTCACGATTCAAGCACGCACTCGCAGTTTGGCTAATGACCACCGCACTTGGTTCGACAGCATTGGCAAATGAAACCGAAGGCGATCAACTGCCTGCGTTTGGACTGCAAAGTGTCAATGGTGTTGAACTGGGAATGACCTTTGGTGAAGCTGCCGCAGTCCTCGAAGAAGCGGGCTTTACACGCGACAATGGGAAAGACACTTGTCTGGCAGGCACACCCGACGTTACTGGATGCTACACACGATATGTCCGGGCCGGGAAGACGCAGACCGGCGAGCAAGTTACGTATCTCGCGCGGCAGTCCACCAGATTCACTAAAGAAGAAGTGCAAGTGGACCTGATGTACACTTCGGCAGAACTTGGCGCGCTTGTATATGGCGTAAAACGTAAGGAAGAATTTGGTCGCTACGTCGTCGACTTCGCACCGGTCCAAGAACAAATCGCTGGGCGCGTCGGCGCGATATATAATCAACAGCCCTGCTCCAAACGGGGTGGAAGCGATCCTATGAAATCCTTCATCTTTGACGCGAACTGGAACTACGTGAAAGTTGGTCGCAATGATGTTCCAGGGACTTATTGTGGAGGAATTGGATTTGCACCAATCAACGGCTCTGCTCCGTGGAATGCACAGTGGACCCTTGAGCAGCCTGAAGGGAGCATCAAATACCAAGCCACAATTCAGTTCTTGCTAAACGTTGGGCGCAACAAGATCCGGACCTTTGACTTCGAGCTCTTCGACAACGAGCTTGCCGCTCAAAACTTGACGGCTGCGCATCTAGCCGCGCTGGAAGCACTCACACCGGAAAAGAACTTGTCGAAAGACTTTTAAACCGGCGCTAACCGGAGGCGGCTCTCCGCCTCCGATTTGTTTTCCCTCGCTTTAGGCTTCGGAAAACTCTCAACACCCACAAAATATAACAAAAGAGACGGCCTATGCATTCAGCCATGCCCGCCGAGAGCTCGCTCGCGCCCAACAATACCGGAACCGCCAAAAGCCGGTGGACCTCAATCCCAATATTGATCTTCTTGCTGACTGCGCTTTACTTGGCGGTCGAGCTTGCATTCAACGCGCATCTACTTGACGTTGTTGGAAATGCGCCCACGGAAAGCGAAATCGAAGCCGTCGAGTTTTATGGGCGGTTGCTTTCAGGCCTCGCGATGGCTCTGGCAGTATTCCCTCTTGTAATCAAGTTCGTCAAACGCCTCCCATTTGGCGTCAAAGAGATCCTCCCAGGACTTCCAATCGTAGCACTCGCTCTGATGGTACCTGTCACGGCAGCAACAATCGGCTTTGCAAATTACTTACAAGAAGAGATCGTCCATCGGATCGAAACCTCGTCGAGCGCAGACTCTCGCCGGACCGCGAACTTGCTCCTATTGATCAATGATGGGCTGCGCAGTAATGCCATCACTTTCGATGGGTTGGATTTATCCGAAGATAAACGCGAACTACCTGAAACCAAAGCATTTTTTGCACTTCTTCCAGCCTTATATCTTTCACTTGACGACGCCTTCGGGCAGCTTTCCCCAAACACTCGCACGATCCTGTCACAGCGCATCGTTTCCGAAGTAGAAGCAGACGATCTTTACGAAAAATATCTGGAGGCGTCGCGTACAGCCTCGTCTCTTTATGTTGACTATGTCGAGGCCCAAGCCGAGATCCCCGAATTGAAGGCGCAAGTGGACTTTGCCACAGAAAACATAGCGACTGAGGTCAATTGGTTCCTAAATCGCGCAGGCGTCGCGGGTAGATCGTGTAAAGCCAATGCCATGTACAGCAACGCCGTTCGTGGCCTGCTTCTGCGCAAACGCGACATTAAACTGCCAGAAGACTGGACATTGTGCGACATGGGCATGATCCGACAGCAGATCCGCTCGCAACTACTAGCTAATGCTGAAACCGAAATCTCCTCGAAGATCCAATCCACTGTCGGGTTCACTCTACCGCTAGGTCTTTCCAAGGAAGAGTTTCTTTCGCACCCAAAGATTTTAGCCAAATCCTGCAATGAAGGCCCGTCAGAGTTGGATTGCGACAAGTTCGCCTTTGGGTACAGTTCCGCTGAGTTCCATACCACCTTTGTTGAACCTTTGGTTCAAAACCGTATCAGTGAAGGGGTCAATCACTACCTATCCGAACAAACAACGTTCGACACCGGAGCGGAAAACCACGACGCAGGATATTCCGCCATTCGCATAGCTTATGTTCCGCTCGTGGCTTTTGTATTCTCACTCGCAGGAATTTGGCTGCATCTGGTGAAGGCCAGCTACTACGCAGTTCTTTCACTAACCCTACCGCGCTTGCTCGGCGTGATCGCAGCAGCAGGGATGTTGACGCTACTAACGTCAGCCCTGCTGGTACGAAGCGCACCGAACCACATTCTGGCTTCAACCCACTACCAGGAACTCTTAAGCAAGAACCTGATTTCGACCGACCCGAAGCTAGCGCATGCGTCCACCACCATTATTCAATGGCAGCCGACACTTTACCCACCGG
Organism: Ruegeria sp. BC1; assembly: GCF_056539305.1. NCBI lineage: Bacteria > Pseudomonadati > Pseudomonadota > Alphaproteobacteria > Rhodobacterales > Roseobacteraceae > Ruegeria > Ruegeria sp. BC1. Next base: position 486,778 of record NZ_JBQFUT010000002.1, read on the forward strand.
GCAATGCACTCAACGAAAAGTTCGGTTGGCGCTTTGGTTCATAACAATGGACCGACCCCAATTGGTTTGTTCGGTCGCAGCTTCACTGCGGCCGATTTCACAATTTAAATGTAGCAAGCTTGAATGCCACTCTACAAAATTGATTGCTTTGGCAACAAACCTAGAATGTTCGACACATAAATCGCTATCGTCGTCCGCGATGGCAATGTCCATTTGCCGATGTCGAGAGGCATGATCGGCACGTTCCACGACAATGCCAACTGGGCCGTCCATGCTGAAACTGGCCGGGAAGAGCCCAACACTGTGGGGATAACCGGTCCGATCAGCGGCCGTCAGTGCCCCCTGGATCGAACGGGCCAAGTCTCCTGAACTAAGCCGCACTGGAACGCGTCTAAGTCTGATTGCCAGGCACTGGCCTGCAGATAGTGCGGCATGCCTCAACTATCATTAGATCACTGATTTTATTTGTTTTTTTGAGTTTTTGGCTTGGGCGCCATGCTAAGCCAATATTTAAAATTGACGGTTTATCACATAAAGATGTGATCAGGGGTGTATTATTGGAAATCCAATTTGTACCTCGGTTGGCTCATGTACCTCTCAAATATTGCTCTTCGCGTTTAGGTTTGAAAAGCACTGAAGCATTTGTTTAACTTGAGCCTCACTGTTGAGCATTGAGTCATTGACCTGAGTCTTTTGCTTTCTTAGCCTTTGTTGGCCCTGCGCAAATGCCTTGTAAGCCAGGCTTTGAAAACTCTTTTGGGATGGGAAATGGAGAGACGCCTTACAACCATCGTTGCGGCTGACCTAGTAGGGTACTCGCGCTTAATGGCGTCGGATGAAGAGCGCACAATCAAACGCCTTCGCGCAGTAAGGACCGAAATAGTGGAACCGTTGGTTCAACAGGATGGCGGCAAGGTAATTAAGACTATGGGCGATGGCTTGTTGGCCGAGTTTCCCTCGCCGGTGGCGGCGGTCCGGTGCGTGATCGAAATTCAGGGGGCAATTGCGTCACGTGAAAATGGCCCGGAAGAGCAAAGGCTACAGTTTAGAGTTGGCGTTAACCTAGGGGACATCGTCGAAGACGGCGATGATATACTGGGCGACGGTGTAAACGTTGCTGCAAGGCTGGAAAAACTTTCTGCTCCAGGCGGAGCAGTAATAAGTCGATCTGTTTACGACCAGCTTCGCGGCAAAGTGACGACTGAGCTTGCGGCCATGGGACCGCAAAGAGTCAAAAATATCCCCGACCCCGTAGACGCATGGAGAGTAGAGATCAACGGCGCATCCGAGGTGCCAATGACCTATAAGTTGCCCGAAAAACCTTCAATTATCGTCTTGCCTTTCGACAATATGTCTCCTGACCAAGACCAAGAGTTCTTTTGCGACGGGCTGGTAGAAGACTTAACTACTGCGCTTAGTCGATTTAGACAACTATTTGTAATTGCTAGAAATACTGCATTTACCTTCAAAGAAAAAAGCGTGGATGTCCGCGAAGTCTCTCGCGCGCTGGGTGTGCGGTATGTTTTGGAAGGCTCTGTTCGGACGGCAGGACAGCGATTGCGTGTCACTGCACAGTTGATTGATGCAGTTAATGACAGACATATTTGGGCTGAAAAATTTGACGGAAGCAACGAAGACGTTTTTGATTTTCAGGACAAACTTACGGCCAGCATCGCTGGCGCCATTTTGCCCGAAGTCTCTGCCTCAGAGCTGGAAAACGCCAATCGACGGAACACAAAAAATCTATCAACTTGGATGCTGAATGCGCGTGCCCTGACAGAGTTGGCCGCGTTCTCTCCAGATAGCATGTTGCGTGCGCTAAGCTATTCCAACCAAGCGCTTAAATCGGATCCGGAAAACTCACAGAGCCACGCGATTATTTCCAACATTCATGCGATGGAAACCATCTACGCATGGAATCGTGCTCCGATAGAAGCCGTTGAGCTATCAAGTGCGGCGGCCCAAACGGCAATTTCATTGGACCGAAAGAACGAAGATGCGCTTGGCGCGCTTGGAATGTGCGCTTTGGTGGCTAGAAACCACTCAGAAGCAATTTCACTTTACCGCAGAGCACTTGAACTGAACCCAAACTCTGTAAGTAATATGAATGGGCTAGGCATGACACTAGTATATAGCCACGAGCTGGAAGAAGGAGTTGAGCTCCTTAAACTTGCGACACGCCTCGGGCCTCGTGATCACTGGGCCTGTTTCAGTATTTGCCACATTGGCTTTGCGGACTTTTTCCGTGGCGATTTTGAAGCAGCTATTAAAAGCGCAGATCAAGCACACCAAGAATTTCCTCAGCACCCGACGCCACATAGAATAAAAGCCGCTTGTCTGGGTCTCCTTGGTCGACTTGACGAAGCGCGCGCCGAGATGACCATGCTAAAAAAATTGGCGCCGAAGGTTACGCTTTCTCAAACGCGAGCTGGTGTTCCATTCGCCTTTGAGAAAGACGCCGATGAATACATAGAAGGTCTAAGGCGCGCTGGGATGCCAGAGAATTAGGCACGTACGTTCGACGAGCGGCTTTTTCCAGATTGAAGCTCAAGTGTGGTTCGCAAAAAGGTTTGGCGGCAAGGGATCTTTAGACCCCAATTTTAGGCCATCTGCTGGTAGTGCGTTGTACAAAAGATTTGCCAATGGATTATCGCGTGCCGAAAACGTCGTAGCCGTTTTTTGTTTCCTCCGCAGAAATCTGCAATTGGGTAAGTCCGACAGTTTCGACACGCAGCCTAAGAACGCCCGGTCAGTAGAGCACTCTTTTGCTGCGATATCATCGAACGTCTAAGCCGCGGTCACAGCTGACATATTGCTCTTACGCGCCCAGGATACTTCTATGGGTATATCCCCAAGACCAGAGGGTGAGCATGTTCGAACAAGGGGCAACCGCGATGTTGTTTGATTGTGCAAAGGAGAAGTGCTTCTTCTTAAACGGTTTTGTAACTCTCAAGTTGCGAAATAGTCGCCTATGTAAAAGGACCTGCATTGCCTTTCGAAATAAACGACAAACGCAGATGCAAGCGGCGGAACTGCTTTGATATTGTGTTCGCACGGCTGAAGAGCTGGCGGCGCGGCGCAGCCTGACGGACGCGCAGCTGGCAGGCTTGACGGCATGCATAAAACAATTGCTGCCGAAAAGGTCCGCAGCCATTGCAGAGGTCAGCCGTTTGGAAGATCAACGGCCAACCTCTGACCACTATGAAACGGAACGCAAGGATATCCTCGGACGCGGGATAACCTGAGAGCCCGAGGTTTATTCGGAGGCTTTGGGGTCTGGGTGGCGCGGTGTAGACTCAGGGATAGGTTGTATTAAGGAGAAGGACATGCCGGTATCCGGAGCGCCGCTGGACGCACCTGCGGATTTGACGGACCTGTTCCGACGGGGATTGTCAGCGGATCCCGGCGCGACGGCGCTTTATGCATTGGACGAGTCTTGGACCTGGCGTGAGTTGGATGCGGCTTGTACACGGCTTGCGCTGAGATATCTTAGCCTGGGGTTGAAACCGCGAGACAGAGTTGCGTCCATCATGCCGAACCGGGCGGCGCTTTTGATCCATTATCTGGCTTGTATGCGGGCAGGTCTCGTGGCGATGCCGCTCAACTATCGCTACACCGCTTCGGACATCGATTACGCACTGGGGTTGGCGACGCCTGCGATTCTGGTGGTTCATGCCGAGCGGGCCGAGGATATCGCCGGAGTTCCTGGCGTAGCAAAGTTGCCTGTTGGTGTGATTTCCTGTGCCGGCGAAGTGCCAGGTGCCCTAGCTTTCGAGGATCTGCTGGATGGAAAAGGCGAAGGGGCCCTGCCCCCAATTGGGTCCGACGCTCCGGCGTTCATCTTTTTCACCTCTGGGACCACAGGCAAACCCAAAGGCGTGACCCACAGTCATGCCAGCATGGGGTATATGGTGGCGAGCAATGCGCAAGGGCTGAAACTGGGTCCGCAGGACGTAGTGCTGCCGGCCTCGTGGATTTCGCATACCGCGGGGTTGCGGCTGACGTTTGCAGGGCTTTGGGCCGGTGCCACGACAAACGTTGCACGGCAGTTCGCACCAGACGAGCTTTTGGGACTGTTGCGGCAGACGCGGCCAACGGTGGCGCAAATATTACCGGCCCCTTTGGCGGCTTTGCTGTCAGGACACGGTGCGATGCGCGAAGACTTTAGCTCTCTGAAAACGATGATGGCCGGTGGAGACAAGCCCTCTCAGAAATTGGTCGATGCGTTTGGCGCATTGGCAGGCGTACCGATTGGAGCGTTTTATGGGATGACAGAAATGGGAACGTCGCATTCCAACACCCACGGCAACGCTGAAAAGCTGGGGGCAGTGGGCCTTAACAATCCAGGATATGTTTCGTCGCTTCGCAACGAGGCTTATGAGGAAGTGCCTATAGGTGTAGATGGACGGCATTGGGTAAAGAGCCCGACCATGATGACGGAGTATTGGGAGAACCCCGAGGCGACAGCGGCGGCGTTTCGGGATGGCTGGCTCGACACCGGCGATTTGATGCGGCAGGACGAGGATGGCTATTTCTGGTTCCGGGGACGGCGGAAACAGATCATTGTGCATGACGGCTCGAACATAAGCCCGGCCGAAGTGGAAGATGCGTTGACAGCCCATCCAGCCGTCGCGGCTGCGGCTGTGGTTGGGGTGCGGGACGAAATGCACGGTGAAGATGTCTGGGGGTTCGTAAGCCTAACCGAAGGCACCAAGCCAATACCCACAGGAGAGATTATCGAGTTCGCGCGAAAGCGAATTGGATACAAGGCACCGGATGTGGTGCGCATTATGAGTGCGCTGCCGTTGACCATCGGAGGCAAGCTGGACCGGATGGCGTTGAAGCAGCTTGCTGCGAACGAGAGCGGTGCTGCACATGTGCTTTGATGTCTTTGGTAGGCGGGTTGCAAATTTGGACTGCAGAATACTCATTCTCAGCCCCGCAATCTTGGGTGTCTGTCAGATCGAGTCAGAAGTTTTACAAATTTGTGCTCTAGCTGTAGATGCGGAGCGGATCTTCTAAAGCCGAACTTCAACTCCTATACGGCGTGTGATGAAACCTCACGTCCGGTAAGCGGCCCACTCCAAGCCCCTGTGGTATAGCTTGGCAAAGCGCTGTGACACCGTCTACACTCTTGAAACGTTGGATATTATTTGGCGGGGCAACGTCATGACCAATGCATTTGTTCCTGCGACTCGGTTTCGCTGGACCATCATCGTACTTTTGTTTTTGATCAACACGATTAACTACGTCGACCGCTCGGCGATCTCCTACGCGGCTCATGCCATTCAAACTGAGTTTGGACTGTCGGCCTCTCACCTAGGATTGGTGCTGGGCGCATTTGGCATCGGATACTTCTTGACCACGTTGCCCGGCGGCTATCTGGCAGATCGTTTCGGCGCCCGCATAACATTTACGCTCGCGGTTCTGCTCTGGTCCGTCGCGATTGGGTTTACTGGCGCGGCAATGGGGTTCGCGATGCTTTATTGCGCGCGTATGGCGCTTGGACTCGCTGAAGGACCGTCCTTTCCAGCGCATTCACGTGTTTTAGAGCGATGGCTACCACCCCATGAGCGGTCCACAGCGATGGGCGCCGCGTTGGTGGCGATCCCGCTCGCGCTGGCGGTTGGTGCGCCTTTGGCAACCTACGTCATTGCCGAATTTGGATGGCGCATCATGTTCTTTGGCCTAGCTCTGCTGGGCATGCTGTGGCTACCCGCGTGGCTGTGGTTTTCCAGCGATTCACCTGAAAAATCGCGCTTTGTGAATGACGCCGAATTGGATTTCGTCAGGGAAGGTCGCGAAGAAACAGATCAGCCCGCAATCAGCGGTCGGCTTTCGCGAGAAGACTTTAGGATCTTGTTACGGACCCCTGCCCTTTTGGCCAGTTACTGGTCTTATTTTGTGTTTGGGTATCTCATCTTTTTTGTGATGACTTGGTTGCCCGAGTTCCTGCGAACGACCTATCATTTGGACCTAAAACAGATCGGTTGGGCCGCCGCTATTCCCTGGGCCGCCGCCGCGATCTCTTTGTACTCGGTAGGACGCTTATCGGACTGGCTATTGGTTAAAACAGGGACGCTTCGGATCGCGCGAACGTATCCTATGGCGCTCTTGCACGGGCTTGTCGCACTGGCTGTTCTGCCGCTCGCCTTTGTGGACAATTTCACGATTGCGCTGATCTGCATCTCGATCGCCGTATCCGCAGGGCTAGGGGCAAATCCAATCTTCTACGCAGTTATCGCCGATATCGTGCCGCAACGCGCGGGAACCTGCATGGGCATCATGAATAGCGGCTTTGCTCTAGCTGGCTTTCTGGCGCCCGTGATCACCGGCTTCGCCCTTGACGCAACCGGTACGTTCACCGTCGCGTTTGGTTTGATCGCCTTCTTCGCAGCCTCGTCGGTGATCGGCCTGTTGGTCTGGCACCACCCGGATGCCAGCGTCAGGGCTGCAATTCTCTCGGAAGGTAGCAACTCTTAAGGTCGAGCGGAGCCTCGGTCAACGTAAGCGAAACAGCGTTTTTCTGATTACACCCTATAGTCCTCAAACGAACCAACAGTGTCCTAAAAGCCGAAAACAAACGTCGGTTTGGGTTGCAATCGTTCTGATCTGATTGGTCCAGGTCGCATTGGCCAATTGCGGGACTTCATCCGAACTTGAAGATGCCGACCACTATCGAACCATGCAATCCGTTAACGGAACCGGTTTGCCATAATTTTCGCCTGATCCGATCAATAAGCCCGTATCGCTAGGTGTTGCACAATTCGACATGCAGCGGGGCGCGAACACGTCAGGACGGGCATCGCAAATGAAACCATCGACATTGGGCATTGTCACCTGCATCAGACTGTCTCGATCCAGGCTTGCTCCTGCGGGTAGGATGTCGTTCAGCACCAGGATATACGCAGTAAGGGCATAGACTTCGTCATCGCTTAGTGAATGGGCCGTTGCAAACGGCATGGCTCGGCGGACGTAATCAAAGAATGTTGTGGCATACGGCCAGTAGCTGCCCACAGTTTGCGCAGGCTGATTTTCTGTATCGGTCAACGGAGGCGTCGAACCGACAAGAGTGGGAAATGCCCCGCGATCCAGCAAAACTTTCACCCCAACGCCTTTATCGCCATGGCAGGCCGAGCATTTGTCCCTGTAAATTTGACGACCCTCTTCTGCGCTGCCCGTTCCATCGGGAAGCCCTGTTCCATCGGGGAAAACGTTAAGGGACCAGACCGCCAGATCTGCTTCGGAGATAGTCTGACCAAGACACAGGGGGCGATCACTACAGTGGGTGGTCTGTGCAACAGCCGGCCCAGAGGCCAACAGTGGCAGAATGGCCCAGAAAGCCAGGTCAACCCGTCGCATTATACACCTCGCCATTGCTTTCAACACGCCACGTTTGAATGCCGTTGTTGTGGTAGGATGAGAACTTGCCGCGCGCTTCGACGATCTGCTGAACGAAGGGCTGCGTATAGCCTGTTTCGTCAGTGGCACGACTCATCAAAAGGGTCTCGCTTCCGTCCCATCTCCAAGGCATGGTGAACTCGGTCAGGCATTTCGACATCACCGGCTCCGTGAGTTGCGCCGGTGTCCAATTGCGCCCGCCATCCAGTGACACATCAACATGTGAGATTTTCCCACGCCCGGACCAAGCGATGCCTCGGATCTGGTAGAACCCTTTTTCGGGCAGGGACTGACCGCCCGACGGGAAAGTAATGACCGATTTGGCCTCCATCACTAGCGAGGAAATCCATGCTTTGCCCGACTTTTGCAGATCGGTGTACTGACCGGTTTCAAATGTCGCAAACAAGGGCTGGTCGGTGACTTCTATCCGCTGCACCCATTTGATGTTCAGATTGCCTTCGCACCCTGGCGCTAGCAGCCGTACCGGATACCCCTGTTCGGGGCGCAGCATTTCGCCATTTTGTGCAAAGGCAAGAATGCAATCGTCCAGCGCCCGAGCCATCGGTAAGCTACGTGCCATTGCTCCGGAATCTGCGCCTTCGACGATCAGCCACTTGGCCCTTTCCGTATTGGCTCCAGCCTCACGCAGCAGGTCGGACAGCCGTACACCGGTCCATTCTGCGCAGCTGAGGAGCCCGTGAATATCTTGAGCGGTCAAAAATGGTGACGTTTCTTGCCCGCCATAAGTTGCCTTTCCCCAGGTCAGATCGCTGTTGCCGGAACATTCAAGAAACCTGAAAGTGGTGACAGTGGGAAAGCGGCGCAGATCCTCCATGCTGAGTTCAAGGTTGCGGTCGACAAGCCCGTGAATGACCACTTTGTGGCTTGCGGGATCCATGTCTGCGTAACCACCATGAGATCGTTCATAGAACAGCCCGTTGGGAGTGATGATCCCGCGCAAATCCTGTAACGGCGTCCCAGTCCAAGAGGACTCGTTCATTGGCGGCACATAGCCCTTTGGCGAATATTTGCTTGGGGTCGGGCGACGGACCACTGTCTTTTCGAATGATGACGGGTGGCCATAGGGATTTGTACCGACCGGATCGCCAAGTTCGGTCGCCCATGGGCGTTGCAAGGGGCCAGCTGCCGCGCCCTCAGCCCCGAGACCCGCAACCAAAGTGGCCGCCGAACCAGTGGCCACACCAAGACCGCTCGTCAGCACGCTGCGCCGTGTGACGTTGGTACCGCCTTTTGCCTGCTTGTCTTGATCATCACTCATGTCAAAATCCAATTTTTCCTGGTCTTGGCCAGCGCCACTTACTTCAATAGTGCCTCTATGTCGGCCTCCGTGAACTTGGGCAGATCGGGTGTTTCGGCCGCGAAGGTGTGACGTAGGTAATTGGCCAATTGTACGATCTGAGTCGGAGTCAAACGGTCCTTGTAGGCAGGCATCGGGCTGGAATTGGGGACGGATCTGGGTTCAGGAAACCCGTTAACAATTGCATAGAGCATATTGCGGCCCCCGACCTGTGCTAGCGTGGAATTGCCTGCCAAAGGTGGCGCTCCATCTTTCACTCCCTTGCCGCGCGGACCGTGACACATCGAACAATTGTTCAAAAACAATGTTCGCCCCTCGGGGTACGGTTCGACAGTCCCGATATCTGCGGAGACTAGCGCAACGTTGTTTTCGACCCTTGGGGCTGATGACAGATCCAGAAGATAAGTGGCAATGGCGAACCGGTCTTCATCTGTCAGCTGCGAAAGTGAATTCTTCACCACCAGATACATTTCCTTGAATGCGGTCCCTTTAGGCCCCCTGCCTGTTTTGAAGTATTCGGTCAGATATTCCGTATTCCATCCGCGTTGTTTCATTGCACCGGGCCGAATATCGGGCGCTTCATAGTCAGCAAGCGGTGCCCCGGCCAGCGCCCGGTCATGCTCGGCAGCCCCAAAAACGTTGTGTGGTGTGTGACAGGCGCCGCAATGACCCAGCCCTTCGACCAGATAGGCTCCGCGGTTCCACGCTGCATCGTGGGACTTATCGGGTTCGTATTCCCCCCTCTGCGCAAAGAGCACATTCCAGAAAAGCACAAGCTGTCTGATATTGAAGGGAAAGCTTAATTCGTTTTTTGGAACACCTTGGTCAACCGGCGCCTGTGTCATCAGATACGCAAACATCGCATCGGAATCCGCGCGCGTAACCAAGTGGTATGAAGGATAGGGCATCGCAGGATAGAGTGGCCGAAAGGTTTCATAGGAACCATAAGCGAGGACTTGGTAGAACTCAGCCGAGCTCATGCCTTTGATGCCCTTTTCAGAAGGGGTGATATTCGCGGAATATATCCCACCAAACGGAGTATCGAGCTTGAGTCCCCCTGCAAACGCAGCTCCACCTGGGGTGGTGTGGCAAGATGTGCAATCGCCGGCTGCGGTCAGATATTTCCCTCTCGCGATGGTTTCAGCATCGGTTGCGATCGGGTGAGACTCAACACTAGGGACGGCCCATAGCCAAAAGAAAAGAATGATGAGTGCCACTGCGCAAATGAATATGCGAACTAAAATTTTTAACAAACGCGCCATTGTTGCTTCCCGACCAGCCGGTTCGACCTCGAGGGTTTTAGGACGATGCTAAAGCATTACCACATCTACACATATCTGTCTTGGTATGAGGGTTAGTTAAGCATTCTTCGGTTGCCCAATTTTGAGTTTGGACGTTTTCCCAACCCTCTTTTTCAGGTAATTCCTGACCAAATCTTCGGGCGGCAGTGGGTGTCATTTGCAAGCTAGGTGGTTAGGTCGCAAACACTGTTCCCACCTGTCAGATCAAGCGTAGTTTTGGTAGCGCATGCGCTAAATGACAGGGGCAGACCGAAACAATCTTATTCACGGCTCCACACATTCCGAAAGAAGTGAATTTCTACGCTATTCTCATTTATCTCGATACGATGTGTCTTATCGAAATCTCGAAGAAGTTATGGCGGAACTTGGCATTGAATTGGTCAACATGATCCGAAAAGGTCAATTCAATCTAGGTCTCTCTTCATTTTAGCAGTTTGCTCAACTGGCAGGATAATCAACCCGCCTGCGTCATCTCTTCAGCCGCTCTTTTCGACCAGAAAGTCGATCATGGCACGGGTCTTTGCAGGCAGGTTGTGACGGCTGGCATAGATCACGTTGACCGCGATCGAGGGCGGGCGGAAATCGGGCAACAGCGCCACCAAGGTCCCGGCATCGAGTTCCGCCTGACAGGAAAGTTCTGGCAGGCGGGTAATTCCACGCCCGGCAACGGCAAGCACTTTTTCGGTATGGGCGTCGTTGCAACGTATACGCGGGGCGATTGGCACTGTGATCACTTCTCCGTCTGGTCCCGGATAGGTCCAATTTTGTGAGACCCCGTGAAACGAGAAGTCAATCAGTTCATGGTCTTTGAGTTCATTGGGATGACGCGGTGTACTATTGTGCTTCAGATAAACGGGCGAAGCTACTGTAAGACCCTGCGTGCGAAAGATCTCGCGGGTGATCAGGTCGGACGGGGGCAAATCGCCGATACGCACCAGCAGGTCGATGCCTTCACCAATCATGTCGGCGCGGCGTTCGGATACGTCGATGTTCAGATCAACCTCCGGGTATCGCTGGAGAAACTCGGGCAGCCAGTCATTCAGCCACCCATGCGCGAAAACCACGGGTACGCTCATCCGAAGCTCCCCAAAGGGCCGGTCGCCAACCGAATGCAACCGGCTTTGCACCGCGCGGGTGTCATCCACCATCCGGCGGGCATTTTCATAGTAGATGCGCCCGGATTCCGTCAGGCTGATCCGGCGTGTTGTCCGGTTCAAGAGTCGTGTACCAAGCCGCGCTTCCAGCCGCGCGATCTCTTTGCTGACATGGCTCGGCGTATGGCCCAGCAGTTTTGCCGCTGCACTCATACCTTCCTTCTCCACCACTGTGCAGAACAGAACCATGCCGTCAAAAAGATCTTTATTGTGATCCATATGGAATAAATGCCATTCTGATTGAGCTATTAAAGTTCAATACAGGCATAGCTACCTTTGTTGCAAGCAAAGGAAAGGCCAAATCATGTTGGACATCAAAAACTTCGATCACATCGGCATCCGTATTAGCAACCGCGATGAATCCGTCACCTTCTATGAGCTGTTGGGGTTCGAGATGATCGCAGATGGCGGTTTTGACAACGGGCATCCGTTGGTGATGCTCCATCCCTCGGGGATCAACATCAACTTGTTGGGTCCGGCAACGGCAAAAGCGGGTGCAAACGTCCTGATGGACGAAGTCGAAAAATACCCGGGCATCACCCATCTGGCCCTCAAGGTAAAGGACGCCGAGGCGACCGAAAACTTTGTCACCGAAAACGGCATCGCCATCACCGGGCGCCGCGAATTCCGCGGCACTAAAACTATTTTCATCCGCGACCCGGATCGCAATGTTCTGGAGCTCGTCGGCCCCGGCCCCTCTGTCGCGCAACTGATCGCCGAGCATGTGCACGGTTGAACCTCAACGACCAATGGAGACACTCTCATGACCAACTTAATCAAACCGTTCGCGACGGCCTTGAGCCTGGCATTTAGCGCCGTGGCACTCCCTGCAATGGCAGAGACCCCGATGATTAAAACGGTGGATGGCGTCGCGACCTACCCAGAAGGCTATCAGGGCACGCCGGTCCGGGCGAACAACGAGGACCCGTTTCTTTCACCAACCAACTCGGCGTTGATCCTGATCGACTACCAGCCGCCGATTCTGGCTGGGGTTCAGAATATCGATCACGAAGAGCTGATCAACAACACCACTGGCCTGATCAAGACCGCCGTGATCTATGACATCCCGATCATTTTCAGTCATGTCGCCGTGGGCCTGAGCGGTTATGATCCGATGATCGAAGAACTGAGCAAACTAGCCCCAAACGCTGTCTTTATCGACCGAACAAATGTCAACGCCTGGGAAGAACCCGAGTTTGTCGCCGCAGTCGAAGCAACAGGCCGGACAAAGCTGATTATGGGTGGTCTCTGGACAGATGTTTGTCTGGCCTACCCTGCGATTGAGGCCGAACTTGCCGGGTATGATGTCTATGTTCCGGAAGACGCTGTTGGCTCAATCACTCAGCTCAGCCACGAAAACGGTATGCGCCGCATGATCGAGGCCGGGGTCGAACCGATCACCTAGAACGTCGTTCCAGCCGAGTTGCAACGCGACCACGCGCGTGCGGACAAATTGCAGGCCGTCACCCGTGTGTTCATGGAACATCTGTTCAAAGTCGACCCGAATTCAACTTGGTAAACCCAACATTTGGCTGGGGCGTCATCCCCAGTCAGTGAATTCGAATTTAAATCAGGCTTTGCCTGCATACCCTGGGACAACTCTGCCAAAGCAAGCGTCGATGGAATTGAAAAATTTGATCGAGAATGCTGAGTATTGCATCGGGAAAACTTACTCTTTCAAGCAGTAAGCCAATATTGAAACGGCCATTCCTGCCGTTCGACACCAATCGCCACCGCTGCGATGGCAGAGCTGGAATGTAGGCTAAGGTTTGAAGTACAGCTCTGAGCAGAGATGTAACGGCAACAGTCGATGTTGCAACTCAGCCCAACAAACCTGCCGTTTATGGGTTGAGGTTTCGTCGGACCCAAAAGTGGGTGGTGAGTTGGCGGGCCTCTCTGTACTTCGAAATTCTCACGTTCAAACCAACATCATCGCCCGAATATCTAATCAGTTGGACTTGGTGATCTCCTGCGCTTGTTTTCTCAACCAATTAACCGCTGGATTGAAACGGCTACGCTCGTGGCGGACCAAGTAGTAAGGGAAACCGCAATACGGCTGAAACGGCACAGAACAAAGAGATGTCAATTTCTGGACTTGCCTTGCCAGCCGCTTGGGGACAGCTGCAACCGCATCCGTCTGCCCTATCAGAAATGGCAGCGTGGTGAAGTAGGGCTGCTGGAACACGGCATTCGAACCATCTCCTTCCTTGCGCATGATCGTATCCGGTTGCAAACCCGTCGTGTCTGGAAAACTGAACTCGATTAACCGGTATGGGGACACGTCTTGCGGACCAAGAGCTTGCTTCGATGTCGCCTCCCCCTCAAGGGGATGGCCCCGTCGGAATAGAACTTCGTAAGTTTCATCAAATAGCTTTTGAACAAGCAGGTCGTCCCTGACATCCAATTCCGCATATAGCAGCAGATCAATTGCTCCTTTTTCAAGATCGTCAAAGCTTTGCGGCACCAGCGGTGAGACATCGAACCTTAATTCTGGTGCGGTAACGGCAAAGGCGTCCATCATTGGTCCCAGGACAGCCGCGACACCATAATCTGTCGAGGCGATGCGATAGCAATGGCTTGACTGTGCCGGATCGAAGACGGATGGCCTGAATACGTCAGCTATTGCTGACAGTGCAGCATCGACAGGTTCATTCAAGCCCAGAGCATGATCCGTCAACTGGTATCCGGACTGCGTTCGGATCAGCACTGGATCTTCTATCAAGTCGCGCACCCGGGCGAGAATGCGACTGGCGGCGGGCTGACTGATCCCCAGATGGATTGCAGTGCGAGTCACGCTGCCTGTGCGAAGCAGGAACTGAAGGAACCGTAAAGTCCGCACATCCAGAGAAGTCAGACCATCATTCATTTTCCGCATGCCCCTCATGCCATTTTCGTCATCCAACTTATGTCCATCGCAGGCTACCTGACAAGTGAAGCCAATCCGGTCGCGCCCGATCAGGCGTTCCGCCCATGATCTTTAGGGTGCGAAGGCCATCAAACTGAATACGAAAGGACAACCGCAATGATTACACGACGCGCGTTCAACTCAATTGCCATTGCAACCCCCGTGACCGGAACAATTGCGGCCCTGTCCAGTGCCGCGGCGGCATCCGGTGAAGTAGATCAATCGGCACTTGGCTCCTACGATATCCAGACGGTGTCCTTTGACAGTTCTGGCGAAACCATTCTTGGAAAGTTGCTGATGCCCGACGCGGAGGGGCCACACCCAGCGGTCGTGATTATTGGGCCGGTTGCTTTCGTGAAGGAACAGTCGCCCGTACAATATGCAACCCGCCTGGCATCGCGCGGGATGGCCGTTCTGATTTTCGATCCACGCTATCACGGAGAAAGTACTGGCACCCCTCGACGCCATGAGTCTGGTGAAGCCAAGGTTGAAGACTGCCAAGCTGCCCTCGGGTTCCTTGCGAACCAGGAAGGTATTGACGCAAATCGACTTCATCTTCTTGGCATCTGCCAAGGCGTCAACTGGGCGATAGAAACAGCCGTGATAGACGAACGAGTGGCGTCTCTCGGTGTTGTAGCGGGCCACTATCTGACTGCGGAAACCGCCAAAATGTACCTTGGCAGCGATGCCGCAGTTCAAGCACGCATGGAACGCGCGACAAAAGCAGCCGCCGACTTCGCAAATACAGGGGAAGCAAGCTACATTCCAATCGTCGGCTCTCAGGATGCCCTTCTGACCGCAACGCCCATTGCAGACTGGTACCTGCCTTGGGACAACAGAGCCCCATGGCTGACGTTCAAAGGTGGGTGGGAAAACCGCATCACCGCGATGAGCGAAGCCGGAATTTGGGGCTGGCGGATCGACGAAACGGCCCCTCAACTGAGCCTGCCTGTATTGATGATCCATGGTGACAGAGCAGCAAGCGGCCAAGACATTCCGCGCCGCATTTTTGAAGATATCGCGTCTGAGCAGAAGACACTGCATTGGATCGACGGTGCCAACCAGCTTCAGTTTTACGAAGATCCGCTGATCATTGACACAGCCGTCAACGCACTGGCCCCGCACTTTCTTGCTTTCGACCGGATCCTTTGATGCAGACCGGCTCATCACGGACGCCCCAAAGCGATCATTGCCGGGAAACGAGCGGAAGCATGGAGTATTACTTCACAGGAGAAATATTTGCGATGAAAGTTCTTTGGCTAATGGCTGCATGCGCTGCAGCCAGCCCTATTTTTGCCGAGCAGACGCTGCCGCCTTACACCGAAGCCGTTTTGCCACTGGGAAGCGATCTTTACGCGGCATCCATTGGACCGGGTGGGCCAGACGAAGAGTTCGGCTCGGATGCCACCAATGGCGGGCTCTACAAGCTCACTCCTGACGGCGCGACCGCAGAAATCGAACTTTCGGATGGGCACGGCCTGCGCAACCCGACCGGAATGGTGCGTTCTGGCAACCAGATTGTCATTGTGGATGGCAATGAGATCATCTCTACCGCGCTGGATGGAACGGTAAACTGGCGGCAGGCTCTCGATGACGATGGTGTTTTTCTCTACGACATCGAAGCTCTCGACGACGACACCCTTCTCGTGAGTGATTTTGGGCGCGGCGCATTCCTGTCGGTCGCAGCCCAAACCGGACAAACTCAACCTTACCTCGAAGATTTGCGCATTGGTGGGCTTGCCCGCTTTGCGATCACAGAGACAGGAATTTACGCGGTATCCTGGGGCAGCGACGATGCCTGGGACAGCGCTTTGTACTGGGTTCCAAATTCCGGCAATGGGGATGCCGCCGTAAGTCTTGCAAACGGCTTTGGCAACTTGGAATCCGTTGAAATCGTCAGCGGCTCAGTTGTTGTTGGAGGTTATCGGGGTCACGAGAAGTATCCGAACGCTAGGCTGTTGCGTGTTGAAACTGATGGGGACATTTTTCCGCTGAGCGTGGGGTCTCAGTCGCGGGGGATTTCCGACATACTCTTCGATGGACCGTCAATTTGGCTGACTTTTTTCTATGATGCATCCTATGGGGAATTCCCGTCTCAGGCGATACAAAACCTCGACTAAAGGACGCATATACGCAGGTTTCCATCGCGACAGACTTCCGCCTTTTGCACATGCACTGGGAGTTAGCTGGCGGCCTTAAGCCGACATCCAACTGGCGATCGAAATGCCACATAGTGCCCCGTCATTTCGGATTATCACAGTGAATGCCCCAACGACCTGCATCGAACACAGAGAAATCAGCCAAGAGCACAATCTTTGTTTGAACCAGCGGCGGTATCGCGGCGAACAAGTCTACGGATGTGAGACAAGGATCGAACACGCAACTTGCAGCCAGAAAAATACCACCGCCTGAATTATTCCAGCACGCACTGTTCCGATTTGTGGTGCAGAGGTTTCGAATGCTCAATGACCAAATCGGCTATCTCTGGTCGGCATGAACCACAGTTCGTTCCAGCCTGAAGGGCCTCTCCGATATCGTCCACGCTGATCAAAAGCTTGTCGTGAATGGCGCGGACAATCGTTCTTAGTCCGACTCCGAAGCACGAACAGACGATAGGTCCGCTGTCTTCAAATGATTCAGTTGAGCGGCCGGACAACACCTGGTGGAGCGCGTCGTCGGGCAAGGTTGCCAAGTAGTCTCGCATCAGTGTGATAGGTTGGCGGGAGACGAAGAGCATCGCCAGAATGCGCCGCCCCTCTGAGAGCGCGATTCTAAATGATCCACCCTTCGCATCTTCTACAGAGGTGGCCACTGCATCGTGTAATCCAAACCATTCTCGGGCAGTACTTTCCCAATTCTCGATGGCCTTTTTCCCGGCCAACTCCATCCTGTAGCCATTGGGCGTTCTGGCCGTCGCCCAATAGTCTGCTTTAGGCGAGGCGGCAGAAACTGAAACGGCGAAACCGTACCATGCGGCATTCATACGCCTTACAGACACCGCTGTTGACTTGCTTTCCGGTTGCCCGGAAATCGGATCAATTACACTTGGAATAAGCGCATCAACACGGGCTGATGGCGCAGTTTCACCCGTCCAGTGAATAGGCGCAAACACTTGGCCTGGCGCGACAGCTTCCGAGGTGCGAAGTCGAAAGATACCGCTTCCAATTGAACTGCTAAGTTCTACCAAATCTGCAGAGTTGAGACCAAGTTCATCAACGTCCTTGGGGTTAACGTCAACATAAGGTTCGGCAAGGTGGGCTGATAGACGAGGAGACAAACCGGACCGGGTCATAGTGTGCCACTGATCCCGATTTCGCCCCGTGTTCAACAGATACGGGTATTGTATGGACGTCACGGCCTCGGGTGGCCGGTGGCTGACAGGCACAAACCGCGCTTTGCCATCAGAGTGAAAAAATTGTCTATCTTCGAAGAAGCGCCCGTCTGAATTGCTCGATGTCGTCGGCCACCGAGTTGGACCAAGCGCTTCATAATCTTCGTCATCAATGTTCGAAAACCCTGAAATGTCCAAGTCTTTGCCAAATGACCCAGAAAGCGAAGTCATGTTAGCATATTCCCGGAAAATCTGCGCTGGCGTCTCATAGCTGAATGCTTCTGTCCAGCCCATGCGGCGCCCTACCTCGGCCAAGATTTCCCAGTCCGCGCGTGCTTGCCCCGGTGGTGCCAGAACGGCGCGTTGTCTGCTGATCGTGCGGTCTGAATTGGTTACTGTTCCGCTTTTTTCGCCCCAACCCGCAGCTGGCAGCAAAACGTCTGCGATGCGCGCTGTATCTGTCTGTGCAGTCAGGTCGCTTACCACTGTGAATGGGCAGTTTTTGATAGCTCCCCTCACTCTGTCCGCGTCTGGCATGCTGACCGCCGGATTGGTATGGATGACCCAAAGTGCTTTGATCTTGCCATCTTCGACAGCGCGGAACAGGTCAACTGCTTTGAGCCCCTGTTTCTGAGGTATCGTTGGTGCATTCCAAAAACTCTGGACGGCGGTTCGATGGTCTTCGTTTTCGATGTCCAGATGGCAAGCCAGCATATTGGCCAAGCCGCCCACCTCTCGACCGCCCATGGCGTTCGGCTGGCCGGTAACTGAGAACGGGCCCATCCCTACGCGCCCGATCCGACCTGTGGCCAGATGGCAATTGAGGATCGCATTGACTTTGTCGGTTCCGCTCGAGGATTGGTTCACGCCCTGACTGAAGATCGTAACAACCCGCTCGGTACCAATCCACAGATCGCAAAACGCCTCAATCTCATCAGGGCTAAGCCCAATCTCATCGGGATCGTCAAGCTGTGCCAATTCGAGAGCCTCAGCGAACCCAATGCTGTGATCCAGAAAATCCGCTGACACATGCCCAGTTTGGTGAATTTTGCTCAGCAAGCGGTTGAATAGCGCCACGTCGCTGCCCGGTCGCAGCGCCAGATGAAGGTCGGCCTGTTCGCAGGTGGCTGTTCGACGGGGATCAACAACCACAATTTTCGTACCACGAGCTTGGCGCGCTGCCATGATCCGCTGATAAAGAACCGGATGACACCAAGCGAGGTTCGATCCAACCAATACAACCAGATCGGCCTGATCCAGATCCTCGTAGGTTCCAGGCACCGTGTCCGTCCCGAATGCGCGTTTGTGCCCGGCAACGGTTGATGCCATGCAAAGCCGAGAATTTGTATCGATATTCGCCGAACCCATGAAGCCTTTCATAAGCTTGTTGGCGACGTAGTAATCCTCGGTCAGCAATTGGCCCGAGACGTAAAAGGCCACGCTGTCTGGCCCGTGTTCCTTAATCGCTGCAGAGAACTGATCGGCGACCAGTTGCAGCGCGTTGTCCCAGTAGGTGTCCTTGCCGAAGGCTCGCGGAGCCAGTAACCGGTGTTCAAGACCCACGGTTTCGCCCAAGGCTAAACCTTTTGAACACAGCCGACCGTGGTTCGCCGGATGCTCCGGGTCACCCCGAACGGCCAGCCCCCCGGCCCCATCAGGGCGCAGCAGTACTCCGCAACCAACCCCGCAATAAGCGCAGGTCGAGCGAACTTCGGGCAGGCCGGCACCGTCCATCAGGCAGCACTCCGGCGGGTCAGAACGCTACCGTCCAGCAGGATGCGCCCGTTTTCAAGGCGCACCGAATAAGTGGTTATGCGCCCATCATCTGCGCCTTGGGCTTCGCCGGTATTCAGATCAAAGACCCAGTTGTGCAGCGGACATGTCACGGATTGGCCGTGCACAATACCTTCGGATAGCGGGCCGCCACTGTGAGGGCAGCTGTTGGTGGCGGCAAAGACCTCAGCCTCGGCAGTGCGGAAGACGGCAATGCAACCGATGTGTGTTTTCACCAGGCGCGCGCCGCGTAAGGGAATTTCGTCGATATGTCCGATGTCAATCCAGCTCATTCCGCGGCCTCCAGTGTGAAATCTGCAATTGGCAAATAGGTCTGCGCTTTTTCCTGCGCGTGTTCTGCCCAAGGATCTTTGCGGTAGATACTTTGGGACAGTTCAAACCGTCGGACCAACGCGCTACGGTTTTCAAGATCGTCCACCACCTGTGCCTTGACCCAGTCCATGCCCACCTTGCCCAACCATTTGTACAGGCGGTCCAAGTATTTACCGCCTTCGCGATATGCCTGCGCAACGGCTATTACGACCTCGATGGCGTCCTGCTCGGTTGGAACCTGACACAACATTTCGGTTTCTTTCACATCCATACCTGCGGCCCCGCCGATGCTGATCTGATACCCCGAGTCCACACACACGACCCCAATATCCTTGCAGGTCGCCTCGGCACAGTTGCGGGGGCAACCGGACACGGCCAGCTTAAGTTTGTGCGGTGTCCACGATCCCCAAAGTATCTTTTCAATCTTGACGCCAAGCCCTGTGCTGTCTTGGGTCCCAAACCTGCAATGATCCGTGCCAACACAGGTTTTTACGGTGCGCAGACCTTTTGAATAGGCGTGCCCCGAAACCAGCCCAGCCTTGTTCAGATCCGACCAGATCGAGGGCAGATCCTCGCCCTTCACGCCCAGCAGGTCGATCCGTTGCCCGCCTGTGACCTTAACGGTTGGCACGTCATACTTGTCTGCGGCATCCGCAATTGCACGCAGTTCCTCAGGCGTGGTGATCCCGCCCCACATGCGCGGCACAACGCTAAACGTGCCGTCTTTTTGGATGTTGGCATGTTTGCGTTCGTTGACGAACCGGCTTTGCGGGTCATCCTGATACTCTAGTGGCCAGTCGGCCAGCAGGTAATAGTTGATCGCTGGGCGGCAGACATGGCAGCCGTTGGGCGTATTCCAGCCGAGCTCCTGCCAGACGGCAGCCTGACTTTTCAGTTCCTGCCCTTTGATCAGACGCCGCACATCTTCGTGCGTCAGGTCCGTGCAGCCACAGATCGGTTGAGCGGTCGGCATTTCGAAACCATCGCCCAAAGTGACCTGAAGCAATTGTTCGACCAATCGCGTGCATGTCCCGCACGAGGCACTGGCCTTGGTGCTTGTGCGCACCGTACCCAGATCGTTAGCCCCTGAACCGATCGCCTCAACAATCTCGCCCTTGCATACGCCGTTGCAGCCGCAAATCTCCGCCTCAGGCGGCAATGCTGCAACGGCTGAGAGAGGGTCCGCGGTATCGCCCCCCTGATAGGCAGGTCCGAAGATCAGCGTCTCGCGCATTTCGTCGATGTTGGTGCCATCCTTGATCAGGCCGAAGAACCAACTGCCATCTGCGGTGTCGCCATACATCACGGCGCCAATCAAGCGATCTTCTTCAATGACAAGGCGCTTGTAGACCCCGCGCGAGGGGTCGCGGAATACGATATCTTCGCGTCCCGGTCCGTCAGCGAAATCGCCCGCGCTGAACAGATCGCAACCCGTGACTTTCAGCTTGGTCGAGAGAGTTTTCTGCTCAAACGCAGCTTCCTCTTCCAAAAGAGCCTGCGCCGCCACTTTCGCCTGATCGTAAAGCGGTGCAACAAGGCCAAAGACCTCTCCGTCATGCTCTACGCATTCCCCCACCGCAAAGACATCCGGGTCCGATGTCAGCATCTGATCATCCACATGGACACCGCGCCCGGTAGCCAACCCTGCCTCTTGAGCCAACGCCGTATTGGGGCGGATACCGACAGCCATCACCAGCAGATCACAGGGTAGTTCGGTGCCGTCATCCAACAACAGAGCGCGGACCTTCCCATCGTGACCAAGGATCTCCTTAGAGTTCGCTTGCAGGCAGATCTTGATGCCCTTTTCCTCAAGCGATTTTTTCAAAAGATACCCGGCAGCTTCGTCCAGTTGGCGCTCCATCAGGTGACCCATGATGTGTACCACGGTGACGTCAACGCCATGCGCGGCCATGCCCGCCGCAGCTTCAAGCCCCAGCAAACCGCCGCCAATCACGACAACTTTGTTGTCCGGGCCCATGCCCATCATCTGCTGTGTGTCTTCCAGATCGCGATAGGCGATCACCCCTTCCAGATCATGCCCTGGCAGAGGGATAATAAACGGCTTCGACCCAGTCGCGATTACCAGCTTGTCGTAGGGTACATGCCCGTTTGCGCCTTCGACTACCTTCATTTCGCGGTCGATCTTTTCGACCTCTTCGCCAAAGCGGCAGGCGATGCCTCGTTCGGCATACCAGGCGTCGTCATGGGTGACGATCTCTTCATAGGTCTTTTCACCAGACAGCACTGGGCTGAGCATGATGCGGTTATAGTTCCCGCGCGGTTCTGTGTTGAACAAGGTGATGTCGAATTCTTCGGGTGCTACATCCGTCAGGTGCTCCAGCACTCGGCCCGAGGCCATGCCCGCGCCTATGACAACAAGTCTTTGCTTCATGGTTTCACTCCGCTGCAATCGCCTTTGGGGCAGGTGTTTTGGGCTTGGCGCCGTGTTCGTATTCTTCTAGGAAATCGAGAACTTCCTGCCGGTAAGCGTAGTAATCAGGATGTTCCAAAAGGGCCTTGCGTGTGCGTGGACGCGGCAGGTCGACATTGGTGATTTTGCCGATCGTGGCCTGCGGGCCATTGGTCATCATCACCACGCGGTCGGCTAACAGGATCGCCTCATCCACGTCATGGGTCACACAGATCGCGGTGACCTTGGTGCGGGACCAGACCTCCATCAGAACTTCTTGCAATTCCCAACGCGTAAGGCTGTCGAGCATCCCAAAGGGTTCGTCCAGCAGCAGGAGTTTGGGCGACAGGGCAAAAGCACGCGCAATGCCGACGCGCTGTTTCATACCGTTCGACAGATCAGAGGCGGACTTGTCCATCGCATCAGCCAGACCGACGCGTTCCAGATAGTATTCAACCACATCCTGACGCTCGGCCATGCTGGCCTTGGGGTAGACCTTGTCTACGCCAATCGCGACGTTCTCTTTGGCGCTCAGCCAAGGGAACAAATTGGGCGACTGGAACACCACGGCACGCTCGGGATCGGCCCCCTCGACGTGACGACCATCCAATTTGATCGCGCCTTTCGAAATGTCGTTCAGTCCTGCGGCCATGGTCAGAACCGTGGACTTGCCGCAGCCCGAGTGACCGATCAACGAGATGAACTCTCCCTTGTCGATCTTCAGATCAAAATCCTCGACCACGGTCAGCGGGCCTTTGGGCGTCGGGTACACCTTGTGCAACTGAGAGAAATCGAGGAAGCGATCTTCGATCATCCCCTTCTGAGCCTCTGCCACCGCAGTGGGCACACTATGGATTGGCATGACGTCAGGCAGGATGCGTGAACCTTCGACCTTGGCTTCGATCCCCACATCCATCAGGTATTTGGTGACGTCGGCACGCAGGTGTTTGAACGTCTCATCGTTGTTCATCGCCCCCCGGTCACGCGGGCGCGGGATCGACACGCGGAACTCCTGCCCCAGCGTGCCATCAGGGTTCAGAGTGATGATACGGTCGGCCAGAATGATAGCCTCGTCCACATCATTGGTTATCAGCACGCAGGTCTTTTTGTCGGCTTCCCAGATGTGCTCAATCTCGTCCGCCAGATTGGCGCGGGTCAGAGCGTCGAGCGCAGACAACGGTTCATCCAGCAACAAAACCTCAGGGTTCATCGATAGCGCGCGCGCCACGTTTACCCGCTGGCGCATACCACCTGACAGCTCGGCCGGGCGACGCGTGGCGGCGTGACTAAGCCCGACCATCTTAACGTAGTGTGCCACCTTCTCAGCTTTCTCAGCCTTGCTAAGACCCGGAAAAACCGTATTAACAGCCAGCTCAACATTGCCGCTGACCGTCAGCCACGGCATCAGCGAATAGTTCTGGAAGATCACGCCCCGCTCCGGCCCAGGCCCCTTGATCGGAGCGCCTTTGAACACGACCTCTCCGCTTGTCGGACTATCCAGCCCGGCCATCAGGTTTATCAGGGTTGTCTTGCCGGTGCCCGAGAAGCCGAGGATCACCAGAAACTCGCCCTCTTGCACGTCCAGATCGATGCCTTTCAGCACATCCGTACGCGCGGTGCCCTCACCAAAGGATTTCGAGGCGTTTTTGAAGCTTAAAATGCTCATCGCGCTCACCGGTTGTTCGTGAAGGTAAAAAGGGATTGCAGCGCGTACATCACCCGATCCAGCAGGAAGCCGATGAAGCCGATGGTAAAGACCGCAACCATAATCTTGGCCAAGGAACTGGACGAGCCGTTCTGGAACTCATCCCAGACGAATTTGCCCAGACCGGGGTTCTGCGCCAGCATTTCAGCCGCGATCAAGACCATCCAACCAACACCGAGCGACAGGCGCAGTCCGGTGAAGATCAGCGGCAGAGCCGAGGGCAGGACCAGTTTGGTAATCTTGGTATACGTGTTCATTTTCAGAACTTTAGCGACGTTTACCAAATCCTTGTCGATAGATGCCACGCCAAGCGAAGTGTTGATCAGAGTTGGCCACAGCGAGCACAGAGTCACGGTAATGGCTGAAATCAGGAAGGACTTGGCGAACCAGCCATCATTGGTGACGTAGATTGCTGAAACAATCATGGTCACGATGGGCAACCAAGCCAGCGGAGAGACCGGTTTGAAGATCTGGATCAGAGGGTTCAGAGCGGCATTGGCCGTCGGCGAAAGACCCGCCGCAATACCAAGCGGGACGGCAACAATGGTCGCTATCAGAAATCCGAAGAACACTGTTTTGATCGAGGTCCAGATTTGCTGGTAGTAAGATGGCGCGCCGGTATAGGCGACCTGCTTGACCTCATCCGCGCGACCCGCATCGATCAGCTTCTGGTTTCGCTTCTCAACCATGGCCTCGAATTTGGCACGCTTGGCAGCCTTGGCCTGTGCATCTTCGTTGAGGTTGACCATTTCAGACCAGACCTGGGCCGGTCCGGGAACCGCGCCCAGAGAGGTTTGCACTTTGGGGGCCAGTGTCGCCCACAGCAGCAGGAAGGCGCAGATCGACAACAGGGGAACAACCAGTAAACGCCAGATCTCGGTCATCTGGGTGCGGGGGTTGTCTCCAGCGGCGGCTTTCAGTACCGGGGTAGCCCAGCTAAGGCCCAGAACCTGAAACCACTTGTCGGCGGCATTGATGCGGGTGAATAGGCGAGCACGACGCTCCTCTCGGGCGGCGTCTGCGTTGAATTCGGGATCGACCGTTGTCATCTGATGTGTCCTTGCGATGGCGGGGCACTTTGGTGTCCGCGCCCGACGTAGGCCGGGCGCAACGTTTTCGGATTAGCCTTGTACGTCCGAGCCGACGATCTTTTGATCGCCTTTCAGACCGATGGACAGGCTTTCGAGATAGGCATTGGGGGTGCGGCCGTCATAGGCGATACCGTCGATGATGTCCTCGGCCGGGGTCGGGGCTTTGTAACCATCACTCTCCCAAGGGAAATCAGCCTCATTCGCCAGACCTTCATCGACCAGCAGGCGCGCTGCTGCCAGATAGATCTCGGGTTTGTAGACGGACTTGGCCACCTCGTCGTACCAGCCGTCCGGTTTGGCGTCCGCGATCTGACCCCAACGGCGCATCTGGGTCAGGTACCAAACAGCGTCCGAGTAGAACGGATAGGTCGCGTTGTACCGGAAGAACACGTTGAAATCGGGAACTTCGCGTTTGTCACCTTTTTCGTATTCGAACGTTCCGGTCATCGAGTTGGCAATGACGTCATAATCGGCGCCCACATATTCCGGACGGCTGAGGATTTCGACGGCCTCGGGACGGTTGGCGTTGTCATTTTCGTCCAACCACATCGCGGCACGGATCAGCGCTTTGGTCACGGCCAGCGTGGTGTTCGGATATTGTTCGGCGAACTCGGCATTCAGGCCAAAGACTTTTTCCGGGTTGTTCTTCCACAGCTCATAATCGGTGATGACTGGAACACCGATGCCCTTGAACACGGCCTGCTGGTTCCACGGCTCACCCACGCAATAGCCATAGATCGTTCCGGCCTCGAGCGTCGCAGGCATCTGCGGCGGAGGCGTCACCGACAGGAATACGTCCGCACCGATCTGGCCAGTCACATTTTCGGGGCTGTAGTAGCCCGGATGCAACCCGCCCGCCGCCAACCAATAGCGTAGCTCGTAATTGTGCGTCGAAACGGGGAAGACCATGCCCATGTTGAAGGGCTTGCCTTCGGACTTATATTTCTCAACGACCGGAGCCAATGCCTCAGCGCTGATTGGGTGTTGAGGGCGGCCGTCATCCATCACCGGGATGTTCGGCTTCATCTCTTCCCAGATTTCGTTGGATACAGTGATGCCGTTGCCGTTCAGGTCCATTGAAAATGGTGTGATGATATGTGCCTCGGTCCCGTAGCCGATTGTCGCGGCCAAAGGCTGTCCGGCCAGCATGTGCGCCCCGTCCAGCTGCCCGTCGATTACGCCGTCCAGCAGCACCTTCCAGTTGGCCTGCGCTTCGAGCGTGACGAAAAGACCCTCGTCCAGAAAGTACCCCTGCTCATAAGCGACAGCGAGCGGCGCCATATCGGTCAGTTTGATAAAGCCAAAGGTTAGTTCGTCTTTTTCCAGTTCCAGCTCAGCAACGGCCGGAGAAACAAGCGCAGTCGTGGCTACCAGGCTCAGAAGTAGCTTTTTCATCTCGATCCCTTTCGGTTCAGCCCAACCCCTTGGGCAAACAAAAAAAAGCCGCCGACACAGACCGCCGGGAGGAGATGGCGGTTGGTCGAGCGGCTTTGCTCTTTTAAGTGGCCCTAGATTTTGGGCGAATTCCATCGGTAAGCGTCGTTGCGTTCCGATGGGCTTATTAAGACAGCCACACGCCGAGGCGTCATCAGTTTTTGCAAAGTTGGCGTGGAATTTTCTGCGTCGCAGCAAAATTTAATGCTGCAGTGCAAAAAAATTGTGCACGATCACCTGGTCGGCTCGAAAATGCGCCGGTCGAAAAACACGTTTCTAGGTAGAATCAAACTGCCATTGGTTGACGCGACGGCGGTCGACTCTGGCAATGCACCTTCAAGTTTTTCGGATGCCCCTGGGGTCTCGGCCCCCAAACTATGTAACTCGCGGCGGTACAGATCGCTGCGAAACACTTTGGCCGCCTGACGTTCCGCAGTTCCAGTGCCCAACCCGTTTCGTATTGCGAGTTGATGCGCGACCCACTTGGCCTGACTACGCCAGGGAAATGTGGCGGCACCATCGAAGAACTCGACAAATCCCTCGACATGGCGCTGTTCTCCGTGCGCGGAAATTGTGAAGTCCCCCATAAGGGCGCGGTCGATCAACTCGGGAGAGACGTTCAGGTAAGCTTTGCGCGACAGGATATCAGACGCAGTTGTCCGGCTTTCCGGGTTAGAAAGCCAGCGCCCTGCATGCCAAACGGCCCGCATGAGACTGCCCAATAGGTGGGGTTCGGTCTCGGCCCAATCGTTTCTTACGGCCAAAACCTTCTCAGGAGCGCAAGTCCAGATCGCTCGTCCCGGAAGCAACAAAGCCCCAACTTTGTCGTCTACAATGAAAGAGCCCCACGGCTCGCCGACGCAAAACGCATCAATCTCTCCGCTCGCCATAGCCTGCGCCATCAAGGGCGGTGGAACGGTTCGAATTTCGACTTTTTTCGAAGCAAGTACAGTTCGCGCGATCCAATAACGCAACAATTCGACATGCATGGAAAATGGAAAGGGTACTCCGAAGACAAGAGCATCACCGGCAGCTTTGGCTAAGACATCACCCGCCGCTTCGGCATCCGCAAAATCGAATCCATGCCCCAAATCGCGCAGACTTTGCGCCAGCTTGGTGCTGACGCCAATCACGGTGCCATTCAAGGAAAGGACAGAAACGGCAGACAGGGGTGTCTCGATCCCGCCCAAACCCATGGCGATCGCTACGGGTACAGGAGAAAGCATATGGGCCGCATCGACACGACCAAATGCCAGCATATCGCGAAGTGATGACCAAGAGGGAGCTGGTTGTAGGTCTAGCGAGATGCCTTCAGAATGGTCAAATCCCATCTCGCGCGCAACGATCAATGGCGCTGCATCAACCAAGGGCATATAGCCCACTGGCAGGTTTACTGTTCTCATGATAGCAACCCCGACGCGGTTACTATGGCCTCCGCTACGTCGGCCACGCGCCGGTTCTGATTCATCGCGGTTTTACGCAGCAGGACATATGCCTCATCCTCCTGCAGGCCTTTTGCCTTCATAATTAAGCCCTTGGCCCGGTCGATCAACTTACGCTCTTCTAATGCGCGTCGCGTTTCTTCTAGTTCCACGCGCATCTGACGCAGCATCTGAAACCGTGCGATGGCGGTATCCATAACGGGCTTGATCCGGTCGGCCTGAAGGCCGTCTACAACATATGCAGACACGCCAGCCTCAACTGCTGCCTTTGCCAATCCGCCAGCTGCACCAGAAACAAACATCGCTACTGGACGTTCCAAAGGACCGGAAGCAACGGTCAATTCTTCCAACATGTCGCGCGAGGGATTGTCTATGTCGATCAGAACAATGTCTGGACGATGCGTCGCTATCTGACGTGCCAGCCCTGAAAAATTGCCAATCACAGCGACGTCCACATCGCCGGACTCCTTCAAGGCATCCACTATTTGGAATGCACGTTCTTTGTTCTGTTCAACCACAACGACAGTCAGGTGCTGTTTCATGACGGGTTTGTTGGACCCAAGCTTCATGGATCACAATTCCAACGTCACCAAAAACTGCATCAAGCTGCCACGATGCCCAATTTATCAGCTATTCTTTGAGTGAAGCGGAATGTCTGTACAATATTTCTACATGCCACCAAAGAAATTCGCTTTGAGTTCGATCAGGGGCACCTGCACATTCAATACCCGGGGCGCATTGCATTGTCAGATCCGTATGGCCTTTTGAGTGTGATAAAGGAATACTCGGGCAATACGTGATCCGTCGCGTTCGCCGCTCGAAGTTTGGAGGGTGCGTTAAATGTTTATTAGTATTGTTCGCCACGCGCTCGGTAGTAGCTTTCTGCGGTTAATAAGAATTCCCTTATTGGTCGCAGGCGTTTTGATAGCTGTTATGTCTCAACCACGCCCCACCAATGCTTGTACGGTGTGCATAACTCTTCCAGATGCGTCGCTTGCAGATCATCTGATTTCTGCAGACATAATTGTTCTGGCCGGACCCGCTCAAGATAACCCGTTCAGGTTTGCACCAAAGGAGTTGATCAAGGGTACGCCGCAGGACATTGAAAGACTGCCCGAGATTCCATTTCTGGTCGACAGCTTGACCCGTGCGACATACCGCAAAGATCCGGGCAGGCTTATTCTTTTTACTTACGGCGCCATAGACAAGGACGCGGCTGGGCGTAGCTTTTCGCGCAGCTGGAAAAGAATATTCACACTGACCCCGGATAGAGAAAAATTCCTGACAGATCTCGAATATGCAGCAACACGTTGGCCCATTGGCAGCACAACGCCGCCAGAACGCGTTGAGTTTTTTGCCAAGTATTTAAGCTCCAACGATCCTGTTCTGCGTGATACCGCTTTGATCGAGTTGGATCGAGCGCCGTATCAACATGTTAAAGCTTTGCGCCCAAAGGTCCCAACTGACCAGCTGATGCAAGAATTGCGCAACATCACCCGCATTAGCTTTGTTCCCGTATCAATTCGTCTTTTGGGCCTGCAAGCGCATGATGCAGAAGCCGTAGCAATCGTAAGGTCACGTTACCCGCAAGCTCTTCGCACTGGCCGTGGTTATATCTATGATTGGGCACTAGCTGGATTGGAGTTGGACGGATCGATGGCAGTGGAAACCATCCGTGCTGCTCTACGAAACACAACCCTGAACCTAGAAGACAGACAAAGCCTTATACGTGCATTAGCCGACGCTGGCACGGCGTCTCCAAACCTAAGAGATCCGATCATCGACATTTTTTCCAGAGCTTTGAACGAAGACAACGCGCTGGCTTTCAACATCGCGATTGCGGCGCGCGACTGGGGCGAAAATCGATTGGATCACCAATTCGAAACGATCCTGAAAAATGAAGAAACTGATCCGGCAACGCGGTTTGTCATTCAAACCAAGCTAGGCCCAATTGAGTAATGACCGGCGTTTTCGACCTGCGCCGACTATAATATTTATTAGACCTTCTTCCAAAATTTACCATTAGCCCGATCCAATTGAGGCCTGATACTGAGTGCAGCATAAGTCAAGTTCCGACCGCAATTACTGATCCGCTACAACAACTTACAGACTGCGGCCATTAATGGCGGTCCTTACCAAGCGGTGCTTAACCCGAGTAGTCTCAGTCAAGGCTGCGGGCAGCTTACGCTTTAGCGCAGTTTTTCCTTCAGCTTGTAGTACATCATCCCCACTGCGATTGCCTGACTGCCAAGCGACCGGGTGAAAGGCAGCTGCATATGACGCACATTCTCGTAGATCAGGTATTCGGTGAGATTGCCGGTGATGGCTTCGGCCATGATCTCTCCTAGAATATGGGTCAACGCAATGCCGTGGCCGGAGTAGCCCTGAACATAGAAGACATTCTCGCCGATTTTTCCAACCTGTGGGATACGGTTCAGAACGATACCGTCGATACCCGACCAATTGAACTCGATCTCAGCTCCTTTGAGGCGCGGAAAGGTTCGCTCCATCGCAGGTCGCAATTCCGCACCGATATCCTTACTGTCACGGCCCGAATAATTAGTGCCGCCACCGAACATCAGCCGGTGGTCCGCCGTGCACCGGTAATAATCCAGAATGAAGCGGCAATCATACACTGCAAGGTTGTATGGGTTGATTTTGCGCGCCACGTCCTCGCCCAGTTTTGCCGTGGCCATGTTGCCCAGTGAGGCCGGGAACATCTTTCCGCCTACGCTTTTCTGTTCAAGAAAATGGTAGGCGTTGCCCGCAATCAGAACTCGATCCGCCGTTACACGTCCGTGCTCTGTAACCAGAGCTGGGCGCGGACCGTGTTCAATCTTCAGAACATGTGAGTTCTCAAATACCCGTGCGCCCAGGGATTCAGCGGCGCGCGCCTCACCGACGCACAAATCCATCGAATGCAAGTGCATATTGCGGCGATTTAACAATCCACCACAGTAAATGTCAGTCTCTAGATAGGTTGGGATGTCCCGACCCTCTATTAACTCCAGATCGTCCTCCATGCCGCGTTCATGCCCTGCGTCATGGATCGCCTTCAACTCCTCCATATGTGAAGATTTCATCGCGGTTTGCAGGTGGCCAAAACTCAGATCACACTTGATTGCATATTTTTCGATCCGGTTTTTTATGATGTCATGGCCACGCCAACGGGTTTGCCAGACGACCTTTTCGGCTTCTAATCCTACCGCGCGGGAAAACTCGCGGATCATTGCGGTGTCGCCCGACAAACTACCGGTCACCTGCCCCCCATTGCGCCCCGTGGCCCCCCAACCGATCTTATTGGCCTCAAGCAGAGCAACGGTTTTGCCCCGTTCTGCCAGCTCAACGGCCGTGGCTACACCACTGAAACCTCCACCAATGATGGCGACGTCAACGTCCAGGTTTTCGACCAGCTGCGCAAAGCCGTTTGTGTCACGGGCAGTTGCTGCGTAGTAAGAGTTCACGTGCATCGGATTTTCCATTTTTGATCAAATTATATCAAACGCCAATGCTTGTGCAAGCGCTTGACTTCGGCCTCAAGAAGCAAGCTAATATTATTATATATTTGCTTAACCATCCTCGCGACAAACGTCTTTTCCAGCTGAAAGGATTTTTTCTGTAGGCGCTATATGATCAAATTAGTGCAACGAAGTACAGCACCTTAAAACTTCGATCGAGATTGACGGATTTGCGCGCGCCTGCGTGTTTTGACCTCAACTCAATCCTGAGCAGATTAATAGATGGAGGCGGTGAACCGGGGTTTGAAATGTCATGCGACCGAGACGGCAGGCATTAGCAGTGCCGCTGCGGTCTAATAACGGCTAGGTGCCGTGGCCCAGATTATTTGTTTTGCCTGCACTCCCGACCATGAAAAACTCACTCGTCAGGGCTTAGCTCGGATAACAGACTGTTCGTCGTTTTCAGCCAGCGATCATGGGTGCTGGCCAAGTCGGAAAACCAGTTTATTATGTATTGGGAATACCAAGGTGGGAATTTTGCGGCAGGTATCGCTGAAATAGCCAAAGGCCCAAAAACTCAGGAATAGTGGACATTTTCCAGCCCCTCTCTAGTGCCCCTCGCCCAACAGGCAGTTGGCAATGGTCAATGACGGAAGAGGTGTTCCTTACGGATTGAAATGGTGGCTACTGCTTTATTCCAACGACACCCACAGGACTTGCGCGTCTTCTTCGCTGGTGGACACACATCCATGCCCCATGCCGCTATCGTAATAGAGTGAGTCTCCGGCCTTCATGGGTAGTGGGCGGTAATGTTCAGAAATAAATATCAATTCGCCGCTCAAAACATACATGAACTCTTCACCCGAGTGGCGAATCCATGGATCGAATTCTGAAATGTCACGGGCCCGGATCGTCGCCACATAGGGCAACATTCGCTTACTGGTCAGGTCCGAACACAACAACTCGTGCAGATACGTCGCGGTTTCCCGAAACTCCCCCCCTCCTTTTGGCGTAAAATCGCGCCGACCGGCGATACCCGATTGACCGGACTGCATGAACAGCTGAGGTGGCTTCAGATCCAGCGCTTGCGTCAACCTCCGAACAATCTCGAAACTGGGCTTAGTCTGGTTGTTTTCAATCTTCGACAATGTGGAACGACCGATTCCCGCTGCACGCCCAGCTTCCTCCAAAGTCCAGCCTTTTTCCCGGCGCGCTGCGCGGATTGAGCGACCCAGGGCAGCACCTTCATCGCTTTCTTCCGGTTCTGAAACGTCATTCTGGCTGTCGTCAGTCATTTTTTTCACCTTGGTTTTCTGAAGGTTACTAAATTCCAATATTCGGCGCAACTTTACTCACAGAAATTTTTGTTGCTTCAAGAGGAATTTTTCCACTATAGGAAACTTGTGTTTCGGACCGAGGATTCGATTGCGGAGGAAAAGACCATGTTCAAAACGTCACTGACAGAGGCAGATCCAGTCATTGCAGCGTCGATCGGCCGCGAGGGCAACCGCCAGGCCGATCAGATCGAGCTGATCGCATCTGAGAACATCGTCTCACAGGCTGTGATTGACGCGCAGGGTTCGGTACTTACCAACAAATACGCCGAAGGTTATCCAGGTCGCCGTTACTATGGCGGGTGTGAGTATGTGGACGAGGTCGAAGTCGAGGCCATCGAACGTCTGAAGAAGCTCTTCGGCTGTGAATACGCGAACGTACAACCGCATTCCGGCGCGCAAGCCAACGGTGCGGTCAAGCTGGCGCTGCTCAGCCCCGGTGACACTATTCTCGGCATGTCTCTGGACGCTGGCGGCCACTTGACCCATGGCGCGAAACCCGCTCAATCCGGCAAATGGTTCCGCCCTATTCAATACGGTCTGACTGATGCGGGCTTGATCGACTATGATCAGGTCGAAGCACTGGCCAAAGCCGAAAAGCCAAAGCTGATCATTGCCGGGGCGTCGGCCTATTCGCAGAAGATCGACTTTGCCCGTTTCCGCGCCATTGCCGACGAAGTGGGCGCTTGGCTGCTGGCTGATATGGCACATATCGCCGGGCTGGTCGCCACCGGCCTGCACCCTTCGCCTATCGGTCACGCTCATGTTGTCACATCGACCACGCACAAGACCCTGCGTGGCCCGCGCGGCGGCATCATCATGACCAACGATGAAACGCTGGCGAAAAAGATCAACTCGGCTGTGTTCCCCGGCCTTCAGGGCGGCCCCCTGATGCACGTCATTGCAGGCAAAGCAGTGGCATTTGGTGAAGCGCTGAAGCCCGAGTTCAAAGAGTACATGCAACGCGTTGTCGACAGCGCCTCGGCTCTGGCCAACGTGATGATGGCGCGCGGTTGTGACATCGTTTCGGGCGGCACTGAAAACCACCTGATGCTAGTTGATCTGCGCCCGATTGGCGTAACTGGAAAAGACGCCGAAGCCGCGTTGGAACGCGCTGGTTTCACCTGCAACAAGAACAGCGTCCCAGGCGATCCGGAAAAACCCACAGTCACAAGCGGTATCCGCCTTGGCACAGCCGCCGGGTGCAGCCGTGGATTTGGCCCGGATGAGTTCAAGCAGATCGGTCATCTGATCGGTGATGTGCTGGACGCGCTAGCGCAGAACCCTGACGGAGACGAAACCGTCGAGAAAGAGACCCGCGCCAAAGTCCACGCCCTGTGCGCAAGCCACCCGATTTACTGAAAGAACACGAAATGACCTACGACCTCATTGTCATCGGTGGTGGACCGGGCGGCTATGTCGCCGCTATCCGCGCGGCTCAACTGGGCATGAACGTGGCTTGCGTCGAAGGGCGCGGGGCGCTTGGCGGAACCTGTCTTAATGTTGGGTGCATCCCCTCCAAGGCGTTGCTGACCTCCTCGGCCAAATATGCCGAACTTGCACATCTCTCCTCCCACGGCATTGCGGTTGAGGGGGCCAGCATCGACGTGCCCGCGATGATGGGACGCAAGGACAAGATCGTAGGTGACCTGACCAAGGGCATCGCGTTTCTGTTCAAGAAAAACGGCGTGGACCTGATTGAAGGCTGGGCCAGCATTCCTGCCGCCGGACAGATCAAAGTGGGCGAAGACGTCCATGAAGCCAAGAACATCCTGATCGCGACCGGCTCGGAACCGACCCCGCTGCCAGGGATCGAGATTGATGAGCGCGACATCCTCAGTTCCACCGGCGCGATTGCATTGGACACCGTACCGGAACATCTGGTGGTGGTCGGTGCCGGTGTGATCGGTCTGGAACTGGGACAGGTCTGGGCGCGTCTGGGCGCCAAGGTCACCGTGGTTGAATATCTGGACCGCGTTCTGCCCGGCATCGACGGCGAGATTGCCAAGCTGGCGCAGCGCGCTCTGTCTAAGCGCGGCCTGAAATTCCAGCTGGGCCGTGCGCTGAAATCGGTTGAGAAAACAGATGCGGGCCTGACCCTGACGATGGATCGTGTCGGCAAGGACAAAGAAGAAGTGATAGAGGCCGACAAGGTTCTGATCGCCGTTGGTCGCCGACCTGTGATCCGCGGTCTTGGATTGGAAGACTTGGGCGTTGCCGTAAACCAACGTGGGTTCATCGAAGTGGACGGCTCGTTCCAGACCTCAGTTCCTGGCATCTATGCCATCGGAGACTGTGTTCCCGGCCCGATGCTCGCCCACAAGGCCGAGGAAGACGGCGTTGCCTGCGTCGAACTGCTGGCAGGTGAGACCGGTCATGTCGATTACAATACCGTACCGGGTGTCGTGTATACGGACCCCGAAGTCGCCTCGGTTGGTTTGACGGAAGAAGCTCTCAAAGACGCTGGCACCGAATATGCGGTTGGCAAGTTCGCTTTCATGGCCAACTCACGCGCTCGCTCCACTGGCGAGACAGACGGTGCGGTCAAGGTACTATCTGATACTAATGGTAAAATTCTTGGTGCGCATATCTGTGGCGCCCATGGTGGCGATTTGATTGCCGAGCTGGTTCTCGCTATGACTAAAGGTGCAACTGTCGCCGAAGTCGCTGCCACCTGTCATGCGCACCCGGCCATGGGGGAGGCGGTCAAAGAGGCCTGCCTGGACGCCATGGGCCGAGCAATTCACGCCTGAACCGGAGCAGCCAGATGACCATCCAGCTTCGCCCTCGCCACCCGGAAAAGGCCAAAAAGGCCGATAGTGTCATCCCGCGCAAGCCGAAATGGATTCGCAAGAAAAAGGTCGAAGGGCCTGATTATTACGAAACCCGCCGCCTGATGCGCGACCACAATCTGGCGACGGTGTGCGAAGAGGCTGCCTGCCCCAATATCGGCGAATGCTGGTCCAAACGTCACGCGACCATGATGATCATGGGTGAGATCTGCACGCGGGGCTGTTCCTTCTGCAATGTGGCGACAGGCCGCCCGGATGCGCTGGACGTGTTCGAACCCGGACGCGTTGCTGCGGCCGTCAAGAAGCTGGGCCTGCGCCATGTGGTAGTCACCTCAGTCGACCGGGATGATCTAGCCGATGGCGGAGCCGAGCATATCGCCCAGACTATCCGTGCCGTGCGGCACCAGAACTCCGACACTACGGTCGAGGTTCTGACCCCGGACTTTCTCGGCAAGGGCAATGCGGCTGATGTTGTGTTCGAGGCCGCCCCGGATGTGTTCAACCACAATCTGGAGACTGTCCCGCATCTTTATCCTACGGTCCGCCCCGGTGCGCGGTACTATGCGTCCCTGCGCCTGCTGGATGACGCCAAACGCGCCAACCCCGAGATTTTCACCAAATCCGGCCTGATGGTCGGGCTTGGTGAAACCCTGAATGACGTGCGTCAGGTGATGGACGACCTGCGCGCCGCCAACGTCGATTTTCTGACCGTCGGGCAATACCTGCAACCGACGCCGAAACACCACCCGATAGATCGTTTCTGGTCACCGGAAGAGTTTGCCCAACTAGAGCAAGTCGCGCGCTCCAAGGGCTTTTTGCACGTGTCAGCCACACCGCTGACCCGTTCGTCGTTCCACGCGGACGAAGACTTTGCCGCCCTCAAGCAGGCCCGCCAACGGGCTTTGGCAACCGGGGCATAACCTAACGCAAATGGGAGGGAAACCATGGAAGCGTTAAATTCAATCGTAGGGGCCATAAATGGCGTCGTGTGGGGGCCGCTGATGCTGGTTCTCATCCTTGGCGTCGGCTTCTTCCTGCAAGTCGGCCTGAAATTCATGCCGATCCTGCGCATCGGCACGGGTTTCAGCCTGCTGTTCAAAGGCCGTGAAGGTCAGGGTGAAGGGCAGATCAGCCCCTTTAACGCGCTGATGACTTCGCTGTCGGCAACCATCGGTACGGGGAACATCGCCGGTGTGGCCACTGCTGTCTTCCTGGGCGGTCCGGGCGCCTTGTTCTGGATGTGGATGACCGCCCTGGTGGGCATGGCCACCAAATATGCCGAAGCTGTCTGCGCGGTGAAATACCGTGAAAAGGACGAGCTGGGCAACTACGTCGGCGGCCCGATGTACTACATCAAGAACGGCCTTGGCGCGAAATGGGCCTGGCTGGGCGTTGCATTTGCTCTGTTTGGCGCAATCGCGGCCTTCGGCATCGGCAACGGTGTTCAGGCCAATGGTGTTGCACAGGTTCTGGAATCGAACTTCGGTGTGAACACTTCGGTCACCGGCGTTGTGCTGATGGTTCTGACCGCAGCTGTTATCCTTGGTGGGATCACTCGCATCGGTGCGGTCGCCGGTAAACTGGTTCCGTTCATGGCGATTGCCTACATCATCGCTGGTCTACTGGTTCTGCTGATCAACATCGGCAACATCGGTCACGCACTGTCGCTGGTCTTCACCTACGCGTTCACCCCCTCGGCTGCCGAAGGTGGTTTCGCCGGTGCAGCCGTTTGGGCCGCCATCCGCTTTGGTGTGGCACGTGGCGTATTCTCGAACGAGGCCGGTCTGGGTTCGGCTCCGATCGCGCACGCAGCGGCCGAGACCAAAGGTCCGGTTAACCAGGGTCTGATCGCGATGCTGGGTACATTCATCGACACCATCATCGTCTGCTCGATCACGGGTCTGGCGATCATCTCGTCGGGCGCATGGACCTCGGGCGAGTCGGGTGCGGCACTGACCTCGCTGGCCTTTGCAAACTCGCTGCCGGGCGGTGGTCACCTAATCGCAATCGCTCTGTCGATCTTTGCCTTCACCACCATCCTCGGCTGGTCCTTCTATGGCGAGAAATGCGTCGAGTTCTTGCTGGGCGTCAAATCCCTGATGCCGTACCGCGTTTTGTGGATTGTTGCGATCTACTTCGGTGCGACTGCGGATCTGGGCTTCATCTGGCTGCTGGCGGATACGCTGAACGCCATGATGGCAATCCCGAACCTGATCGCACTGGCCCTGCTGAGCCCGATCGTCTTCAAGCTGACGAAAGAGTTCTTCGCCTCGGGCGGCCAGTCCGAAGAGCCGGGAAGTACACCTGCCGAATAAACTCGGTTCAAAGAAAAACGGGGGGGGCCACCCGGCCCCCCACCTTTGAAACAGAATTCTTAATCTCGAGGAGAGGCGTGATGGCCACGAAAATCCTGCTGCCTATCGATCACACTGACGACCACTCGTGGAAACTGGCTCTGCCGGTCGCACTGGAACAGGCGAAATTCTACGGTGCCGAATTGCATGCTGTTGCCGTCATCCCCGAGATCATCCAGCTGCCGAACCTGCCCGCCAACTATGGCGCAGGCGCCAAGGAACACGTGCGCAACGCGGTTCAGGCCATTTTGGATCACGGCAATGCTTCGGATGTGGCAATCCACATCGAAGAAGGTAGCGTCTACCGCGAAATCCTAAAGCTCGCCTACAAGGACGGCTTCGACATGATCGTCATGGCATCGACCAAGGGCGATTTCCCAAATTATGAGATTGGCCCGAACCTGGCCCGCGTCGTGCGCAATGCGCATTGCACCGTCATGGTCGTTCGTGACCAGTCCCGCTGAATGAAAGGTTGAAACGATGACTTCACCGAAACGCACTCCGTTGTATGACTTGCACGTTGAGTTGGGTGGCAAGATGGTTGATTTTGCTGGGTGGGAGATGCCTGTTCAGTATCCGCTGGGG